>PLBW01000034.1 GCA_003135475.1 Acidobacteriaceae bacterium
GAAACCACCGGCTGCGGCTGTCCGGCAGGCCATATCGTCAGGTAGCCCAGAGATCCCTGCGGAACCACTGTGACGTTGAGCGAATAGGCGGCTGCGGAGGCGGGAATCCCACAGTTGGGAGCACCGGAAATGGGAAAGTCCTGGAAGGTACCACCGGGAATCGGGCCGCTGCCGCCATTTTGCGGCCGCGTGTCCACCAACCGGCAGGGAGTGACCGTGACAAATTGAAGCGCAATCGGAGGTATGACTTGGAAAACCATTCCGACGCCGTGAGTGCCGCCAAACTCGGCCGTGCCGTAAAGATTGCCGGTGGCATCGAAGATCAGGCTAGCCGCGGGGCCAGACCCGTCGGCGGGGCCGAAGCTATGCAGCACTAGCTCTCCGTGGGCATTAAATCGAAACACCGTCCCGCCGCCGTAAGTGCCGCCAGAGAGCGTCGTGCCGTAGAGATTGCCCGAGCTATCGGCAATCAGCCCGGCGTAGGGAGTAGAGCCGTCGTTGCCGGTGCCGAAGTTATGCACCACCTGGTAGCTCCAGTTTCCGCCCCCTGCCGGCGTCAACTCGTACAACGTCCCCCAGCCGGAATCGTTGCCGGACGTGGTGCCGTAAAGATTGCCGCCGTTGAAGACCAGGCCGGCGAGGGGGAAATCCCCATCGTTGCCGCCGGTGAAGTTGTGCAGGATCCTCATGGTCCAGCTTCCTGCGGTCAACTCGAACACCGTCCCGTTGGAAGCGCCGCCACCCGTGGACGTAGTGCCGTAGAGATTGCCGGCGCCATCGAAGACCACGCCGCCAACTGGAAAAATCCCGCTGCTGAGAGCGCCGAAGTCGTGCAGGTCCCTCTCCGTCCAGGTCCCGCCCCCGGCGGGCGACAACTCGAAGACAGCTCCGCCTTGGGCAGGGCCGCCCTGCAACGTTGTACCGTAGAGATTGCCGGCGCCATCGAAGATCAGGCCGCTGGTGGGATAAGCCGTGTTGCCGCTGCCGAAGCTGTACAGCACCTTCTCGTTCCAGGTTCCGCCCCCTGCGGGGGTCAACTCGAACACCGTTCCGCAGCAGTACGCGCCGCCTACGTAGGTCGTACCGTAGAGATTGCCGGCGCCATCGAGGATCAGGCCAGACTGGGGATTACCCCCGTCCGCACCGTTGGTGAAATTATGCAGGATCTTCTCCGTGTAGCCTCCGCCCGCTGCGGGCGTCAACTCGAACACCGTCCCGTAGGTGTAAGTGCCGCCACTGTTGGTCGTGCCGTAAAGATTGCCGGCGGCATCGACGATCAGGCCGGCCTGGGGATAAGCCCCGTCCGTGCCGTTATTGTTGAAGTTATGCAACACCGTGTCGTGGATATCCGCCCAGGTGCTGGTCACAAACAGGGCCACAGTAAAGATCGCCAGGCCCACCCTGAATCCGATGGGAAGTCTCTTGCCTTGCATGAGTAGTACTCCTTCAGTCTGGAACTTTCGTGATATGGGCGCACAAATCCCCTGGTGACCTTCCTAGGCGCCAGTGGACTATGGCCGAGCAATAGAGAACGGGGAGGTTCCCCGGCAGGCATGAATTTCCCGGGAGGTTGCTGAACTCTATTCAGGTTTGGCTATTCTCATGATACAGGGCCGCGATCATTATCACAAACCAGAGGGTAGTGGGCTAAACTTGCGTTGATAAAAAACAGCAATCGGTTGCAATTGCATTCCGTCGCGGGCTGCGACTTTATAGTGGCAAGGGAGAGCGGCTGCTTACCCAGGAAACGTCTTTGGAGCGATATGGCCGCTCTCTTGCCCCACTCCGAGCAAGAACCTGCACGGAACAGACTCGGAAGCGTCGAGAAATCTTACTGACCACGAAGTGCGCTGTCCAGACCACTGACGACCCCTTCCATCGTGCCACTTTTGGGCTAGCCTTTGGGTCGATAGTTTTTCAACGCAAGTTTAGGACACTACCAACCAGGGATGGCAGTTGGCGGCGGCAATCACAGAGGGGTATCTCCTGACCACCAACCTGCACTCAGATTCTCGAACCAAGGTGCGCTTCCAGGCCGCGGGCGACGATCTCTTCCCATCCAGTTGGAGGAGGATTCGGGCGCGGGCTACGGGCGTGATGTAGCGGCGGGAGCGGCGGGCGGAATTCGGCTGGACCCGGTCTTGGGAAGCGTGGCTTTATCGACAGCGTCGGTCGCGAAAAGCATGAAATGGTCAAAGGTCTCGCTGCGGTGGAAGCGTCGCTTGGCAAAGTGCACGTACAGTTCCGCATTCTGCGGCAGCCACAAGTCGGCACCCCGCCTTTTGAATTGCACCGGGCCGTAGGTTACGCTGGTGTGTTCGGTCATCAGGTAAATCTCGGGAATACCCCGCACCAGATCGGTTTCCAGATGAACGATCTGGAGATTGTCGGCCTGAATCCAGGCCCGTCCTTTTAGTCGGACCGGATAGTTGTTTCCACTCACCACGTACCTTCGCAGCCGGCTGGGTTTTTCTTCAATTTGTTGGAAGTGCACCAGCCATGCCGGTTGCCCATTCCAATCGCCGAGACCTTCGCAGCGCATGTCGAAGTCATCGCGGAAAAGCGGGTGGAAGGCAATCGCCAGGACCGGCAGCCCGGTGGTGGTAATCTTGTCCGGCATATCCAGCTCGCCGCCGGCAGAGTCGCGATACTCCTGAATGATCAACGAGCCTTGTGCGGGCTCGCTGATGGAAACCACGTAATTGAATTGCCGTGTCTGGCGATTTCTCGGAGTTCCTTGCGGGGAAATGTTCTCATGGACCATATGCTCGATCGCTGAGAACTGTGAAAGGCTATCGAGCAACTGCTTGGATGGGTTCGCGGCCGTTTGTAGAATGTCTGCGGGACACTGGACCCCGGCCGCTACGGAGGGCCTCTGTGCATCTATGTCGAGGGGCATTCCTGCGTTTCCAGCGAGGGCTTCGCTCTCCTCCGAGAGTTCCGGGTCGCCGACTGCGATGTTGGCATTGGCGCCAGTGGCGCCCTGCGATACCTGTCGTTTTAGCTGGGTAAGCAGTTGCCGAACCTGGGGAGCCACCGAACTCGCGGGCTGTCCGTCGAGGTAAGCCGTCAGAGTTTGGATGGCCGCCTCATCCTTGTGTAAACCGGCGAGCGCCTGCCCCAGGACCAGCCGGGCCGACGCCCCCTCGCTGCCCCCTCTATCTACGATCCACTGCGAATTCTCGCGAGCTTTCTCGAACTGCCTCAGCTTCAAATAGGAGTTCGCCAATATGTTGCGCGCTATCAGAGACTGCCCCTGGCTGGCGATCACGATCTGTTCTGCTTCAATAGCGCGCGCATAATCGCCGCGTTTGTAGTAAATCTGTCCCAGAAGATTTTGTGCTTGCAGGTTACTCGGATCAAGTTTGATCGCGGCCGTCAGGTAGAACAAGGCGTGGTCCGGGTCCTTTTGCTGGAGGGCCAGATATCCCAGAAGGAAGTTGATGGAAGAACTCGCGGGATGCAGGTGATTGGCAGCCTCCAGATGCTTGCGGGCCTCGGTGAAGTTTGAGAGTTCCAGCGCCAGCACACCCTTCTCGGCTTCTTTGCGGGCCTTGGATGGAAGCTGGCCTGGGTCTTTCAACTTGAGGTCTACGGCCGCCGGATCGCGCACCAATGACACTGTCTCATTAACATCGAAGGCGATACCGGTAATCGCGATCTGCTCATGCACGGCAAAATACCCGGAGGCGCCCACCTCGATCAGGTATTTTGCCGGCAGAAGATCGGTAAACTTCGCCTCCCCGGCGCTCGTGGTCTGGAAGAACACCGCGCCGGTCGCCTGGCTGGTGACCCTGACCAGCGACTGCTGTTTCAAAGGCTTCTTGTTTTCGTCGAGAATGGTGACGTGGATATTTGCACCAGCTCGCTGGGCGATCGCAGTTCCTGGAAGCCCAGGACCCATGTTCGGCTGTGCACCTTGGGATTGGGCTTGGGCTTGGATTTGGGCTTGGCCTTGGGCGTGAGCGCGCGGCCCTCCCCAGATCATGCAGGCCAGCACCAGGAGGAGCGCGCCGGTTAGGCGGAATCTTACTTTAGATCCATGATGCGGATGCACAGCAGCATGCGAATACAATGGCCCAAATCTCCATGCGGCGCCAGTGGCTCCAGGGGCGCGGCGACTCGTACTTCCAGCCATTCAGGTTTTGCCAATCGGTGTTAGTGGGCGATGCCGCCGAGAACAGGCAGTCCAACGATACACCTTAATAAATCTAGTCTCGACAACCATTATAGGCTGACACTCTGTTTCTCCGCATAGCACTTTCGTTCAAGTGAGCGATCCGAATATTGGCAGACTGCCGGCCTACGGCGCAAAGAAGCCGGAGATGTCGAGGATCAGTTGCGTGATCCCATTGGCGAAGGCATCGACCTTTCCGTTGTTAGTGGGCACGAT
>PLBW01000132.1 GCA_003135475.1 Acidobacteriaceae bacterium
ATCATGGAAGCGAGAATGCCAGACATTTCTCACCCTTTGCGCCGCATCGTTCGCCGGTGTGGCGCGCAACATTCGTCAATCAATGTACTGCAAAATTAGTGGATCGGATACACCAGATTGGCGCTCTTGGCAGCCAGCGGCCAGACCACCTGCTTCACCAGCTTCCCGGACTTGTCCTTCTGCCATTGTGCCAGGACCATGGCATGGCCCACCTGCAAACCATGCTGATTGGCCTCTGTCGCAAACTTGCTGCGGCCATAGAACGTTGTGATGTCGGTGGCATTCAGCGCCGCCGCTACTTTCGCCGTGTCGGTGCTGCCTGCCTGTTCAATGGCGCGTTGCAGGACCAGGCCGGAGGCGTAGCCGCCCGCCGATTCGTAACTGGGCGGAGCGTTGTACTTCGCGGTGTACGCCTTGGCAAAATCGGCGCCGCTCGGTCCATATTGCGCCTTGAAGGCGGTCTGGGGCTCCCACTGCGAGGGCACGATCACGCCCACAGCGGCATCGCCCAGCTCGCCCCACTGCGGACTGTCGGGGGCCACCAGCAGGGTAATCATCTTCAGCGGAACTTTGTGGCTGTAAACTTGCCGCGCCAGGGTGGAACCGTCGGCGTAGTGTCCTCCACCCAGTAGGACGGTGGACTTCGACGCGATCACCTTGTCGATGATGGCGCTGAAATCGGTGGTGTTAGGGGCGTAGGCTTCGCTGAAGGCCACGTTGAATCCGAGCTGCTGGGCATAGGCCTTAGCGGGATTGACCACTGCTACCGAGAACGAGGAGTCCTCATAGACGAACGCAACCGCCGCCTTCGGGTCCTTGGTCTTCAGCATGTCCAAAACGCCCTTCAGGTATTCCGCTCCTGGGGTGAACATCTGGAACAGGTAATGATTGCCCAGCGTATAGGTCTTGCCTTCCGCAGCGCCGGTGGTCAGCATGATCTTTTCATACTGCTCGGTCACGATGGCGGCGGTGGCGGTCAGACTCGACGAGTATGGGCTGAACAGAAAATCGGCTTTGTCCTGCAGGATCATGCGCGAGTAAAGCTGCTGCACGCGCTTGCTGTTGGATTCGTCATCGTAGCTGACGAACTGGACCTTGTAGCTCTTGCCGCCGGCCTTGATGCCTCCGGCAGCGTTCACCTGATCGCGCCAGAGTTCGAAGCCGTGTAGCTGCTCCACGGAGTCCACATTGAGGGCCCCCGTGTTGGAGACGGTAAAGCCCAGGGTAAGGTTCTGGGCAAATCCTGTTGTGACGAAGAGGGCAACAACCACAAGGATGGGGAGTACAAGTCGTTTCACGGTTCACCTTCATCGGATAGTCTAGTCTTAGGGTGGTTGAAAGCGTACGGCGAGGATTGTCCAACCCCCTATGACAACAGTCACTTGCAAATGTGATGCTCCTCACAAGAAGGGTGGACATGGCATGAGAGGCCTGCGGACGCAAAACATCGCCGGGTGCCCCAGGTCTCGCGCCTTTCGAGACTGGGCGACTACGACGTAGAAGCAGTTATTGCTTCGGATGGGTTGGCGAGCACCCTATCCAAGTGATCAATGACCGACTTCCCGGGTCTCGAAAATCGCGAGACCCGGGCCACCCACCGCAAACTTCGGGAACTCTTCGCTCCCGATCCAGCAATAGTCTGTAGACCGGTGGTTTTGCGTAGGTCAGGTTGAGCGAGGGACCGCAACACAAAACTTAACACTTGTGTTACCAGACTTTACCGTCGAAATCGAGTTGCCGGGGTTCCAATACATGACAGACGAACTGTCAAGGAGGAAGTGAGAAGATTATGAAAACCAAGTTTTGGAGCGTCGCGGTGGCGTTGTTAGCGCTGGTGCTGTGTGGCGCGGCGATGCTCTCGTACGCGCAGCAGAATGATGCAGCGGGTGCTTCGGGATGGAGTGGGCACCGGCATGGTCACATGGGCTTTATGGCCCGCGAGCTTAACCTGACGGATGCCCAAAAGCAACAGGTCAAGACCATGATGCAGTCGCAGCGCGCGAGCACACGTCCGCTGATGCAGCAACTTGCGGAAAACCGCAAGGCCATGCTGGCCGTCACGGCGAACGGCGCCTTCGACCAGGCCAAGGTGCAAGCGATTGCCAATCAACAGTCGCAAGCGATGGCCCAATTGATGGTCCAGAAAGCGTCTATCCAACACCAGATCTACACTCAGGTGCTGACCGCCGATCAGCGCACCAAGGCCGACCAGATGCGCGAGAAGCAATTGGCCCGCATTGACCAGCGTCTGCAGAGGTTCTCGCAGCCGCCAACGGAAGCGACACAGCCGCAGTAACGTCAACAACGTTTGTGGCGCCCCATAGCGAAGAAAGTTAACCACGGAGGCACGGAGATAAAACTCCGTGCCCTCCGTGTCTCAGTGGTAATGATCCTCGACGGACAAAGCCCAACGCTGCTGCCCGGCATTCAGTGCACCATCGCCGCTCCGGCTTTTCCTGGCTTCGGCTTCCTCAGCAGGAACAGGAACGGAATCATGGCAACGAACATCATGGCCATGAAGAAAAACGTGTCGTTATAAGACAGTATTGCCGCCTGTCGTTGCACCATTCCCCACATCGACTGATAGGCCTGCTGGGTTGCAGTGGCAGCACTCGAACCCTGGCCCATGAATAATGCTTTCAGGCTTTCGAACAGCTTGTGGGCGGCACTATTTTCCGGATAGACATGCGCACTCAGTGTGGCGATGTGTTTCTGCTGATTGCGGAACTGCAAGGTCTCGACCGAGGCGATCCCAATGCTGGCGCCAATGTTTCGCATCAGGTTGAATAAGCTGGTGGCATTGCCCATGCGCTCATTCGGAATCGTGCCATTGGTGATGGTGGTGAGCGGCACGAAGACAAAACCCAGCGCGGCACCTTGAATCAGGAGCGGCCACCAGAAATCCACGGAAGCTACGTCCAGGCTGAAGCGGGAGAGCGACCACATGGCATAGGCGGAGGCTACCAGGCCGACCCCAAGCAACTTCCGCTGATCGAATTTGCCGATCAAGCGCCCGACGATCGGCATGATCAGGAACGACGCCAGGCCGCGCGGCAGGTTGGTGATGCCGGCGTGGGTCGCCGTGTAGCCCAGCAGCACTTGCATCAGCAGCGGCAATAACACCGTGCTGCCGTACAGCACGAACCCAATCAGGGTCATCAGAAATGTGCCGATGGCAAACGAGCGATACTTGAACACGGTGAGATCCAGCACTGGATGCTTGGCGTTCAGTTCGCGAATGATCAGCGCAGTCAGTCCTCCCACCGCCAGGATGCAGAGCGTGACGATAAAGCGCGAACCAAACCAATCGGCTTCCTGCCCCTTGTCGAGCATGATCTGAAGGCTTCCGATGCCCACCGCCAGAAGGCCAATTCCCCAATAGTCGATGCCGGTTTTTCCGCGTCGCAGATAAGGCGGATCGAAGATGAACAGCTGCGTCAGGACCAGGGAGGCGACCCCGATCGGCACGTTGATGTAGAAGACCCAGCGCCAACTGTAGTTATCGGTAAGCCAGCCTCCCGCCACCGGACCGAGCATGGGCGCCACCACGATGCCGAGGGCCCAGAACGCCATTGCCTGGCCGCGCTTCTCCGGCGGAAACGACTCCAACAAGATGGCCTGCGAGAGCGGTTGCAGTCCGCCGCCGCAGGCGCCTTGAATTACGCGACACAAAATGAGGAACGGCAGCGAGGGCGCCAGCCCGCACAGAAATGACGCNNACCGTGAATCCGGTCACCGAGAGCATCAGCAGCCGTTTTCTGCCGAAGCGGCCCGCCAGCCAGCCGGTCATGGGAAGGATGATGGCGTTGGCGACCAGGTAAGAGGTGAGCGTCCAGGTGGCTTCGTCGTTGCTGGCTGACAAGCTGCCCGCGATGTGCGGCAGCGAGACATTCACCACGGTGGTGTCCAGCACTTCCATAAATGTGCTTGACATGACCGCGATGGCAATCAGCCACGGATTGATGTCCCGATGTTCCCTGTTTCCGATCAGCGGCATTCCGGTGTGTCAGTCTCGTTTTCCCAAGATGATCAGCAATGTAATAGTTTTGTCATTTCAACCAGAGTGTCACACATATCACAGAATCGATACCAGCGGTTCCCTACGATAAAGTCATGGTTTCGACATCAAACTCTGTTTGGATTACTCCACATCCCAAAGGGACTCAGGCGCGGGTGCTGCTGAGTTCGGTATTTGGCCCGTATGCGCAGGACGACGAATTCGGCAGCCGCTCCATCAATCCCATGGAGCTGTATCACAACCAGGTGACGCGCGAGCAAGGCAGTTTCTCGCTGCGCATGTTTCACCGCTCCTGGGGACTGATGATGATCCAGCGGAACATCTCCGCGCCCAGCACGCTGCTCGACTTCCCCACCCTCGACGACTTCCAGCGCGAACTGACCTCCTCCGAATACGACATTGTTGGGATTTCTGGAATCATTCCGAACTTCGGCAAGGTGCGCGAGATGTGCCGCCAGGTCCGCCGCCTGTCGCCCAACTCCATCATCGTCGTGGGCGGACACGTGGCTGCCATTCCCGGACTGGATGCGTTAATTGATGCCGACTACATCGTTCGCGGCGAGGGCATCTCCTGGATGCGCCGTTATCTTGGCGAAGATCCGGAAGCGCCGATCGCTCATCCGGAAATCGTCTCCGGCTTTGGCTTCCGCATCCTGGGAATGCACGTGCCCGACAGCAAATGCGATACCGCCGCCACCATCATCCCATCGGTGGGATGCCCGCTGGGATGCAACTTCTGCACCACCTCTTCCTTCTTCGGCGGCAAGGGCAAGAGCATTCACTTCTACGAAACCGGAGACCAGCTCTTCGATGTCATGCAGCAGATGGAGCGTTCCCTGGGCGTGAGTTCGTTCTTCATGATGGACGAAAACTTCCTGTTGAATCGCTCGCGCGCCATGCAACTTCTGGCGCGCATGAAGGAAGCCGGCAAGAGTTGGGCGCTCTATGTTTTCTCGTCGGTGAATGCCATCCGCAAGTACAGCATGGAAGAACTAGTGCAACTGGGCGTTTCGTGGATCTGGGTGGGACTCGAGTCGCCCAACTCCAGCTACGCCAAACTGAAGAATACCGATACGCGAGCGCTGGCGGCGGAGCTGCGCCAGCACGGCATCAAGATCCTGGGTTCGACAATCGTGGGCCTCGAGCACCACACGCCCCAGAACATTCATGCGGAGATCGAATACGCGGTCTCGCACGGCACCGACTTTCACCAGTTCATGCTATACACGCCGGTGCCGGGCACGCCGCTGTTCGCGCAAATGCAGCAAGAAGGCCGCATGCTCGACGTGGACCTGGCTGACATTCACGGGCAGTACAAGTTCAACTACAAGCACGCCGCCATCTCGCGCGACGAGTCGAAGGTATTTTTGGATTGGGCTTTCCGGCATGACTTCGAGCGCAACGGTCCCAGCTTGTTTCGCATCTGCGAGACTACCTTCCAGGGATGGAAGCGCTATCACAACGATCCCGACCTGCGAGTGCGCCGTCGCTTCACTGCGGAAGCCAGAAAGTTGCGCACCACTTACAATGCGGCGCTCTGGGCGATGGAGAAACGGCTTCGCACGACCAACCCGCCGATATCGAAGCGAATTCGTGAACTGCGGCGCGAAATCGAAGGCGCCTTCGGAACGTTCACCCGCGTGGTGCGATCCGTGGTCGGCCCGGTTTTGCTATGGACCTCGAAACGCGAAGATAAGCGCCTGGCCAACGGCGCGACCTACGAGCCGGAGACGTTCGTCGAGCGTCGCAACTGGATCGCCGACAAACTACGGCACACCGCGGACGTCATCACCATGCGCCCGCGCGATAGCGAGCAGCCGTTGACCAACATCGCAGCCGCGCGCGTTGCGGTTGATAGCCTCAGTCAAGTGACGAGCGGCGATTAGGGCACCTTAGATCGCGGCGCAAATCGCTTTCACTTCGGTGTAAAGTTCCAACGATTCGTGGCCCATCTCGCGGCCCCAGCCTGACTGCTTGTATCCGCCGAAGGGCAGGGCTGCGTCGAACACGTTGTAGCAGTTGATCCACACCGTNNCCGTATTCGCTCTGATTGGCTTCGGCAATCAGCTTGTCCACATCGCGGAACGGCATGGCGCAAACCACCGGCCCAAAGATCTCCTCGCGGACAACTTTCATGTCGGGCTTGGTCTTGACCATCACCGTGGGCTCCACAAAATATCCCGCACCCGGCCGTTTGTGGCCGCCCACCAGGGCTTCGGCGCCTTCGTGCAGCCCGCTCTCCAGATAGTTGCAGACGCGGTTCATCTGCTCTTCAGACACCAGCGGCCCCATCGAGGTTTCAGGATCGAAACCGGGTCCTAGTTTGATCTTCTTGGCCTGCTCGGCCACGCCATGCACCACGTGATCGAAAATGCTCTGCTCAACGTACAGCCGCGATCCCGCGCAGCAGCATTGACCGTGGTTGAAGAAGATGGCGCTCGCCGCTCCGGGGATGGTCGCCTTCATGTCGGCGTCCGCAAAGACCAGGTTGGGCGACTTGCCGCCCAACTCGAGCGAAACCTTCTTCAAGTTGCCGGCCGCGGCCTGCAAAATCAGCCTGCCAACTTCGGTGGAACCGGTGAAGGCGATCTTGTCCACGTCAGGATGCGCCGCCAGCGCAGCTCCAGCCGTCTCGCCATAACCCGGCACTACGTTCACCACGCCGTCTGGAAAACCCGCTTCGGCAATCAACTCGGCCAGCAACAGCGCGCTCAGCGGAGTCTGCTCTGCCGGCTTCAACACCACGGTGCAGCCGGTCGCCAGCGCCGGTCCCAGCTTCCACGCCGCCATCAACAGCGGAAAATTCCACGGGATGATCTGTCCCACCACGCCGACGGGCTCCCGCCGGGTGTACGCAAAGTATTTCACGCGCTTCGACCCAGCCGAAATCGGAATGGTGTTGCCCTCGATCTTGGTGGCCCAACCCGCCATGTAGTGGAACAGATCGGCCGCCAGCGGCACGTCGGCGACCCGCGCCACCGATAGCGGCTTGCCATTGTCGAGACTTTCGAGCTGGGCTAATTCCTCCAGGTGCTCTTCGATCAAATCGCCCAGCTTCCATATGACGCGGCCACGCTGCGAGGCCGTCATCTCATGCCAGGGACCGCTCTCGAAGGCCTTGCGCGCCGCTTTTACCGCGCGATCAATGTCTTCGCGGTCGCCTTCGGCAATCTGCGCCAAAACTTCTCCGGTCGCGGGGTTATAGGTCGGGAAGGTCTTCCCCGAGGCCGCCTCCACCCACTTTCCGTCGATGAACATCTTGCGCGGGCTGCTGACAAATTCCTGAACATGATTGTGCATTTGCACCGTGCTTACTGCGGTAGACATAAACAACCTCCTCATGCCGAGCGCCGCCGCCGGAGCTGCGCGCGATTCATGGTATTAGGAATGCTCGCGGCTGAACTACGGAGTCGGGCCCACATGCCGGGCAAAGTTTATCAGAGGTTGGACTTGGGTGCTCCAAAGGCGGAATTTACGTGGCGAATCGCGGGAGACTGGAAGCGATCCCATAGATCGTTTTGTATCAGGGCACGGCTTCAGCCCCTGAGGGGCTTGTTTTTGCAGGGGCTAAAGCCCTGATCTTTCCCGCGCTTCGTTCGGCACGAATAAAAGTCGTGCCCTGATACAACCCAGAACAATTCCCGATACGCCCAGAACGATTTATGGGATGAGCGATGAGTTCTAGCCTCCGCTGGCTTGCGCGCGCGCCTGTTCCACGGTGGGGGCAAAGGTGAAGAGTCGGTCCACCTTGGTTACTTTCAACGTCGTCAGCAGCCGTTCATTGGCGCCCACGAGGATCAACTTGCGGCCGGAGTGCTCCCTGGAAACGTGGGCCCCTACCAGGCAACCGATTCCCGCCGAATCAATGTATGGCATGTCGGCCACGTCGATGATCAACAGTTCTGAAGAGTCTGACCGAACTTCGCTCTGAAGCGGAAAGAAGTTTCCCAACAACAGTGGACCGTGGATCCGGAGGACGACATCGGTCCCGCTGGCAACTTTCTCTATTTGCAGTGGCTTATCTTGCATAGCCCTTGATTTTATAACCGCGGCGCAGCCCCAAATGTTAATTTCCGGTTACGGAAGAGATTGCGACCGCAGCGGCGGGTCCCCTCGGAAAATTGAAGCATTACGCAGAACCGAAAATCATCGCGTGCGTTATCAAGAGTGGGAGCTAATGCGGATGGACCGTGTCTGTGCTGGGTGGCATCTGCGGATGCGTTGCGTCGTTGCTACGCGAAGCATTTGGATTTGAGCCATGGCCGCGCGCTGCTGACGAATTGCCGGTTGCAGCCACCCGTATTTGCGTGGAGCTGCCGGCAGACGGCGCACTCTGATGTTTGGTCTGGACAGGTGGGTGAAAGACGTGATGGTCACGCCCCTGGTAGCGTTGCGCCAAAAGCGGCATCGCCACCAGCAGGGTCATCGCCAGAACGGAAATCTTAACTGGGCCGGGGGTACTCATAAAGCTGGTAGAAGTATTGTAAAGCAGTCACCAATTTAAGATATTGCGACCCGCGTGTCCACCGGAAAACGCTGTATTGCGTGCTACTTTCGCGGTAGCCGCATATCCTTAGGAGGCGGAAGGTTTGCGGCTGGTCTTCCCAAACCGGTGCTCAAAGTTTCGCATGTCCACCCGCTTGCCACGGAAGCGCACACCCTCCGATTCGAGCAGGAAGCGCTGCTCCAGAGCGAATTCGCCGGGCATCGCAGTCCGGCCTCCCGAGCCCAAAACGCGGTGCCAGGGCAGCCCGTCCACCTGCTGAAGAACTCGTCCCACGTGGCGGGCACAGCGCGGGTAACCGGCGGCGGCCGCGATTGCACCATAGGTGCTGACCCGACCACGCGGGATCTTGCGGATAGCGTCACAGATGGCGTTCACAAGAGGCGTTTTCGCAGGGCGCTCAAGTTTCATCGGTCAAGTTAAGATACACCCATGGCTAAAGCGACTCGCGATCCGGTAGCGCGTTTTTCCGATCGGGCGGAGGACTACGTAAAGTACCGTCCCCATTATTCGCAAGACGTGGTGCAGGCGGTTGAGCAAGCCTGCGGACTGCGTCCCGAGCACACTATCGCAGACGTCGGCTGTGGCACCGGGCTGACGGCAAAGATCTTTCTGGAGAACGGCAATCGCGTGGTGGGAGTCGAACCCAATCGCGAAATGCGCATCGCCGGCGAGAACTATCTGGCAGCGTATCCCAACTTCAGTATGGTGGACGGAAGCGCCGAAGCCACGGGCCTGGCTGACGCGAGCGCCGACTTCGTCATCGCTGGGCAGGCGTTCCACTGGTTCCGGCCTGACGATACGCGCGTCGAGTTCGCGCGGATTCTGAAACCTGCGGGCTGGGTGGTCCTGGTGTGGCACGATCGCGACACCACTTCCAAACCGTTTCTGCGCGCCTACGAAGATTTCCTGCTGCGTCATTCCACCGATTACGAACAGGTCGCGCACAAATACCTGGCCACCTACGACGCCCTGCAACGCTTCTTCGCTCCCGAGGAAGTGCGGCTGATCGAACAGCACAACCAGCAGGAGCTTGACTTCGACGGTCTGCGCGGCCGATTGCTGTCGTCGTCCTACGTACCCAAGGCAGGCGAAAAGCACGACGAGATGATGCGCGAGTTGCCGCATCTGTTTTCATCCCATGCCGAGAACGGCCGCGTCACCCTCGAGTACGACACCAAGATCTTTTACGGACACCTGCAGCGATGAGCATCGCGCAACAAACAGCGACCGGAGCCGTGGCCCTGCGCACGGAGCATTTGGGGCGCCGCGTCGCAGACGTCTCCGTCGTCACCGACATTTCCCTGGATGTGTACCACGGCGAGATGCTGGGTATCGTTGGGGCCAGTGGCTCGGGCAAGAGTTCGTTGCTGCGCTTGCTGAACCGCCTCGACGAGCCGACCAGCGGCACCGTGTTTCTCGATGGCCAGGACTACCGCCAGTTCTCCCCGCGCGAGCTGCGCCGCCGCGTCGGCATGGTGACCCAGCGTCCCTTCCTGTTTCCTGGCAAGGTGGCTGGCAACGTTCGCTTTGGGCCGTCGCAACGCGGCGAGGTGCTAGCGGATGAAGACATCGCTCGGTTGCTGGAGCGCGTCGGCCTGCCCGGTTTTACTGCACGCGAGGTCACCAACCTTTCCGGCGGCGAGCAGCAACGAGTCTCGCTGGCGCGAGCGCTGGCCAATCGTCCCGAGATCCTGCTGCTCGACGAGCCGACCTCGGCGCTCGATGAGCAGGCGAAGATGGGCGTCGAACAGTTGATTTGCAGCCTGGTCAAGGACACATCACTGACCTGCGTGATGGTTACGCACGATCGTGACCAGGCGCGGCGCATGTGCGACCGGGTTGCCCTTATGGAAGCCGGTCGCCTCATTCAATATGGAAAACCGGCGGAGGTGCTGGGTGCTTAAATCGCTCTTCCACACGCAACTGACGCTTGGCTTCGCCCAGGCCGGCATTGCCTCGGTGCTGGCGTTGGCCGTTGTCCTGCTGGCGCGGCGCCGCAACATTCATCTGGAAAGCGACGCCGCCATTGCGCTGCTGCGCGGCATTGTCCAGATTGTCGCGGTGGGATCGATCCTGGCCCTTCTGTTGAAGAGCCCGCGCTGGACCAGCGTTTTTTTGCTGACCGGCATGGTCCTCGCGGCAGGCTCAATCTCAGCCAGGCGCGCCAAAAACATTCCCGGCGCGCGCAAAGTGTCCACGTATTCGATTGCGGCCGGCGCTGGCTTGGTGACCGCCATTATGACTTGGGCCGGAGTGATCGATACCGCCATCACTTCGCTCATCCCCGTGGGCAGCATGATCATTGCCAATGCCATGAACACCAACGGGCTGGCGCTGAATCGATTTCGCTCCGAAGTGCTGGCGCACGCCGGCGAGATCGAAACCGCGCTCGCACTCGGCGCTGCGCCCGAGCACACCGTCGCCAGCTATGCCGAGTCGAGCATCCACGCATCGCTCATTCCGGCGATCGACAATCTGCGCTCGCTGGGCATTGTGTGGATTCCCGGGCTGATGACAGGAATGTTGCTCTCAGGTGCTGATCCGCTGTACGCAGCGATCTACCAATTCGTAGTGATCGCGATGATCCTGGCGTCGTCAGGGCTGACCTCCCTGCTGAGCACGATGATGATCCGCAACCATGCGTTCTCGCCAGCGGAACAGCTGGTGTTGAAAAGCAGCGGTTAGGAGCTAGGGGCAGTGGATTCCTGCGCAAAAAGAAAGCGCCCCGCGGGCTTATCCCCAGAGCGCGATGCATTGCAGATTGATTGTTTGGACTAGCGTCTAGCTATTTCTTCTTGCCACTGCTGGGCACAACTCGAAGGTTGTTGGTGATCTGGAAGGTGCCTGGGACTTGGTTGGCGCGCATGCCCGCCAGGTTCTTGTCGGCTTCGCTATCCACCACCCCTTCGAGCGTGACACGCCCATTCCTTACGATGATATGAATAGGCGGGACNNATTACCTTCTCCACGCCTTCGATGTGTTTGACCGAGTTCTCAGCGTCCTTCTTCATAACCGGCTGCACCACCTGCCCTTCCAGAATGACGGTGCGTCCCTCAATGCGAAAGGACAGATTGTCGAAGACGCCGAAGTAGGGCAGCATGATCAACTCATGGCGCACTTCCCGGACCAGCCGGTCCTGGCTCTCCGGACTGAGCGTCTCATTGGCCGCCTGCGATTGCTCAGCACTTGGCTGGGTCTGGACAGTCTGATTGTTGGACGAGGCGGGCGGCGTCTGTTGCGCGCTGCCGAGAACTACGAAGCACATCATTACCAGGAAGGCGAAACCCAGGGTCCTGCAGGTTTTATGCATATCTCCTCCTAACGTATAGGAAACTCTACTACGAAATGTGTGGGTCGCCAACTGGCGGCGCATCGCAATTGGATGCCGCTACAGGAGGACCTGTCGCCTCCCCGTTCGATGCGCCAATTCGCGCCAGGCTCGGCAAACCGGGGAAATCCAAGTATGATCTCAACTCATATGAAGACCAAGTCCATGATGGCCACCCCCGGCAAGCGCATCCGGCTAAAGGATTTCGACCCCGCGTTCAAAGGCGGCTATGCATCGCACGCCCATGCTCAATCCAAGCTGAAGGCCAATGTGCTGCGCCTGGCCAAGTACCAGGACCTGCTGTATTCCTCGCACACCTACGCCCTGCTGCTGGTCCTGCAGGCCATGGATGCGGCCGGCAAAGACGGCACCATCAAGCACGTGATGTCGGGGGTCAACCCGGAAGGCTGCGACGTCTTCAGCTTCAAGACACCATCCGAGCACGAACTCAGCCACGACTTCCTGTGGAGGACCTATCGCGAGTTGCCCCAACGCGGCCACATCGGCATCTTCAATCGTTCCTATTACGAAGAGGTGCTGGTGGTGCGGGTCCACCCTGACTTGCTCAAGCAGGAACATCTGCCCGGGTTCACCGGGCCCAGCAAGAAGTTTTGGCAACATCGCTTTGAGTCGATCAACGACGTCGAGCGCCACCTGGTCCGCAATGGCACCGCAATTCTGAAGTTTTTTCTGCACGTCTCCAAAGCGGAACAGGAGAAGCGGTTCCTGGAGCGATTGAATGATCCGGGAAAGAACTGGAAATTTTCAGAGGCCGACTTGCACGAGCGGCTGCGCTGGGATGACTACATGGCAGCCTACGAGGACATGATCAATCACACCAGCACCGCGCACGCGCCCTGGTACATCATTCCAGCCGATCACAAATGGTTCACCCATCT
>PLBW01000050.1 GCA_003135475.1 Acidobacteriaceae bacterium
GTGTCGTACATCGGCTGGCTGCCATTGACCTCGGAGATGCGGCCGCCCAGCTCGATGGACTGCGTTACCTGAAAGTCACCGATCTTTTTACCCTCTCCTGCGCCCGAGCTCGAATCGGCAGACACGGAGGCTGTCGTCTGGCCCGAGCTCTGCCCAAGCGTGTTGCAGATCAAAGACAGGCAGACCGTCAGCAGGGCCAATCCAAAAGAACCAGCGCCGAAACTCCTTTGACAACCCATTTCATGCCCCCACTACCGGAAGAAGAAGGGATCGAAGTTGGAACCATGAATTTGCGTGTGGCACATCGTGCACGCCTGATACTTAGTGGCCTGGTTGTGGAACGAGGGCGCGCCTGGCGCTGCTCCATTCATATTCGCCGTATGGCAGCGAAGGCAAAGAAAGTTGACGTTGTTGACCTGCAGCANNGCGGCAGCTCGCACCTGGTGACCGGTCTCGGTGCCGTGAGGATTGTGACAGTCGCTGCATTGGATAAGTCCCACATCGACGCGGTGGCGATAAGGCCGGGCAAACTCGGCCTTCTGCGCGGCGTGGCATCCGTAGCACAGCTCAGTCTGCGGTTTCACCAACAGGAAGTTGACGTCCTTGGATCCGTGCGGACTGTGACAGCTGGTGCAACTGACGCCATTCGCCAGGTGTTCGGACTTGGAGAAATTCTGCGTTTCTAGGGTCGATTGGTGGCACTTCGTACAGATCGCTGCTGTCTCCGCCGGACCCAGCTTCTCAAAGCGAACGATCTTGGTGGGATCGCCGCCGCCGTCAACATGGGCTTGCGCCGGACCGTGACAAGCCTGGCATCCGTGCTGGTTGCCTTTGAGTAACGCCGCGTGCGGAGTGTTGGCGAGGTGCTTGTCCCAGACTTCCTGGTGGCACGTCTGGCAAACGTCAGCGTCGGCGTACTGACCGCCAGTTGGGCCCGGGAGCGCCGCCGATGCCGTGGGACTCGGGTTGCTGGGATGTTCCTGCGCTGGAAGGGCGGCGGTCAAGCACCAAGCTATGAGGAAGGCAGGCAAAAACGGGATCGGTCTACCGCACACGAGAGTCATCCTTGGCTCCTGAATAAACTCTTCGCAGGATGGTCAACAGCCTGACCAGCCTATGCCCACAGGGTTACCCGAAAACGCACACATTATATACAAGCAATCCGATATACGTAAGCCTCGGCGCGCCTGCTCGTAACAGTTTTAGGGGATTTAAGAGCTTTAGAGGATGTGTGGGAACTGTGCTGTCCCTAAAAAGATTCGTTAATCTTCGACACTTTGCCCAGGGGTTCGCCACCCCGGTCACGCCCTGGACTAGCATTGTTCGCCCCTGCAGGGCTGGATTTTGCGCAATCACCCCAACGCGCCAACTCAGAACGAGTTGTCATGCAAACTCTGATCGTTCTTCATCCATTACCAAATCCGCACGCGGTCTGCTGGCGCGAGGTACAACGTTTCTCCCGGCTTGACATCGAAAACCGCATACCAGGCGTCAATATTGCGGACCGTGTCTGCCCGGAACTGCGCCGGCGAGTGCGAGTCAACCGCCACCTGCTGGCGAAGCGCAGCCTCCCGCGACTTTGCCCTATAGTCCTGACCAAAAGCGATAAAGAACTGCTGGTCCCCAGAGAAACCATCTTGCACCGGCGCTTCCTTGCCGGCGAGTGAAGCGTGGTAGCCGTCATACGAAGCAGAGATGCCGGCAACGTCGGCGATGTTCTCAGCCAGCGTCTGCTTGCCATTGAGGGAGAGATCGGGGAACGGCTTATAGGTGTCATACTGCGCGGCGAGTTTGGCGGTGGCTGCTTCGAAATGTTGGAGGTCCGCAGGCGTCCACCAGTTGCGCACCCGGCCCTTGGAATCGAACGCGGCGCCCTCCGAATCGAAGATATGGCTGATTTCGTGCCCGATGACCGAGCCGATGGCGCCATAGTTGGCCGCCGCGGGCGCCAGCGGGTCAAAGAATGGCGGCTGCAGGATGGCAGCGGGAAAGTTGAGCGCGTTCTGCAGCGGCAGATTAACCGCGTTGACCGTCTGCGGGGTCATGGACCATTCCTTGCGGTCAACCGGCGAGCCGAGGCGCGCGACCTCGTGGTGATACTTAAAAAGATTGCCGCGCCAGACGTTGCCGAAGATGTCATCCGGCCTCACCTCGTAGGCTGAGTAGTCGATCCAGGTCTCCGGGTATCCCACTCCGACATACAGAGTGTTCAGCTTGGCTTGGGCTTCGGCTTTGGTAGAAGCAGCCATCCACGAAAGCGCTTCAATTCGCTTCCGGAAAGCAGCAATGATATTGGCCACCATGGCTTGCGCCTGGGCCTTGGCTTCGGGAGAGAAGTAACGCAGCGCATAGATCTTCCCAACGTCATCGCCGAGGTACCGATTGACGATCACCACACCACGCTGCCAGCGCGGACGCTGTTCCGGCGCTCCTTGAAGCACCTTGCCAAAGAAGGCGAAACGCTCCTCAGCCAAGGCTTTCGGCAGTACGTCGCCGTACTCTTCGATCGTGTGGTAGGCGAGCCAGTCCTTCCAGGTGTCCAGCGGAGCGGAGGCCACCAGAGCGGACTCGCCGGCAAAGGCGGTAGGCTGCCAGACGATGAAGCTGGCTTGCTTGCTGAGGCTGGCGCCGCGAAAGTATTCGGCCCAGTCGAGGCCCGGAGCTTTGGCTACGAAGTCGGCCTGCTTCCAGGTATTGTTGGCCTGGTGGATGTCATCGTTTTCCGCAAGGGTGAGATGTTTCTCCGCGATGGCGTGCTCCAACGCGACAATGCGCTCGGCCCGGGCGTCCGTCTCCGTGAATCCCGCCAGTTTGAGCATGGCCGAAACATGCGCCTGATACTTGCTGCGAATGTCCCGCATCTGGTCACTATTGGAAAGGTAATACTCGCGATCGGGCAGTTGCAGGCCGCCCTGCAGAAGGTACGCGGCATAATGATCGGAATCGTTGAAGCCGGGAGCGACCCACAATCCGAACAGATGCGGAGTATGGAAGCTGGTGTTATTCAGCGCATCGACGTCAGCGCGCAGTGTTTCCCCTAGCGCGGCCGCCAACTCTTTCTTGTTGCCAATGGCAGCGATGGCCTTGAGATGAGGCTGGAGTGGCGCGAGACCTTTGGCTTCGATGGCGGTCTCGTCCATGTAAGAGCTGTTGAGGTCGGCGATCTTGCGCGCGCTGGAGCCGGCAGCCCCGCCACTTTTGGCAGCCTCTTCAAGCAGGACGGCGGTGCGCTTGTCGCTCACATCGGTAAGGGTTGCAAAGACACTTAACCGGGAGCGGTCGGGTGGAATTTCGGTGCGCTTAATCCAGTCGCCGTTGCAGTACAGATGGAAGTTATCGCCCGGCTTGACCGAGCGGTCCAGGTTGGCGACATCGATGCCGTGAGTCTCTTGTTTCGGCGAATCCTGTGCGCCGGCGGCAAGAGCGAAGGCGATAATTCCAACAAGTCGAAGGGCGGAATTAAGGAATTTCTGGGCGGATCTCATTCACAGGGCTCCACAGGGCATCTGCCTGGGAACGCAGGCCCTTACTCTAGACGGGGAACAAAGCAAGAGGGTAGCACGACGGCGAAAGGCGTTGTAGTGAACCGATCAAGGGCGGTGGTTCCACGGTTGCCAAGTTGGAACCTGTGAAGCCCAATCCCTATTCCACCTCGTGCTTGGCGGTGTAACCCTCGCGGGCCACGATCTGATACTTGATGTCGTGGTTCTTTTCGTCCTTGAGGACCAGCGGCTTGTTATCCGGCCCAACCAGTTCCACCTTCAACTTGCGATAGGTGCCATCTTGCTTGGTGTTGGCGGGCTTATACGTGATGGTGTATTGATTACGGATTGCCTGGGCCACTTCGCGAAAAATGTCTGGCAATTCACCCATCAGCCGCGGAGAGTAGCTGCGGCCGCCGGTCATCCGGGCAAAGGTCGCCATCTGGTTCTTGGCCTGGAGGTAGTCCATCCGCATCATGGAAACGTCGGGATTTGAGCCAGCTATCGCGTCCACCCTCTCCAGGAAGGCTTCGCCGGTGCAGATCGTGTAAATGGTCACGTTGGGCGTGGCCTTGACCTTCTTCAGAATGGTGTCGAGGGTGATCTTGCTGAAGGTATCGCGACCGCTGGCGATCACAACCAACTCCTTGTGCCCAGGGACACGATCCAGGCGGTCCAGCGTGTCGTACATAGCATCGAAGATGTTGGTCTCCCTGAAACCGGGAATTTGCAGCCTGTTGAGCGCGCCGAAGATCGCTTGCTTGTCCTGGGTGAAGTCCACCAGGATACGCGTCTTCATGTCGAATTCTTCGACGGCGACCCAGTCCTGCGGTTGCAGGCTGGAGGCGAACGTGTACGAAGCATTCAGCGCGTCATACATGAAGTTGTAATTGGTGGATGCGAACTCTACCAGCAGCACCGCGGTGATGGGCGCCTTGCTCATGGTGACGCTCTGGATTTGCTGCGGAACACCATCTTCGTAAATCTTGAAGTGCTCCTTGGCTGTCTGTTCCGGCAAGGCCAGGGGACGCCCGTCCTTTTGCAACACGCGCGCATCCACGCTTACCACCGGAACGTCGACGTGCAATGAGTATTGCGGATTGTCGGTAGGCTGTTTCGGCTTGGGCGGTGGAGGCGCTT
Organism: Acidobacteriaceae bacterium; assembly: GCA_003135475.1. Classification (GTDB taxonomy): domain Bacteria; phylum Acidobacteriota; class Terriglobia; order Terriglobales; family Acidobacteriaceae; genus Bog-257. The sequence goes on from PLBW01000050.1 coordinate 4,623, forward strand.
CTTCCGCGCCCTTCTTCTTAGGCACCGCAACGGAGCCGGATTCGCCCGCTGGCCCTCCCGCTTCGGCAGGCATCTGCTCTTGCTGGCTCTTCGTCGGCTGCGATTGCGTTTGCGTCGTTCCAGAATCGCTGCTGCTGGAGGATTGGGCGCGCGCCGGTACGGCAAAGCAAAACAAGCTCAACCCCAAGGCGAAGACCGCCATTTTCAGCGAGCTAAGCGTAACCGGTGAAATACCGGAACAATTAAGGTGTTTCTCGGAACACATCAGGGTGCCTCTTGGGACGGACTGTCTGCTAGTATAAATGCAAATTCAGCATCTTTGACTCGCTGCGGCCGGCAGAAAAGTGCTCGCGAACTGACGTTGGGGTCACTGCCGCAGTCCATTGCACCAGTCGTGGCTCCCCTAGGGGGCCTTGAGAATGGCCGATCTTCGTGGCAGAGCCGCACCGCGGCTTAAGTAAGGGTGAGGAACATTTTGCGCAACGCCGTCTCGTTAGTACTGCTCAGCTTCATATCTCTGGCCGGTTTCGCGGCCGAAAAGCCAAGGGTTCAAATCATGCCTGAGGACCAGGTCAAGGCCGGCATGCATGGCGTCGCCTATACCGTCTTCGAAGGCGTCACGCCGGAAGCGATGGAAGTCGAGATCCTCGGCGTCTTGCGCAATCTGGCCGGCCCGAAATCCGACGTCATCCTGGCCCGGCTGCACGGCAAGAAAGTTGAGTACTTCGGCGTGGTCGCGGGCATGAGCGGCAGCCCGGTTTACATTGACGGCAAACTCGTCGGCGCCATCGCTTATCGTATTGGCGAGTTTTCCAAGGAGCCAATCGCCGGTATCACTCCGGCCGGCTCCATGCTGGAAATCGATGCCATGGACAAGACGCCGGCGCCGGAAGAGGCGCGAGGCCTGCCCGGAGAAAAGCCATCGGCAACCCGAACTTCGGGACCCGGCTTGGCCGCCTCTCCGAATCAGCAGGACCCCGGCTACGCGAACCTGCTGAAGCCCATCGAGACTCCGCTGGTCTTCACCGGATTCAGTGAAAACACGCTGCGGCTGTTCTCCAAGGATTTTGTTTCGATCGGTGTTGTACCGGTCATGGGGGCGGGTTCGGTCAGCAACGACAAGCAGCCGGAACCGTTGGTTCCAGGCTCGGCGGTCAGCGCGATCCTGGTACGCGGCGACATGAACATCGCCGGCACTTGCACCGTCACCTATCTCGACGACACCCACCTGCTGGCATGCGGCCATCCGTTGTTACAGTCGGGCAGCGTCGATATGCCGATGACCAAAGCCACGGTGCTGGCCACTCTACCTTCGGCGGAGAACTCCTTCAAGATTGTTAACACCACCGAGCCGGTCGGTGCGTTCGTGCAAGACCGCCGTGGGGGCATCATGGGGCGCTTCGATCGCCAACCGCACATGATTCCCGTGACCCTCACCTTCAACGGGGTCTCCCATCCCAAGCAGTTTCATTATGAAGTGCTGAACAATGCCAAGGTCACGCCGGCCGCAATGATGGCCACCGTGTTCAACGCCATCCAGGGCATGAACGAGTACGGCGAAGATACCACCTATCGTTTGCGGGGCGACATCGACGTTCTCGGCTATCCCAAGCTGCGCGTGAAGAACATGTACGCTCCGCTGGATGGCTCCACGCCGACGGCTTATGGCATCGCACTTTCCATCGGCGAGCACTTCAGCCGTATCTTCGAGAATCCTTACGCCACCCCGAAGATCGAAGGCGTGGAATTGAACTTCGATCTGGTGCCCGACCGCCGCTCGGCGCGGCTGGAAACCGCCCGCACGGACATCACCCAAGCTCGTCCCGGCGCTGAAATTACCATCGAGGCTCTCCTGCGGCCCTATCGCGGAGAGAGCATTCTTCGCCAGATTCCAGTGAAGATTCCTACCTCCACGCCCAAGGGTACGCTGCGCATCCTGGTCAGCGACGGCGACACTCTCGACAAGATGCGCCGCGTGTCGGGACCCATGAGCCGGCGGCTCGATCTCGGCTCCACCATTGCGCTGCTCAACAAAGAGCACACCAACTCTGAGCTTTACGTCTCCCTGCTGGAGGCCAACCCGCAAGCCATGGTGGACGACAAAGTGATGCCGACGTTGCCGCTGTCGGTAATGAACGTAATGGATGGCATGCGCGGTACCCAGGACATGATCGTCGTGGGCGAGTCCGCCGTGGACGAAGCGTCCACTCCCGTGGACTACGTGGTGACCGGTTCGCAGATCATCACCCTGACGATCAAGTAGGGGGCAGTTGCCAGTAGTCAGTTGTCAGTAGTCAGCGGTGTGTTCCACCCAAGCTTCATTTGCTTGTGGGATTTGATTTCACTCCAAGCTCCGACGTCTGACCTGTAGTCAGGAATCTCTTGAATCCATGGACCTGAGGCAATTGTTTGCGCTCGACTTCCGCTCGGTTCGCCACCGCGCCTGTGTTACGCTTTTCTTATTCCTGCCAATCGGCCAATCAGGATTCATGATGAAAGTGCTTCGACTGGCGCTCTTCTGCCCGTTGCTTGCGGCGATGTGTTGGGCTCAAGGGACGCGTACCTGGGAACAGACTAAGTACGACGAATTCGAAAAAGGCACCAGCCGCGGCGTCGCCATCAGCAGCGATGGAACGCTTGCGCTCGCGCCTGCGTTCAAAGCTCTGTATACATCGCCGTCCACCTATCTTTGGGGCCTGGCGGCCGACGCGCAGGGCAATGCCTATGCCGCGGCGGGATCGCCGGCGCGCGTCTACAAGCTGACGCCGGACGGCAAGGCCAGCATCATTTTTGCTCCGCAAGAGTTGCAGGTGCAGGCGCTGGTGGTGGACCCGAGCGGCGCCATCTACGCGGCCACCTCGCCCGATGGCAAGGTGTACAAGATCGCCCACGGCGGCCCGGCTCCGGGGAAGAGTCCTGAAGGATCGCATACTACGGCGGAAGTGACCGCGGCGCAGGAAGGTGGCAAGCCGGGACCGGCGGGCGAATCTCTGCGACCCTCGGTGGCCGTCGATTCCAGTTACACCGCCAGCCTTTTCTTCGATCCCAAGACGAAATACATTTGGGCGCTGGCGCTCGACCGCCGGGGGCAACTGTACGTCGGCACTGGCGATCGCGGCGAAATCTTCCGGGTGGATCGCAACGGCAACGGCGCGCTGTTCTTCCAGAGCGATGAGGCGCAAATCCGCGCTCTCGATTTCGACAACTCCGGAAACCTGATCGCCGGGACCGACGGCAGCGGGCTGATCTATCGCATCTCTCCGCAAGGCGAAGGCTTCGTGCTGTACAGCGCGCCCAAGAAGGAGATCACTGCTCTCGCCGTCGATGGGCACGGCGACATCTACGCAGCCGGAGCTGGCGAGAAGCGCGGCGCAACAGCGCCGCTTGCACCGGTGACCAGCATTCCTTTTGCGGCCGCAACGCCGCCTAGCGGTGGAACCGCCATCACGCCGGGCGCGCTAGGTAGTTCGGCGGCCCCCAGCGCTTCCACTCCGACGTTCACGGCGATTCCCTACCCCAGCGTGACCAACATTGGCGGGTCCGAGGTGTACCGACTTGGGGCGGACGGTTCGCCGAAAACGATATGGTCTTCGCGCGAAGATTTGGTCTATGCGCTCGCCTTCGATCAGGCGGGACGCTTGCTCGCGGGCACGGGGAACCGCGGCAAGATTTTTGTCATCGGCGGCAACCAATACACCGACCTGGCCCAGGCCAGTGCCAATCAGGTCACGGCTTTCGCGCGCGCGCCCAAGGGCGGACTGTACGCGGCCACCAGCAATCTGGGAAAGATTTTTCTCCTCGGTCCCAACCCGATGGCAGAAGGAAACTACGAGAGCGATGTCTTCGACGCGAAAAACTTTTCCCAGTGGGGGCGGGTGGAAGTTCGCGGCAGCGGCAGCTTCGAGGTTTTCGCGCGCAGCGGTAACGTGGACAATCCCGACCGCAACTGGAGTTTGTGGAAGCAAGTCGATCTGCAGAAAGATCTTCCGGTGGATGCGCCTTCGGCGCGCTTCATTCAGTGGAAGGCGGTGCTGCATCCCGGTAAGCCAGCGGCGGCCATCGAGAGCGTAACCCTTAATTACCTGCCCCAGAACGTCGCTCCCGAGGTGGACGAGGTTACGGTCGTTGTCGGCTCGCGAGTGCCGGCAGGTACGCACGCCGAGCCGGAAGGTTCCGCGGCCAATTCTTATACGCCTCCCATTCCCATGGTCCGCGACAAACATTCCATCGCGGTGAAGTGGAAGGCGCAGGACGAAAACGATGACTCGCTAGTCTATAGCGTCTATTACCGCGGCGATGGCGAGAGCCGCTGGAAACTGCTGCGCGGCGGCATTGAGGAGCGGTTCGTCAACCTCGACTCCGATTTGTTCCCCGACGGCGGCTATACCATTCGTGTAGTTGCTTCGGATGCACCGTCGCACTCGCCCGAGGACACCTTGACGGGCGAAGGCACCAGCCCGCGCTTTGAGGTGGACAACACCCCGCCGCATATTGAGTCGCTGAGCACCAAGGTCGAAGGAGATAAGCTGCACGTGACGTTCCGCGCGGTGGACAGCTTCTCGCCCATCAGCCGCGCCGAATACTCGCTGGATGCGGGCGATTGGCAAACCGTCGACCCGGTGGGCAAAATTTCGGACTACAAAGTTGAGAACTACGATTTCAACGTGCCGATTGTTGCGGGTGCGAGCGAGAATGAGAGCAAGGTTGATGCGGGCAAGCGCGTCGCCAGCAGGGGCGCCGAGGAGCACACGCTGGTCGTCCGCGTATACGATCGCTTCGAGAACGTGGGCATCAGCAAGAGCGTGGTGAAGACAGCGGGCGAGCGGTAGTTAGTTGCCACTATAGGGGTCCTTCGACTCCGCGCGAGTCCGCCACGGCGGATTCGCGCTGCGCTCAGGATGACAATCGGTCACTCTGCAGACGGCTGGGGCGCTCACCTCCATGAACCTTCGCGCTATTGTCGATCTCGTCGCGCTGCTGGCTTGCTCGGTGTACGGCACGATTCCGCTGTTCTGGTTTGTGGTGCATCCGTTTGTGGAGCGCTGGCGCGCCAGCGGGCGCCGCGCCTATGTTTTCCTCCTGCCGGTGTGGGGCGGATTTATCGCCATCGCCTTTCTGTTGATGCAGCCGTTTCGCTCGGCTCACTTTTATAGGAATTGGTTTGCCTGGGCGCCTGCGGCCATCTTCTTCCTTCTGGGATTCTCGATTTACCGGGCGGCGTTCCAGCGATTCGACCGTTCGCAGGTTTCCGGCTTGGCCGAACTTGAGCCGGCCCGCCATCGCCAGCAACTGATCACCACCGGCATTCGCGCGCGCGTGCGTCATCCCATTTATCTGGGTCATCTCTGCGAGATCGCCGCCTGGTGCATCGGAACCGGATTGGTCGCGCTCTACGCGCTGGCGATCTTCGCCGTGATCACCGGAGCGCTGATGATTCGCATGGAAGACCGCGAACTGGAAGCACGATTCGGGGATGCATTTCGAGCGTATCGGCAGCGCGTGCCCGGCGTCGTGCCGCGAGTTGGAAAGAATTGACCACGCGCAGAGGAGGCTCGTGCTCTGCTCGTCGAAAATCATTTACCACGGAGACACGGAGGACATAGAAATCAAAACTCCGTGTCTCCGTGGGCGATGTGCATGCCTGTGAACCTGTGGCCGACCCGCTTTTCGCTACAATGAACCTTCGCTGAGCTCTCCGCATGCAATTTGAACTCTTTGTCGCGGCGCGTTATTTGCGGGCCAAACGGCGCCAGGCCGTCATCGGGGTCATCACCGTCATTTCCATTCTCGGAGTAGCGGCAGGCGTGGCCTCGCTTATCATCGCGCTGGCCATCAACAACGGATTTCGCCAGGACTTGCAGGAGCGGCTGCTGGGCTCGACCTCGCACATCAACTTGCTGCGCGTGGAAAGCGATGGCATCCGCAACTGGCAAGACTTGCTGGCGCGATTGCAGAAGGAGCCGCACGTTCTCGCTGGCGCGCCCGCGATTTACGAGCAGGTGTTGATCTCGCGCGGCGCTCGCGCCCAGGGAGCGATTCTCAAGGGCATCCTGCCGCAAGACGAGCGCAGGGTCAGCGACATCCTCGAGACCGTCAAGAGCGGCTCAGCCGACACTCTTGAAACGCGAAAAGAGGATCGGAGCGCGACTTCGCCTCCTGACCCCGACGAACCCAACCCGCTCTCCGCGCGGGTCACCGCTTCCCTGCCGCCGATTATTCTCGGGAAAGACATGGCTGACCAACTCGGCGCGACAGTTGGTTCGCTGGTGACCGTCACCAGCCCGCAAGGCGAGCTCACGCCATTTGGCATTGTCCCCAAGTACAAGCGCTTCAAAGTGACGGGAATCTTCTCGTCGAGTTTCTATGAGTACGACAGTTCCTGGGCCTTCATCTCGCTCCCCGACGCGCAGAAACTCTTCGACCTGGGCGATGTTGTCTCCGTGCTGGAATTCAAAATCGACGATATCTACAAGGCGCCGGAAATCGCTCAGAAGCTAGAGGCCGCGGCCGGTAAGGGTTTCATGTCAACCAACTGGATGGAGCAGAACCGCGCCATCTTCCATGCCCTGCGGCTGGAGCGGGTGGTTACGTTTATCACCATCGGGCTGATTGTGTTTGTCGCGGCGCTCAATATTCTAATCTCGCTGATCATGATGGTGATGGAGAAGACGCGCGACATTGCGGTGCTGGTTTCGATGGGCGCCAAGAAACGGCAGATCCGGCGTATCTTCATCTATCAGGGAATCCTGATCGGCGTGATTGGAACGGTGCTGGGGCTGATCGTAGGGTATCTGCTCTCTTGGGCAGCCGGGCACTACCACCTGGTATCGCTTTCCGCCGAAGTTTATTCCATCGACTACGTGCCGTTCGCACCACGCGCGCTTGACGGAGTTCTGGTGGCGATTATCGCCATCGGCGTCAGTTTCATTGCGACCCTGTACCCTTCGTGGTCGGCCGCCAGCGTTCTGCCCGCAGAAGCCCTCCGGTACGAGTAGCCAAAAATCCCGACTCACCACAAATTGACGTAACATTCCTTTTGAGTTATATTCCTTCTGTGGCATGGGACGTAGAGTACACCGACAACTTCGAAAGTTGGTGGGACACTCTCAGCGAAGAGGAGCGGGTGTAAATCGACCGCAAAGTGCACCTTTTGCAAGAGCTTGGCCCGACTCTTCCTCGCCCGCATGCAGATGTAATTGTGCAGTCCCGTCATTCCAACATGAAGGAACTACGCGGTAAAGTGGAGCAGCGGCAATTGCGCGTATTGTACGCATTCGATCCCAGGCGAACTGCAATTCTGCTGATTGGCGGCGACAAAACAGGTGACCCAGGGTGGTATGACCGTTACGTGCCCATTGCCGATGACCTATTCGATAAGCACCTACGCGAGTTGGAGGAACCCCGTGGCAAAGAACTTTAATACGCTGCGCGCCAGAATGTCGCCCGCGGCCCGTGCCCGCGCACAAGAAAAGGCCCGCAAAGACTTGGCTGAGATGGCCTTGGATGAAGTACGTGAAGCCCGCGCCCTGACTCAGGAGCATCTGGCAAAACTGCTGGGGATCAGGCAATCCGCAGTCTCCAAAATGGAGCGAAGAACGGACATGTACGTCAGCACGCTTCAAGCGATGATCAGGGCAATGGGCGGAACGCTTCAGATCGTTGCCGTTTTCCCCGAGGGCAAGGTGGAGATCGACCAGTTCCGGAAGCTCGGTAGAACGAGGGAAGCATAATCGATGTACTCGTCAACCGATCACGCGACATCCTGGCGCACAACCATTTGCTGAGGGGATTGGAATATCCACAATCAGTTTCCCTACCCCTTCCGTGGCAAAGTCGCTGACTTCGCAGCCCGGACGTGATCTAATCCCTCTAGGCCGTGAGTTGGCTACTGAGTTCCGAAACGGGCTTGGTTGCCGCGACTTGGCCCGAATTTGTAACGCGCAGGAGCGCACCTGCATCCAATCGTGCAAGACGTGCTGTTACGGGCGCAGAACCTGAAAAAGGTCTTCCGCTCGGGGGACTCCGATTTAGTGCTCTTTGAAAACCTGTCGTTCCAGGTGCAGGCCGGCGAAATGCTGGCCATTGTTGGCGAGTCTGGTGCCGGCAAAAGTACTTTGCTGCACATACTCGGAGTGCTTGATAGCGCTTCCGAAGGTAACGTATACTTCGCCCAACTCGATTTGGGTGAGCTCTCGGAAGAGGATGCGGCGGAGTTTCGCAGCCGCGAACTTGGGTTTGTCTGGCAGTTTCATTATTTGTTGCCGGAGTTTACCGCAGTCGAGAACGTGGCCATGCCGTTGTTAATGCGCGGCGGGAACCGGCGGGAAGCCGAGCAGCAAGCCCTGCACTGGTTGCAGGAGGTTGGTTTAACGGACCGTGCGAGTCATCGGTCCGGCGAGTTGTCGGGTGGAGAGCAACAACGGGCAGCGCTGGCCCGCGCCCTGGTCACCCGGCCGAAGATCCTGATGGCCGACGAGCCTACGGGAGACCTCGACAACCGGACCGCGGACATGGTTTTTAATTTGATCGCCAAGCTACATCGCGACTATCGTCTGACTTCGCTCATCGTTACTCATAATCTTGGGTTTGCGCGCCGCTGCGACCGTGTGCTGCGGTTAGAGCGCGGACGGGTCGTCGAAGTGTCCCCGCAGTCGTTGCTGGCATGATGCAACCGGGGGGCGGAAGACGGGTTTGTACGGAGTAAGGAAAGGGCCAGCGCGGTCCTTATGGGTCGGCCACAGAATTTTGATGGCCATGATCACGGGTGCGACAGGCAACGGGACGCTGCGGATGACTGTTCCTTCGCTGAGGGGGAACGTTCCAGAGGGGTCCTTGGAGAGGCTCAATGTTTGAACGGTACACGGAAAAGGCCCGGCGAGTAATTTTCTTCGCGCGCTACGAAGCCAGTCAGTTCGGTTCTCCTTACATCGAAACGGAGCACCTGCTGCTGGGTTTGTTGCGCGAAGACAAAGCACTCACCAATCGGTTCCTTCGCTCCCACGCTTCGGTGGAATCCATTCGCAAGCAGATCGAGGGTCACACCACCATTCGCGAGAAGGTCTCAACCTCCGTGGACCTGCCCCTAAGCAACGAGTGCAAGCGTGTGCTGGCGTACGCCGCCGAGGAAGCCGAGCGGTTGTCGCACAAGCACATCGGTACCGAGCACCTGCTGCTGGGCCTGTTGCGCGAAGAGAAATGCTTCGCCGCCGAAATTCTGCATGAACGCGGGCTGCGCCTCTCGACCATTCGCGAAGAACTGGCGCGCACCTCGCAGGAGAAGGCGCAGCCCTCACAGCGTTCGCGCGAGTCGTCGCTGCTGTCGGAGTTTTCCCGTGACCTCACCCAGTCGGCGATGGACAATCAGCTCGACCCGCTGGTCGGGCGCGATGCCGAACTGGAGCGCGTCGTGCAGATCCTGTGCCGCCGCACCAAGAACAATCCGGTGCTGATCGGCGAACCGGGTGTAGGCAAGACGGCCATCGTCGAAGGTCTGGCGCAGCGCATCGCCGACGGCGAAGTGCCGTCGTTCCTGGCGGACAAGCGCATCCTCGGGCTCGATCTCTCGCTGATTGTTGCCGGCACCAAGTATCGCGGCCAGTTTGAAGAGCGCCTTAAAACCATCATGAAGGAACTGATGGAGTCGCAGAATTCCATCATTTTCATCGACGAGCTGCATACCCTGGTGGGCGCTGGTTCGGCAGAGGGTTCGCTCGATGCCGCTAACATCCTGAAGCCGGCGTTGTCGCGCGGAGAAATTCAGTGCATCGGCGCCACCACTCCCGGCGAGTATCGCAAGTCCATTGAGAAAGACCGCTCGCTGGAGCGGCGTTTCCAAGCCGTTAAGGTCCCGCCTCCAAACGAAGTGGACGCGGTCAAGATTCTTTTCGGCATCAAGGAACGTTACGAGAAGTTCCACGCCGTAACCTACACCGACGACGCCATCACGTTCTCAGTTTCGCATTCCAACCGTTATCTGCCCGACCGCTTCCTGCCCGACAAGGCGATCGACCTGATTGACGAGGCGGGCGCCCGCGTTAAGCTGCGCCAGACTTCGCTGCCCGAGGACATCACCGAAGTGCAGAAGCGGATCAAGTTCATCGTGCACCGCATGGAAAACGCCATCGCCAACCACGAGTTCGAGAAAGCCCGCTTCTACTCCGACGAGGAGCGCAAAGAGCGCGAGAACCTGCGCGCCCTGCGCGAGAAATATCACCTCGACGAGTCGTCCACCGGCGTGGTCGGACGCGAAGACATCGAAGACGTAGTCTCGCGCTGGACCGGCGTTCCCATCGCTTCCATCAAGGAAGAAGAAAGCCAGAAATTGCTGCGCATCGAAGAGGAGCTGCACCGGCGCGTGATTTCGCAGGACCGCGCGATTACCGCGCTGGCCCGCGCCATCCGCCGCTCGCGCGCCGGCTTGAAGAGCCCCAACCGTCCTATCGGCTCGTTCCTCTTCCTGGGGCCGACAGGCGTCGGCAAGACTGAAGTCGCACGCACTTTGGCGCAGTTCATGTTCGGCAGCGAGAAGTCGTTGGTCCGCTTCGACATGTCCGAGTTCATGGAAAAACATTCCGTATCGAAATTGATCGGATCGCCTCCGGGATATGTCGGCTACGAAGAGGGCGGTCAGTTGACCGAGCGCGTGAAGCGTGCCCCCTACTCCGTGGTGCTGCTCGACGAAGTGGAGAAGGCGCACCCTGATCTGTTCAACATCCTGTTGCAGGTGTTCGAGGATGGCCAGCTCACCGACGGGCTGGGCAATACGGTGGACTTCAAGAATGCCATCATCATCATGACCTCGAACATCGGGGCGCGTCATTTGCAGAAGCGCACCGGCATGGGCTTCCAGTCCGAGCACGAAGACACGATCTCTACCAAGGTCGAAGACATGGTGAAGAGCGAGGTGAAGCGCACCTTCAA
>PLBW01000168.1:0-24594 GCA_003135475.1 Acidobacteriaceae bacterium
AAGCAAACCTAGAATGGCCAATAATAGAGTCCCGCAGGGACGGAATATCTTAGCCCAGCGCTTCAGCGCTGGGTAAGGTGGGATATGTGACCCGAGTCCCGTAGGGACGGCAGAGGTTCTCACGCACACTCTTTAGTCCAGCGGAAAAGAAATCGATTTTGAAATGGGCTTTAGCCACGGCCTTTCGATTCCCAGCGCTAAAGCGCGCGATCAAGAAAGAACTTTTCCCCCCGCATAAATGCGGGGGTCCCACCAAGAAGTACACGCCCTTCCCCTGCTCTCCTAAGTAACGCTGGAGAACTCTTTCAGCAACTCCCATTTACAATTGTTCTTTAGGTTGAGGTCGTGATGTCGTTCCTTCGATACCTGATGCTGTTGTCACTGGTGATCTGGATTGGCGGCCTGATCTTCTTTGCGTTTGTGCTGGCGCCGACGGTCTTTGCGGTCTTGCCCACTCGGCAACTGGCGGGCAATGTGGTCAATCGCAGCTTGGGCATTATGCACTGGATGGCGATCGCATGTGGCGTGATATTTGCCGTGACGTCCATGATCGATTCGCGGATGGTGAATGGCGTCGCCGACCCGTTTGCGGCCCGCAACCTTTTGATCTACGCGATGATCATCCTGACGTTGGTTGGCATGTTTGGCATCGCGTCGCGGATGCTGGTCCTGCGTCAGCAGATGGGCGTCATCGACGATGTGCCGCAGGACGACGCCCGCCGGATCGAATTCAATCGCCTGCACGTGTGGTCCACGCGCATCGAGGGATCGGTGCTGGTGCTCGGCCTGGCGCTGCTGTATCTGACCGCGCGCCGCATGACGTGAGTGCGCTTTTACATTTCGATACGCGCTGGGATTACAGCCAGGCTATTAGCGACTAGCTTTCGTCTTAACTGGCAACTGACAACTGACCACTGGAAACTGATTTTATGAAAACCGGAATCATAGGCCTGCCACAAGTGGGCAAGACGTCGTTGTTCGTGATGTTGACCAGGCAGCAGGTAGCGCAGCGCACGGGAAATCCTCGCGAGGCGCATCTGGGGGTGACCAAGGTCCCCGACGACCGCCTGGACCGCCTGGCCGCGCTGTATAACCCCAAGAAACTGATACACGCCAGCGTTGAGTTTACCGACGTGGCAGCGCTCAGTCAGGAGGCGCTGAACGAAACCGCCTTCGCCGCCAACCTGCGCAATGTGGACGCCCTGGCCCACGTGGTGCGCGTCTTCGAAGATGACTCCATCCCGCACGTCGGTCCGATCGATCCGCTGCGCGATATCAAGAACATTGATTTCGACCTGATCGTCAACGACCTCGGACAAGTGGAAAAGCGGCTGGAGCGCGTCGAGAAAGACTTGAAGAAAATGAAGACGGCGGAGCTGGAGCGCGAGCACGATTTGCTCAAACGCGCCAAGGCGCATCTGGAGACCGAGCGCCCGCTGCGCGAGATGGAGATGACTCCCGAGGACAAAAAGCGGGTGCGTGGCTTCATGTTTCTGAGCGAGAAGCCGATCCTGTATGTCCTCAATATTGGCGAGAGTCCGACGCTGGGAAAGGACCTGGAAGAAGCGGTCGCCAAATACGGAGTGACGGAAGTGGCGGCGCGGCTTAACACGGGCGCGCTCGCGGTGTGCGCCAAGGTCGAAGCCGAACTCGCCGAAATGAGCGACGAGGATGCTGCCGAATTTCTCTCCAGCTACGGGCTGAAGGAAAGTGGACTGGTGCGGCTTATCCGCAAAACCTACGAGTTGCTAGGGCTGATTTCCTTCTTCACCGTGGGCGAAGATGAGTGCCGCGCCTGGACCGTGGAGCGCGGATCGAAAGCGGTGCACGCAGCCGGCGCTATCCACACCGACCTCGAACACCATTTCATCCGCGCCGAGACCATCCACTGGGACCAACTGCTCGATGCGGGGTCCGAAGCCGAGGGACGCGCCCGCGGCACGCTACGTCTGGAAGGCAAGGAATACATCGTGAAGGATGGCGACGTTATGCACATCAGGCACAGTGGCTAGGGGTCAGGGGCCAGAGATTAGTTTCGAGTTTTCGAGTTTCAATCTCAAGTTCGGGTTTCAAGTTTTCAGGTCGGCGGCAAGTTGGACGGGGAAGGAACCGAGTCCCGCCACGCGGGACGGAAGATCATAGCCCAGCGCTTCAGCGCTGGGTAGGCGGATATTTAGAGTTGAGCCCCTTCAGGGGCGGCACACACGGAGGTGAAGCGACCCCCCCGCGGGTGTCCCATTCAAGGCCCTCTTTTGGCCTTGAGTGGGGATTTTCGCAACTTGACTCATTACTATGAGTCAGATAAACTCATGTCATGGCTAAGAGGCTGCAGGTCATTTTGAAGGATCCGGAATATCGGGAGATCCAGCGGGTTGCGCGCTCGCGCCGTATGAGCCTTGCGGAATGGGTCCGCCAGGCGCTGGAAGCCGCCCGCCGGGAAGAGCCGGCCGGCAGTCTCACCCGAAAGCTCGAAGCGATCCGTAGGGCGGTCCAACACGAATACCCGGCAGCAGACCTGGACACTATGCTGGCTGAGATCGAAGCGGGTTACCTTAGCGGCCCGCGCTCGTGATTCTCATCGATTCCAATGTCCCGATGTATCTGGTGGGCGCGCCGCACCCGCACAAGACTGACGGACAGCGGTTGCTGGAGAAACTGATACGCGGCCGAGAGCGTCTGGTGACCGACGCCGAAGTCTTGCAGGAGATACTGCACCGCTACGTGGCCATCGATCGGCGCGACGCAATCCAGCCCGCTTTCGATGCGCTGCTTGGAGTCGTCGATGAGGTTCTGCCCGTCACTCACGCGGCCGTGGAACGCGCCAAGGAGATTGTTCTGGGTTACCGGCGGCTCTCAGCTCGGGATGCCGTGCACGTGTCCGTGATGGAGCAGCATGACATCGCGCAAATCCTGAGCTTTGACGCAGGCTTCGATTCGTTCCCAGGCATCAGCCGGATCTTCTGAACAAACGAATTGCTGGCGGGGGCCCGGGTTCGCGCTCCGAAGCCGAAGGGCGCGCGCGCGGCACGCTGCGTCTGGAAGGCAAGGAGTACATCGTCAAGGACGGCGATGTGATGCACATAAGGCATAGTGGATAAGTGCAGGGGTAGGGGCTAGGGGTTAGTTTCAAGTTTCAAGTTTCTAGTTTCGAATTCAAATCCCGAGTTTCGCGGCTTTCAAATTTTCAGGTCGGCAGCTAGTTGGACGGGGAACGAACCGAGTCCCGCCACGCGGGACGGAAGATCATAGCCCAGCGCTTCAGCGCTGGGTTGCAGATATTTAGAATTGAGCCCCTCCAGGGGCGGCACGCGAGCCTCACCCCAGGTTCGCGTCCTTCTTTTGGACGCTAACCTGGGAGAGGACCAGCCCAAATACCCCGTCCTTACCGTTTCAAAAAACTTGCAACGCCGCAGCATTCCTCGTGTCGCGGTGCGGCTTTACCACGATCTTCACATCCTGATCGAGCGCCACGAGGAAGCGCAGAAGACGCTCAACTGAAAACTGCCGGAAGTCACCGCGTAGCATCTTCGACACATCGGGCTGGCGAACTCCGAACAATTCGGCAGCTTCCACCTGTTTCAGGCCGCGATCTTTCATGATCGTGTCGATCTTGAATACAAGCTGCGCCTTCACCAAATGCTCTTCCGCGTGAGGCACACCGATATCCTTGAACACATTGCGGCTTCCGGTTTCGTATCCCTTCCTGTTGCTCATGGCTTCAACGACGGCTCATCGGTCATAGGCGTTATTATTATAGTGAATTAACTATATCCCGTAAGAGGCCGGCTTGCGTTTTTGGCCTCATTAGACGCTAACCTAGCGCTCGGGAATTGTGGTTACCTTCGTTCTTCGGACTGCGTTTTCTTCTCGCGCCAGCTTCGTTCTGAAAAGTAAACTGAGAAGGCCGGAGTCAGACTCCGGCGTCGCAAAGCCAGGTTCTGCGGCGGCTTGCGGCAATGCTCTTTGAAAACCTGTCTAGGCCGAATCGGTCCTGATCCTGCGATAACTCCTTTGTCGGGAATACTTTGCTTACAAGTCAAATGGAATGAATACTTTGGCAGGAATCCTACAACTTGTTTAGTAGCAAGGACTTAGCTTGTTCCGTAACTCCAGCGGAATGAATACTTTGGCGGTAATCCAGCAAGATATTTAGAATCAACAACTTGGAAGAAGCCGCAACTCCAATATTTTGAATACTTTAGGGGCAAAGTTTTCAAAACAAAGGTCTTACAATTCGGGGGGAGGGGGTCAGCGAAACCGGTCCTACTCCCGCTCTGTTATCCTGCTCGCGGCCCATGAATCCAATCATCCTCAGCATTCTGCTCGGCCTGACCGCTGCCGGGGCGAACGTTTTCGGCGGCGCGGTCATTGTGCAGAAGAACTGGGATCGCAGCTACCTGCGCTATTTTGTGGCGCTGGGAGCGGGTTTCATGCTGGCCACCGCTCTGGTTGAAATGGTCCCAGAGAGTTTGGCACTCGCAGGACGCAATGGAGCCTTGCTGCTTCTGGGCGGCTATCTTCTGGTGCACTTTTTTGAGCACACCATCACCCCGCATTTTCACTATGGGGAAGAGACCCACGCCGACGAGTATCTGCATTCACACCGGCGTATGTCGGTATTGTTTGGCTTAATGATCCACGCCTTCTTCGACGGCATCGCCATCACTGCCGGCTTCCTCATTTCGCCCTGGCTGGGCTGGATCATCTTTCTGGCAATTTTCCTCCACAAAATACCCGAGGGCTTTACCGTGACCTCGGTGATGCTGGCCAGCGGATTGAGCAAGACGCGGTCGTGGTTCGCTTCCGTGATGTTGGCGCTGGCCACGATGGCCGGCGTGCTCACCATGGCGATCGGCAAGCATGCTGTCAGCTATGGATTGCCCGTCGCCGCTGGAGTAACCATCTACGTCGCGGCGTCCGATCTCATCCCCGAGGTGAACCGCGAACCCGGCGTGAAGATGGCGCTGGTCGTATTCATCGGAGTGGCCGCCCTATTCGTGCTCGATCGCCTGGTGCACTTGCATTAAGGTCATTGCGCGGAACTGCGCTTGGGACGGAAGGCGTAAAAATACCACTTCAAATACTGCGGCAACCACGCCCAGATCTTGAACCGCGACTCACCCTGCGTTCTGCCGCGCCAGGTTGTCGGTAACTCCACAATGCGATAGCCGGCCAGGAAAGCTTTCACGGTTATTTCGAGGCTGAGTTCAAAGCCCGCCTTGCTCTCGATCGTCATGTTCTTCAGGACGTTGCTGTCGTACAGCTTGAACGCATTGGTCGCGTCGTGGGTGGGAATTCCGCGAAACCAGTGCAGCGTGAGGCCGGCAACTCGCGACATTGCGCCCTTCAGCGGAGGCGCATCCAGCAGCCGGCCGCCTGGCATGTAGCGGCTGCCAGCGACTACCTGATATCCCTGGCGGTAGTACTCAACCATCTGGTCTACTTGTGTAAGGTCATCGGAAAGATCGGCCATGATAACCAGCACGGGACCGCTTTCGACTTGAGCGAAGCCGGTGCGGATGGCCCCAATTACACCTCGTCCGACATTGTTTTTGACCGGAACCAGCCGCGTTTCTCCTGCCGAGATGATCTGCTGCAGAACGGGAACGGTGTTGTCTTCGTCGAAGTCATACACCACGAACGCCCTGAACCGTGAGCGGATTTGCGCGGTGACCGCACTCCACAATGCGGGAAAATTGGCGCCTTCGTTGTAAACAGGAATGACCAGGCTCAGTTCGGTCGAGGTAGGCTCGGATACGACATCCACTAGATCTGACCCACTTCGATCTGCTCAGCCACCCAGGGAATGACTTCGTCCAATATCGCGCTCAAGCTGGTGGTGGCTTCAAATCCGAGCAACCGCTTGGCCTTGCGGGTATCGGGTGAGCGTTCCTGCACGTCATATTCGAATGGCGGATCGGAAACATAGCGGAACGGTTTGTTGTCGCCATGGACCTTGCGCCAGATGGTTTCGGCCAACTCCAAAACGGTGGTGCGAGTTGGAGTGGAAAGGTTGAAATCCTGATTGACCGCGGCGGGATGTTCCAGACAAATTCTTATTCCCTTGGCCAGATCGCCGCCATACGTGTAGTGCCGGACTTGATTTCCAGAACCGAGAATGTGGAGGGGATCCTGGCCTTTGAGCACCTTCTGCGCCAGATCGGGCACCACATGCGACATCGCCAGCTTCACATTGCCGCTATAAATGTCATGGTCATGCAACGCCCGCTTTTCTCCCACACCCACGCAATTAAACGGACGCACAATGGTGTAGGGCAGCTTGTACTGCTCCCACGCTCCCTGAACAAAATACTCGGTCGCCAGCTTCTGAAAGCCGTACGTCGAACGCGGCGGGGGACAGCGGTGCTCGGCGCCTTCGGGAGTGGGATACTCCGAAGTACTCTCGAACACCATGCTGGACGACATCACGGTTATCTTCTGCAGCTTCTGGTGTTGATGAGCATAGATCGCGGCATCGAAGGAGGCGGCGGTGATGCGTTCATTCTCCGCCAGCAGGTCGTAGGCGAACTCGTGAAAGTAGCTGATGCCGCCGATCATGGCTGCGGAGGCAACAAAGTGATCACAGCCAGACAGCAGGTCCTTCAGCAAGGAAACATCCTTACAATTTGCCTCGACGAACTGATAGCGCGGGTGTTTGTCGTACGACTTCTCCACCCGGCCGTACTTGCTGAAGTTATCGACCCCAATAACTTCATAGCCGGCTTGAAGCAATTCCTCAACCAGGTAGCCGCAAATGAATCCGGCAGAGCCAGTGACCAGTACCTTCATGACCGGGCTCCTCCTGCCGCAAGCGGTACCGGAGGTTGGGGAGACTCTCCCTGGCGCTCCGGCCAATAGTTCCAGATATCAACCACAATCTTGTCGGCGGGAATCTGAAGATCGCGGTAGGCTGCGTGTGGCGCTCCGAGCACAAATATTCGAGCCCGGCTGAGGGCTTCACTTAGCGGAACCAGTCGCGGGTCGGGCACGTACGGGTCGGTGCAAAGGACCTCTTTGGCCTCGACTTCCAGCAGTTTCTTCAGCTTATAAGACAGGCTGTCACGATTGTCGTCGGACTCTCCCTTGAAAGCCATTCCCAGGATTGCAACCGTCTTATCGGCGAGGCCGAGCGGGCGCATCTGCGTCACAACAAAGTCGGGAAGTCCCTCGTTCACCAGCATGGCGGCGTGTCCGAGGAAGAAATGATTGCCGGAGAACGCCGAAAGCTGCAAGGTGTCCTTGAGCAAGCAAGGGCCCGCCGCAAAGCCGGCACGCGCGAAACTGCGCATCCTGGGATATTCGCGAGTGACCGCATCATGGATGCGGTAGAAGTCGAGGCCGTAGGTTTCGGCCAGCATATAGAACTGGTTCGAGATGGCGAAGTTCAAGTATCGCCAGCTATTGGTGAACAGCTTGGCCAGCTCCGCTTCCAGCGGCGACAACTCGATGACCGTGGACGCGATGGTGAGGAATAATTCGCGTGCCCTCTGTAGCGCGACCGGTTCGAACGCTGACACGATCTGCGGCAGCTTAACCAGCTCCTCCATGGCATTGCCTTCGGCAATGCGCTCAGGACAGAACGCCAAATCAATATCGCGTCCCAGGGACTTGATTCTCTGATAAACCAGCTTGGTCACGCCCGGGCTGACGGTACTGCGCAATACCAGCAAAGTTCCGTCATTGATGTACTGGAGCATGCCGTCCACGCTCTGGTACAACTCGTTAACCGTGGGATTCAAGTGCCGGTCAACCGGCGTGCCGACAACGGTTATCACCACGTCCGCTAATCGCAGACACTGCGAGTCCGTGGTGGCGGAAAGAGTTTTGCCCAAGACTTGGCGCAGAACGGGCTCAGCTCCAGCTTCGCGGAAAGGCATCTGGCCGGAGTTGATTGTTTCGACCTTGGCCGCGTCGATATCGAGCAGAGAAACCGACAATCCACGGCTGGCCAGTACAATTCCCAGCGGTAAGCCGACGTGTCCGCAGCCGCCCACAATGACGAGGTTCTGTTGGTTGGACAAGGAAATATCCTTAAGCAGGGCGTTGAAGCGCAATTTTACCGCATTCGTAAGTGGGCGTCGCGCTGGGGCTCGGCTCCCGTCACCCAGGCCAGTTAGCCGGTAACGTGCCTGCCAATTTCCGGTTTTGAAGTTAGGTATGGGTCGCCTGCTCTTCAACCAGGACCGCCAGCACGACTTTTACTTGCGTTGGGTCAAAGTGTTGCGTACGATGGCAAATGCACGGCGTCGGGAGCACTTGGGGTTCATGATTCCCAGTATTTTTGCTTAGCCGGAATCCCCTCCAAGAGTGAACTGGGCTGGAACCTATATGCAAACACTTGCACTACTTGCATTCAAAGTCTTGCGGTTCTGAAAATTTGCGATAAGAACTGCTTGATTATCAGCTATTTATCGAATATGCTATCCTGCACTGTCGGCCAAATAATTGCACACACCCCAAGGGGATTGCCAGAGAAATCAAACAGGGAGCGAGAACCGTTGGCGCTGGCCGGCACCAAAGCGACGAGTACTGCGTTGACCACCCCAGCAGACGAACAAGTCTTGTTGGGGGACAGTAGCGCTGCGAAATCTTCAACCTTGTGGCAAACGCTTAAGCCTTTCGGCTGGCAAGGGTTGCTGTTGGTTGCAGTAATGGGTGTGCTGTACGCACCGGTTTTGAAGATTCTTGTTCGTCAGTGGTACAACGACGCCGACTACTCTCACGGATTTCTGGTGCCCTTACTGTCGCTTTACTTGATCTGGCAGAGGCGGGAAAAGTTGGCTCAGATTGTGCGGCGCCCTTCGCCGTGGGGAATGTTAGTCGTGTTGCTGTCCCTCGGACTGCTATTTCTCGGAAGCTTGGGCGCGGAACTTTTCCTGGCACGAGTCTCGATGCTGGGCACCATCTGCGGGCTGATCGTCTATTTTTGCGGCGGCGCCCTGCTGCGCGCCATGGCTTTCCCTTTAGCATTTTTGCTGTTTGCGATTCCGATCCCGGTCCTGATTTACAACGAGATTGTTTTTCCGCTGCAATTTGTGGCCTCCAAATTCGCCACTTCGACGTTGGAGATGCTCAACCTGTTTCCCGTCATGCGTGAAGGCAACGTTCTGATTTTGCCCAACATGACGCTGGAGGTGGTGGAGGCCTGCAGCGGTATTCGGTCGTTGATGTCGCTCCTGGCCCTGGCGGCCGGCTACGGGTATCTGGCCGAGCGCAGCACCGTGGTGCGCTGGCTGTTGTTCCTGGCCATGGTTCCCCTGGCCATTATCAGCAACGGCACCCGAGTCATGATAACGGCCTTGATGGCGAACTACATCGGTCCCCGTGCCGCCGAAGGATTCATGCACGAGTTTTCGGGCTGGGTGATTTTCGTAGTGGCCACGGTGTTGTTTTTAGCGTTGCACAGCTTGACCGTTGTGGTGCGCAAGAAATTCGGATGGCTGCCAAGAGATGGAAGCGCCCTGGCAAAGGCGAAGGTGAGTCAATGAAATCCGGCATCCGCTATTGGCTCATGATTGCCGTGCTGGTGGGAGCGACAACCGCCATGGCGTACCTGTCTCACGGAGAATCCACTCCACCCGCCAAGCCGCTCACCGAATTTCCCGCCCAGGTCGCGGGCTACACTGAAGCTGCCGATTGGCCACTTGACCGGCCAACTCTGGAGGTGCTGGGCGTGACCGACTATCTCAACCGTGGCTATATCTCGAAGTCGCAAGGCTTGATCACCTTGTACATTGGGTATTTCCGCAGTCAGCGCACTGGCGCCTCCATTCACTCTCCCAAGAACTGCCTGCCGGGAGCGGGATGGACGCCCATGAAGGCGAGCGTGTATCAACTCCCTCTCGACGACGGGCGAAAGGTGCCGGTTAATCTTTACATCGTCCGCAAGGATTTGGACGAACAACTGGTGTTGTATTGGTACCAGGCGCACGGCCGCGTAGTGGCCAGCGAATACTGGGGTAAGTTTTATTTGGTGTATGACGCGATGCGCTTGAACCGCACCGATGCCGCTTTGGTTCGTATCACCACTCCGATCTACAACGGTGATGAGGAGCAGGCGCGTACGCGGGCGCTGGCGTTCGCAAAACAGATTACAAGTGACGTCGATCAGATTATTCCTCGGTGACCCAGGAGAAGGTATGCGTAACCGCTACATCGTTTTTGTGGTAATGGCTGTCCTGTCAATCGCTTTCGTTGGCTGCACTCGTAACCCGGAAACCGCCAAGCGCAAGTACGTAGAGAGTGGCCTGAAGTATATGGAGCAGAAGAAGTACGATTCTGCCGTGATTCAATTCAAGAAAGCCTTGCAAGTTGATCCGAAATATGCCGAAGCCCACTACCAGTTGGGAACTGCTGAACTGGACTTGCAGCACTATCAGGACGGTTACAGGGAGCTGAGCCAGGCGGTCGAGCTTGGTGAGGAAGATCGGCTCAAAGGGGTACTGGACCCCAACCACATCAAAGCGCGGCTTGAGCTGGGAAGCTTGTACCTGGCCGCCCGCCAGGCCGATAAGGCGGAAGATCAGGCCCGCCATGTAATTGAGCTTGACCCCAACAATGCGGACGCATTTGTCCTGCTGGGCAATGCACTGATGGCCGAGAAGCACCAACAGGACGCCGTTGACGCCCTTACTAGGGCGATTTCCCTGAAGCCAGATGACGCTGAAGCATACCTCCATCGGGGTGTGTTGTACGCCCTAATGAAGCAGGACGCTTCCGCCGAACAAGACCTGCGCAAAGCCATCAGCCTTGATCCGCAGAAGCTGGTGGCCTACGCCAACCTCGCCGGCTTCTACTTTTACAAGAAGGACCCCAAGAAGGCGGAAGAAGTGTACCGGCTCGCGATCCAGAATAATCCCGACTCAGCAGTCCCCTACCTGCGCCTCGCCGGCCTGCTATTGCATGAAGACCGCAAAGCGGAGAGCGAGCAGATAATTCAGCAGTTGCGCGACAAGCAGCCGACGTCGACGGAAGTCGCCAGCGCGGTTGGGGATTACTATCTGGCTTTAAGAAACCCTGAGGCCGCCATCAAGGAGTACCAGCGCGGTCTGACCTATGACCCCAAGAACCAGGAGTTGCAACTGCGCTTGGTGGAGACCTTCCTCAATACCGGCAAGATCGACGATGCCAGCAAGCTGGCGGATAGCATGCTGAAAGACAAGCCAGGCGACGTCATAGCGCGCACTACTCACGCGCGCCTGCTGGCCATTAAGGGCAATAGCGCCGAGGCCGTCACTTCGCTGCGTGAGGTCATCCATGATGCTCCCGAGAATGCTCAGGCGCACTTCATCCTGGGACAGGTGCTGCGCCAGACCGGCGATCTGCCCGGAGCCAAGAGCGAGTTGCAAGAATCCGCAAAGCAGATGTCCTTTAAGCATCAGCCGGAGAACCCGATGGTGCTCAAGGCCCTGGCTGAAACCTATCGTGACTCGCACGATTACGATACCGCCAGAGAATACGCAGCGCGTTTGCAGAAGCTGAATGAAAACAATCCTGAAGCCCATTTCCTGAACGCAACCATCGATATTGGGGCGAAGGATTATGCTGCCGCTCTCGATGAATTGAAGGAAGTGCAGAAGACCGCGCCCAACGATCCCATGGTCCACCTCAACACGGCATTCGCCTACGCGGGGCAGAAGAAATATGCTGAGGCGGAGCGCGAATTCCAAACTACCATAAAGATGTACCCGACATTCGACTCGGCCTGGGGCGACTACATCGCTTTGATGTTTGGCACGAACCAGCCGGCCAAAGCGCTGGCGTTGGCCAACCAGTACGCCACCGCCAATCCTAACCGGGCTTCCGCGCACTTCATGAACGGTTCTGCCCTGGCCACGGCCAGAAAGTACGACGCTGCCATGACGGAATTCCAGAAGGTCCTTCAAATTGACCCTAAGTCGGTAATGGGCTACGTCCGCCTGGCTCAACTCTATCAGGCGATGGGACAACCCGACGCGGCCCTGGATTCCTACCAGAAGGCGCTCGCACTACAGCCCACCTCGCCCGTGGTGAATACTGCGATTGGGGACGTTTATCTCGGCAAAGGCGACTTGAAATCTGCCGGCAAATACTTCCAGACGGCGCTGGCGGAGAATTCTCATGACCCGGTCGCAGCCAACAATCTGGCATGGGTTTATGCCGTTCAGGGCGAAAACCTTGACATGGCGTTGAGCCTGGCGACGCAGGCGAAACAAACTGCCCCCGATATGACCGCGGTCAACGACACCCTTGCCTGGATCCAGTACAAGAAGGGCAATTATCGCGTCTCCATCTCGCTGGCCGAGGACGCGGTAAAGAAGGACCCGCAGAAGGCTGACTACCGCTATCACTTGGGAATGGCCCTCAGGAGTGCTGGAGAAATAGACCGTGCCAAGACCGAGTTGCAGAAGGCACTGCAATTGAACCTTAAGGGCGCGGACGCGCAGGAAGCACAGAAAACCCTGGCGGCTCTGCGATAGCGGCTTTCCCGAGATTGTCGTATGTGCGATGCTGCGCTGGCGGCCCGGCGCCATTCCTGGTGAATTGGTGTCGGTGGTCCGCTGGCGCAGCGGCGCCTTGCAGGATCACTGAAGAATTAAGCACCTCTCGGGATCGTAACGTTCCGCTACCTCCATCGTGCGCGGATGTCCCCGGCCTCCAGGGCCCTTGAGATCGCGATTGACCGCCCGTCTTCCCGGTGTTCTTCCTTAGATCGCGCAATACCACGATCAAACTCCGCCTCCGAAAGGCCGCCCGCCAGGGAAGTGTTCGAGAGGTTGAATCGGGTCAGGCTTTCTGCTAATCTAACTAACTGGTTAATTAAACAAATGCCGCTCCAAGTCTCATCCACCACCCGGCGGGGGACCCGTCGCCAACCCGCGGCCAGCCGGCGCGCGATTCTCCGGGCGGCCCTGGCCGAATTTGCCGGGGAGGGTCTGGCGGGCGCGCGCATGGACGCCATCGCCGCCGCCGCCAGGGTCAACAAGGCGCTCCTCTACTACTACTTCCGCGACAAGGAAGCGCTGTACGATGCGGTCCTCGATGACTTCTTCGTTCGGCTGCTCAGCCGCGTCACCCAGGCCCTCGATGGGGGGGGCCCTGCTGGGGAGCGCTTGCTTACCTATGCGCGTGCCCATTTTGATTGCATCGCCGAATCCTTGCACTACGCGCGCCTCTTCCAGGGAGAGTTGATGAGCGCCGGCCGGGGAAAGTCGTCACACCTGACCCGCGTCGTGGATCAGTACATCTGGCCGATCTCGCTACGCCTGGTGGAGGTGTTGCAGGCGGGCATGGCGAGTGGAGAGTTTCGGCAGGTGGATGCCAGGCAATTCGCGCCCTCGATTGCGGGAATGATTGTCCACTATTTTCTCGTCGCACCTGTGGCCCGCAAGCTTTTCTCGAGGGACCCCTTTTCGCAGGAAGCCCTCCAGCAACGGCGCGCGGCGGTTCTCGATTTTATTGCCGCGGCCTTGTTTGCCGACCAATCGGCCGGAGTGAAGCTGGCGGCGGAAGTGGCAAGCCGCGCGGAAGCGCAGTCCAGGGTCGCTTCGCAGGTGGCGAAGACATCCACCCGCCGCCTCCGGGTGCAAGGAAAACACAAATGAAGCCGAAGGTTTTTTTCATCTTTCTAGCCGCGCTGCTGGTGATCGCGACCGGGTACTACTTCTACTCCACCGACCGGACCACGGAGACGGTGCTCATCGGAATCGTAGATGCCAATCAAGTGATCGTGAGTTCCAAGGTCATGGGCAGGATTGAGAAGCTATACGTGGATGAAGGCTCGAAGGTCAAGGCCGGAGACCTGATCGCAGAGATCGACTCCGCCGAACTTGAGGCCCAGAAGAATGCGGCGGAAGCCATGATCCATTCCTACGATTCGCAAGTTTCTTCTCTGCGCGCCACCGAGGCGGATACGCTGGGCGAAACCAATAGCGGCGTGGTGAATGCACGGGCACGACTGGCTGCGGCGAAAGCCACGCTGGTGCAGGTGAAAGCTGACCTGGCTCGGGTCCAGAGCGATTCCGAACGCATGATTGCGCTGGCCCAGATGGGTGTCGAATCCGAACAAGACCGGGTACGCGCCGACCAGCAACTGAAAGCGCAACAGGCCGTAGTCGTGAGTGCGCAGAAAAATGTCGATGCGGCACAGGCTGATCTGAACACCGCCATCGCGCGGACCCACCAGCAGGGCGCTGCGGCCAGTAACGTGGCCGCCAACCAGGCCCAGGTGGCCAACGCGCGCGCGCAACTGGCCGAGGCCGAAACCCGCCTCGGCTACACGAAAATCTACGCCCCCGTGACGGGAACGGTTTCCGTGCGGGCCACGCGGCAGGGTGAAGTTGTGAATCCGGGTACGCCGATCGTAACCATCATTGACTTCGGCGACACCTGGGTGCGTGCCGAGGCCCCCGAGACGGAGGCAAGCTTCGTGTCGGCTGGCGACAAACTCGCGGTGCGCCTGCCGGCTGGGAAGCCAATCGAAGGCACGGTGATCTTCAAGGCAGTCGAGAGCGACTACGCAACCCAGCGCGACGTTAGCCGTCGCAAGCGTGACATCAAGACCATTGGCCTCAAGCTGAAGGTCGATAATCCCGACGGCGCGCTCGTCCCCGGAATGACTGCCGAAGTTCTGCTTCCGCAACAATTAACGAAAGGCGCACGATGAGCTGGTTCAGTCCAAAATCGAAGCCTATGGCGGCCTGCGATGGCCCCGCCAACGGCGATGCCATCGTGGTGGACCACGTCACGAAAAAGTACGGCGACTTTACCGCGGTAGACGACGTTTCGTTCAACGTACACCAGGGCGAAATCTTCGGATTGCTGGGGCCGAATGGCGCCGGCAAGTCCACGCTCATTCGCATGATGACTACGCTGCTGCCGCTGACCAGCGGGCGGGCGCTGATCAATGGGTTCGACGTAGCCAAGGAAGCGGACTCAGCGCGGCACTGCATGGGCGTAATTCCGCAAGCGCTGACCAGCGACATCGATCTTACCGTAGAAGAAAATCTCAGCATTTACGCCAAACTGTACAGTGTTCCCGCCGCCGATCGTAAGCGCAACATCGATGACCTGCTGCAAACGGTGGACTTGACGAAGTGGCGCAATGCCCAGACCAAGACACTCTCCGGCGGTATGCGCCGCCGGCTGGAAATCGCCCGGGGACTGGTACACAGCCCGAAAATATTCTTTCTGGATGAGCCGACAACGGGACTTGATCCGGTGTCGCGCGTAGCGGTATGGGAGATGTTGACCGAGGTCAAGAACCGGCGCGCGCTGACGATTCTGATCACGACGCATTATATGGACGAAGCTGACCGGCTTTGCGATCGTGTGGCGATCGTGGACCATGGCAAGCTGGTAGCGCTGGATTCTCCGATGGCGCTGAAAGCGAGCGTGCCAGGAACGAACGTCATTGAAGCTCAGTTCCTGAATGCGCCGGCGGACTGGCAGGAGGAATTAGGAAAGCTCGAAGACGTCACCTCGGTACAGCACGTGGGTGCGGACATGTACCGCATTCTGAGCAGCAATGGTTCGAAGACAACCACGGAGCTGGTGGAGCTTGCGGTGCGCTCCAAAGTGCAGCTGAAATCGCTGTCGGTGCAGAACACGACGTTGGACGATGTCTTCGTGCACTACACCGGCCGGCAACTTCGCGATGAGCAGGTGAAGGCCTACAACTTTGTGATGCCAGATAGCCCGGGGATGCGGCCATGAACCGGATGTGGGCAATTGTGGAGCGCGAGCTGCGCAAGTTCTTTCGCTCTCCCGCGCTGATGCTGGTGGCCATGGTCTTCCCCCTGGTGCAGCTCATCGTGCTGGGCAACGCATTCGGCGGAAAGATCAAAGAGGCGCGGCTGGGGGTCGTCGATCAGGACCACGGTACGCAGGCGGTAAAGGTCCGCGAGGCATTGGCGGCGGTGCAGTCCAATGCCCGGACATTTGTTCCCGTGCCGTACGACAGCGATAAGCAGGCCATGGAAGACGTGCGCACCGGAATACTGGACGGCGCCATCATTATTCCACCGGAATACTCGCGCCGCGTCTATGAGCAAAACCATCCGCGGATTGCGCTGGTGGTGGACAACACCGACAACTTCATGAGCTCGACCCTGGAGCAGGAGTTCAGCGAACTGACCGCGGCGCTGAATAATCCCGATGTCGAGCCCTCGCGCATCGTGCAACAGATTACGCTCGACACGGTTGAGCTGTATCCCTACATCGAGTACATGAAATATCTGCTGCCCGGATCGATCGCGCTGGCCATGTTCGTCTCGGTCATGATCGGCGGGGGCATGTTGTACATCGACGACAAGGCGCGCGGGGTGCACGAAGGTTATCTGGTGACGCCGATCACCAAGTTCGAACTGGTGGCCGGACTGAATGTTGCGGGCGCGCTGAAGGCGATCATGGCGGGCATTGTGATCACCGTACTGGGATCGCTGCTGGCGGGATTGGGGACCGCCTTCACGCCGCAAAACATGCTCTACGTTTTCCTGATGGTAGTGGCGACCTCGCTGGCGTTTAATACCATGATGTTCCTGCTGATGGTGCGAGTGGAGGACCCTCTCGTGCCTCGCGCCATGTTCGGAATCCTGAATACCCTGTTGTTTTTCCCCAGTGGCGCAATCTATCCCGTTAAGGCATTTCCGGCGTGGCTTCGCGGAATCGCCTATGTCGATCCCTTCACCTACGCGGTACACGGCTTCAAGGCCATTCTGCTGAAGGATGCGGGCTTCGCGGCGATCCGCACGGACCTGCTCTATCTGACGGTTGCGGCTGCCATCATGATCACGTTTGCCACCGCGCTGTTCAAGCGAACGCTGTAGTGCGGGGCGGAGGGCGGTGCGTCGCTCATATCGCCTGCCTTTCTTTCGTGTGCGGCGGGAACCGTGCTTAGGCGCGGGCCCACTCATCAACCACCCCGATTTCGGTTATTCTGTAGTCTCTTAATCAGCTTCTGCAGAGAGGAACTCATCATGCAAGTCTTGGAAAACTGGCACCCCCAGGGCGTCACCGTTTACATGGACGACAAGCGCTTTGTCAAGTGTGTCCTGACCGATTGCAAACTAATTTATGGCGGTGGAGACGTGACTTGGGAGAACACCCAGTTCGTAAATTGCCAGCTTACCTTCGACGGCGCCGCGCAACGCACCGTCGCTTACCTGCAGAACTTCGGCTTGATGAAGCCGCCAGTGACCAACGCCACGCCTTCCGCACAACCAAACTCGGGAGTGAACTAGGCTGTCAGCCATCCGCCGTCGGCCGTTAGCAGTCACAGGCTGCGGAAGAACTCTGGGGGGAACTTTTGGTGGAAGCCCCCTGCTTCAGCAGGGGGAGCTGGACTTCAGTCCAGTGGAAAAGCATTCGCTCTTGAAACCGGCTTTAGCCGCGGGATTTCCCGAAGCCCAGCGCTAAAGCGCAGGATCGAAGCCGGACTTTTCCCGGAGCGCTGAAGCGCTCCTTCTCCCACATAAATGCGGGGGCTCCCACCAAGAAAGACAATTCGATGGGATACACTCTGAGTTTTTCCGCAGCCTGGTCAGCCGTCAGCCTTCAGCCAAACCGGCAGCCAGTGACCTTTTTTTGCTGCCGGAACTCGACAGGATTGTAAGAGCACACCTTTCCATCTCGGGCTTGACAACCCCCGTATATTTCGATAATAGTAGAAATATAGAGGGAAAGCAGGTCCAGTGCCCAAAAAACAGGATCCCGAGAAAATTATCCGCTACGCCGACATGCTCTCGGCGGTGGGAACCGAGCCGCGGCTGCGCATCATGCAATTGTTGTTGTCGGCGCATCCCGAGGGCCTGGTGGTCGGCGAAATTGGTGACGAGCTGGACATTCCGAGTTCGACCCTGTCGCACCATCTCGACAAGCTGAAGAACGAAGACCTGGTGAAGGTGCGCCGCGAAGGGACCTTCCTCTGGTACACGGCGAACGCGGAAGCTCTGCAAGAGCTGCTGGGCTTTCTCTACGCGGAGTGTTGCACGCGCAACAAAGCGGTCAAACCCGAAAACATCATCACGCTGTGCAAATAGGAGAACATCATGAGCACTGATATCAAGGCAATGGTGAAAGAGAAGTACGGCCAGGCGGCGCTCCGAGTCCACACCGGAGGCAGCTCCTGCTGCGGCGCATCTGCGGCGACGGATGCCTGTTGCGATCCGATCACGATGAACCTGTACGACGACGCGCAGGCGAGCCAGGTCCCTGAAGGTGCGCTGAAAGCCTCGCTGGGATGCGGCAATCCGACGTTGCTGGCGCAGCTCAACCCGGGCGAGACGGTGCTCGACCTGGGCTCGGGCGGTGGCATTGATGTGCTGCTCTCGGCCCGGCGCGTCGGGCCGACCGGCAAGGCCTATGGGCTCGACATGACCGACGAAATGCTGGCCCTGGCGAGGGAAAACCAACGCCAGGCAGGGGTGGAGAACGTCGAATTTCTCCGCGGCGAGATCGAGAACATTCCGCTGCCCGACAATTCCGTGGATGTGATCATCTCCAATTGCGTTATCAACCTTTCTGCCGAGAAAGATCGCGTGCTCAGGGAGGCTTTCCGGGTGCTCAAACCCGGCGGCCGCTTCGCTGTATCTGACGTTGTGGTACATGGCGATGTACCTGCCGAGGTGCGCCAAAACGTCCTCTTATGGGTGGGCTGCATTGCCGGCGCGCTGCAGGATACGGAGTACATCTCGAAGCTCGGAGAGGCGGGATTCGAAGCCATCGAGATCGAACCGACGCGGGTCCACAAGGTCGAGGATGCCCGCGTTTTCTTGCATGACCAGGGGGTTGACGTGGACGCCATAGCTCCCCAGGTGGACGGCAAATTCATAAGCGCATTTATTCGGGCGAAGAAGCCGCAAACTGAAACAGCGAAGCCATAAGGGATGACGACGATGCAGGGACGTTACAACGTACTTTTTCTGTGCACAGGTAACTCGGCGCGCTCCATCATGGCCGAGGCGATCCTGAACTACAAAGGCCGGCCGAACTTTACCGCTTACAGTGCGGGCAGCCAACCAGCGGGCACGGTGCGGCCGGAGGCGCTACGGCAAATCGAAATGGCCCGCCTGCCCACGAAAGGACTGCGCAGCAAGAGTTGGGAGGAATTTGCTCGGCCCGGAGCGCCCGCGATGAACTTCGTTTTCACGGTTTGCGACAACGCCGCCAAGGAAGTGTGCCCAGTCTGGCCCGGCCAGCCCATGACTGCACATTGGGGCATTCCCGATCCTGCGGCAGTCACCGGTTCGCCCGACGAAATCGAGCGTGCTTATCGCGATGCTTTCATGGCTCTGGATCGTCGCATCGGCTTGTTTCTGTGCTTGCCGCTCGCCAGCCTCGACAAGCTGGCGATCAAGCGGGAGATCGACAAGATCGGCCAGCAATGACAAGCCCTCTCAACCTTTGGGACACACCATGCATAACAAAGTGACCGCTGGTCTCAGCTTTCTTGATCGCTATCTGACGCTGTGGATTTTCGCCGCGATGGCCGTCGGAGTGCTTTCGGGATGGGCGCTTCCTGGCATTGTTCCTTTCCTCAACCGCTTCAACGTTGGCACAACCTCAATTCCGATCGCGGTCGGGCTGATCCTGATGATGTATCCCCCACTGGCGAAGGTGCGCTACGAAGAGTTGGGCGAAGTCTTCCGCAATAAGAAGATTCTCGCTCTGTCGCTGTTGCAGAACTGGGCGATCGGTCCAGTGCTGATGTTCGTGCTGGCGATTGTCTTTCTCCGCGGCTATCCGGAATACATGGCAGGACTGATTCTGATCGGACTGGCGCGATGCATCGCCATGGTGATCGTGTGGAACGAACTGGCCAAGGGCGATACGCAATATGCCGCCGGACTGGTAGCCTTCAATTCGGTGTTCCAGGTCTTGTTCTATTCGATCTACGCCTGGATCTTTGTGACCAAGTTGCCGGAGTGGTTTGGGCTGCGCGGTTCCGTGGTCAATGTCTCGATTCGCGACATCGCGGGCAGCGTGTTCATCTATCTCGGCATCCCGTTCCTCGCGGGGATCGTGACTCGCTTCACGCTGGTTAGAGCCAAAGGGCGGACGTGGTATGAGAAGACCTTCATCCCGCGCATCAGCCCGATCACGCTGATAGCGCTGCTGTTCACCATCGTGGTGATGTTCTCGCTGAAGGGTGACTACATCCTGCGTCTCCCGCTGGACGTGGTGCGCATCGCGGTTCCCCTGCTGATCTATTTTGTGCTGATGTTCCTGGTTTCGTTTTTCCTGGGATACAAACTCAAAGCCGACTACGCCAAGTCTGCGACGCTGTCCTTTACTGCGGCGAGCAATAACTTTGAGCTGGCGATTGCCGTCGCCGTTTCGGTGTTCGGCATTAACTCGGGTGAAGCATTCGCTGCAGTGATCGGCCCCTTGGTTGAGGTGCCGGCGATGATCGGCTTGGTCAACGTGGCGCTGTACTTCCAGCGGCGGTATTATGGCGTCGCAGCGACGGGAGAGCCGGTGGTCCCGATCTGCGATCCGGCTGGAAGATGAGGCTTCGTCAAGGCCCGCTCTACCCGAACCTTTATTGCATGAGCCACCCGTCACGTAGGCTTGCTTTACTTTCGCGAGGCTCTACGTCAGAATAATATCCAGCAAATCGGGCCCTAGCGAGGAAATTCCGTGAAGTTTCGAGGATGGCTACTGACGCTGTTGTTTGTGCACGTTCTGCTGCACCCGCTGGTGCATATGATCGGCACAACAGGAGCGGCAAATGACCTCGCGCGCGTAACCTCCAGCTCGACTCAATCGGACAGCAGTCTAGCAACAGGCGATCAATGCGAGCTTTGCCGCGTTGGACATAACACAATTGTCACCCCTCAACTGCCACAAGCCGATCTATTGAATCCGCTATGGATTCGAGTCGAGCTTCAAGCAGTAAACTACGCGTCGCTTCAAGCCGACTACAGACTTCCTTCCCGGGCGCCTCCCAGCCTCTAATCCAAACTCACAATTCTGAAAGCTTGTTATGGCGCGTCCTCGGGCGCGTGCATGCGTGCATTTTCCATTGCTTTCGCCATGCTGCCCGCACTTTGTTGCGCGGGCCAGGCATGACCGCGGAGCCAGCGAGATTGGAGAAGAGATGATTGCGACACAGGAAACAAACCAGACAGCTTTGCAGTACAAGTTAATCAGTGGGATTGCAGTAGCTATGTTCTGCTTAACGCTTTGCGTCATCAGCGCAAGCGCGCAGACTACGGGAAACTCATCGCTGAGCGGTGTTGTCGCCGATCCGTCCGGTGCGGTGGTACCGGGCGCGACCGTCGAGATTCATAACCCCGTGAGCGAATTTAGCCGGTCAACCATCAGCGACAGCGCGGGGCGATTCAACTTCCCGAACGTCCCTTTCAACCCTTACCATCTCAATGTCAAAGTGGCCGGGTTCGCGGCGTACTCGCAAGACGTTGATGTGCGTTCTGCTGTGCCACTTAGCCTCAAAATCACTCTGCAGATAGCTGGCTCTGCCGAAAGCGTCACGGTCCAAGGCGAAGCGAGTGACCTCTTGGAAAACGATCCGACGTTTCACACCGACGTGGACCGCAGTCTGTTCGACAAACTTCCGCTGGAGAGCACTTCCTCGGAGCTGAGTTCGCTGGTCACTCTGGCTTCGCCGGGAGTCGCCGCCGATTCGAACGGCCTCTTTCACGGCATGGGCGATCACGCGTCGAACTCATTCTCGTTGGATGGCCAGCCAATTACCGATCAGCAGAGCAAAGTGTTCTCCAACCAGATTCCGCTCGACGCCGTGCAGTCGATGACGGTGATTTCAGGGGCTCCCCCCGCTGAGTTCGGCGACAAAACCAGTCTGGTCATTGACGTGACCACGCGTTCGGGTCTGGGTTCGACTACACCGCACGGCGACATCACCGCCAGCTACGGTACTTTCGGCAGCTCGAACGTGGATCTCAACTTCTCCTACGGCGGCAAGAACTGGGGAAATTTCATTGCGGTAAACGGGCTCAACAGCGGCCGCTTCCTTGATCCGCCGGAGTTTGTCGTCTTCCACGCGAAGGGCAACGAAGAGAACGTGTTCGACCGTTTTGACTACCAGTTTTCGCAAGCGGATACCCTGCACTTCAATTTCGGCTTTACGCGCTCCTGGTTCCAAAACCCGAACTCGTATGACAACTTGAACATCGGAGTCATCGGTCCGAATGGGCTGCCCGTAGGCCCGACCGATCAGCGCTCCAGGATCTTGACGTACAACATCGCACCAACCTGGGCACACACAATAGGTGCAAATGCCGTCCTGAACGTTACGGGCTATGTGCGGCGCGACCAGTACAACTATTATCCGAGTCCCAACCCGTTCGCGGACTTCGGTCCTATCCAGTCGGAAACCGTGGCGCAGAAGCGGACGCTTACCAATGCCGGCGCGATCGCGAATATCAGCTATACCAAAGGCATTCACAACGNNTGCGTGGATGCGAATGGCAACCCCGTCTCCGGCTTTACCGATCCGTCACAGTGCGCTGCCGCCGGGCTTCAGCCCAACACCGGTTACGTGCCGCTATTAAGCTGCTACGATCTGACCCGCCCGAGTCCGTCACCGTCCTCCGGCTGCCAGAGTCCGCACAGCACCTTGTTTTCATTCCTCGGCCATACCGACGTGAAAGAGCTGGCGATGTATGTGCAGGACAACATCACGAAGCGCAACTGGACGTTCAATCTGGGTATTCGCGGTGACTTCTACAATGGCCTGACCGTCGCCCGACAGGGGGAGCCGCGGCTCGGGGTTTCCTACAATGTCCAGAAGACGAACACGATTCTCCGGCTTTCCTATGCGCGAACTCTAGAGACGCCGTTTAATGAGAACCTGGTGCTTTCCAGCACGGGATGCAACTCCCCGGTCATCGCCGCGATTGTGCCTTGCGTGCCGGCACCGCTGACTCCCGGATTTCGCAATGAGTTCCACGCTGGCTTCCAGCAGGCATTTGGGCGATTCCTTGTGCTCGACGGCGAATATATCTGGAAATACACTCACACCGGGTACGATTTCAGCATCTTCGGCAACACTCCCATCTTCTTCCCGATCGGGTGGCACAACTCGAAGATTCCGGGATGGGCGCTGCGCGCCAGCGTGCCGGTGTACCACGGCTTCAGCGCGCTGGTAGTAATGTCGAGCGTGGCCGCACGCTTCTTCCCGCCGCAAACCAGCGGACTCGGCGTGACCGTGGGCCAGAGCGGAACGCCTTTCCGCATTGATCACGACGAAGTCTTCAATCAGACTACGCACTTGCAATACCAGACGCCGTGGAAGCGTGGTCCATGGATCGGTTTCAATTGGCGCTATGACAGCGGACTGGTTGCAGGCGCGGTGCCTTGTTACGGAGTCGGCCCTTTCAACAACTGCCCACAGTCCACGACACTCAACGGTCAACCTGCAATTGATCTGAGCGGCCTGACGGCTGATCAGGAGTTTCAGGCCGGTTTCTTCTGCGGAAGCGTCAAGGCGACCCCCTTCACGCCTCTGCCGTCTCCCTGTCTTGCTTCTCAATTCGGATCCAATCTGGTACAGGTCCCTGCGCCGGGAACGCAGAATGATGACCACCATCCCGCGCGCACCGCGTCACGAAATCTCTTTGACTTGGCTATCGGCGATGACAACCTCTTCAAAGGAGACAAGTACAAGTGGAGTCTGCAGTTGACGGCGATCAACTTAACCAACAAGTATGCGTTGTACAATTTTCTGTCGACGTTCAGCGGCACGCACTACGTGACGCCGCGCGCGTTGACCGCGCAGATTGGGTTCCACTTCTAGTTGCAATTAATGTTGGCGGATGCGGAGAGGCATTCCGGCTCAGTCGCGGCGGATGGTGGGTGAGTTCCTAGGTGCTGCTGTGCTCCAGAATGCCTTTCTCCATCTTTTCCTGGCACGCGATGCAATACCGCGTCCACGGGACGGCTTCCAGCCGCTTGGGGTTGATTTCTGCGGCGCAAGAGATGCACTGGCCGAAGGTGCCCTCCCGGATCCGGTCGAGGGCGTTATCCACCATTTGCAGGAGCTGTCGTTCGTTGTTGCTCTGATGGAACAGGAATTCCTTGTTGTACGAGTTGGCCGCCCGGTCGGCGATGTCCTGCGCCGATTCGACATCAGCTTCGCGCCCGTCCTGAGCGGTGCGAGTCATGGTCTGGCGCAACTCCCGCTGGCGTTCCTCCAGCCGCTTTTTGAAAACTTCCAGCCTCTTCTTGTCCATAGGTCCGTAGCCTGCCGATCCCTCGCGCCGACAACCCCCGCGGGGCGAAAATTGGGTGCGCGAACCGGAATGATATGCGTGTGAGGAACCCACGTCAACTGCCAGCCTGGACGCAACTGTTTTAGGGGCGCCCGTGTGGCGCCGGCCACATCAATCAGTAAGACGCTTTTTCCACGAAACAGAAGCGATGGCCAAAGCGGATGGCGTTGAGGTATGCCCGGCTTTGGATCGAGCGGGTTGCCGAATCGGCCAGGTGAGAATAAAATTAGAACGAACGTTCGAAACCGGACCGCTTTTCGGGGGTCCATTGCTTTCCGATTACGACCGCCACATGTCCTCTTCCTCCACAAGCCGGGCCCAGGAACATCCTTCCTCAGCCGATACCCGCTTCGATCGCCGCCTG
>PLBW01000168.1:24601-30826 GCA_003135475.1 Acidobacteriaceae bacterium
GAGCGATTGCGCGAGCGCCTGCAGGAGAGTCACGATCCCGAGACCCGTATCCGTATCTTCGTCCACAATCACATTAGCTATTCCGTCGCCAAACAAAAAGCCATGAAGGTGCTGTCGCATGAAGCCGACGTTTTGAAGGACGGTTTTGGCGCCGAGCTGGCCGCCATTAAGCGTGAGTACTACCGCATCTGCGTCGGACTGGTGGAGGATCTGGTAAAGGCGGAAGGGTTGAAATTTGTTGGGCGTAATGCCGGCCCGACGGGCGGGATCTCCACGCGCACGGCGGTCATGGGACTCTTCGGAATGATGAACTGGCTGCACACCTGGTACAGGCCCCACGTCGATCCCGACGCGGAAACCATCGCCGGCGAGATGAGCGATATTTTTCTGCGGGGAGTGCGAGCGGAAAAAGCCGCTGACTGGAAGCCGCGTCGGGCGCCGAACCTCAGCCGTAAGGCGGAGACCAACGGCCGCCCCAGGGCAAAAGGCGCCAAGCGCAAACCCGCTCCCCCGCTGGCAACCGGCCGAACTCGTTCATGACCGCATTGCAGCAATACCGTGTCAGGAGTTTTGCCGATGGGTAGCACGACCCAACCTGACGGCAAGAAGTTGTCATGCTGAGCGTAGTGAGCGAAGCGAACGAAGTCGAAGTGCCTGCCCCGAGCGAAGCCGAGGGGATCTGCGGTTGTTTGGAGGAGGTGCATCCATGACCACGGCCACACAAATCGGTTTTAACCGCATCACTGTCGAGTTGCAGCCGCCGGCGGCGCGCATCGCGCTGAACAATCCGCCGCTGAACGTCATCGACATCCCAATGATGGATGAGCTGCGCGCGGCGCTGGAGCAGATCGAGGCCCGAGCGGAAATCAGCACCATCGTCTTCGCAGGTTCAGAGCGCGCTTTCTCCGTCGGCGTGGACATCGCTGCGCACACGCCCGACAAGGTGCGTGACATGCTTACGGCATTTCACAGCGTGATTCGCTCTGTGGTTGGGAGCAGAAAGCTGACGATAGCCAGCGTTCGGCGGCATTGCCTGGGCGGAGGTGCGGAACTGGCGATGATGTGCGATATGGTTTACGCGTCGCCGGATTCGGTTTGGGGATTTCCCGAGATCAAGCTGGCGTGTTATCCGCCGGTAGCGGCTGCGGCCTTGTCCGCCATTGTGGGACAAAAGCTGGCGGCGGACCTCGTCCTAACCGGACGAACTCTGAATGGCCAGGAGGCGCTGCAAGCGGGATTGGTGAATGGGCTCGCCGAAGATCCCGAAACCCTGGTCACGGAATGTGTGCAGCGGGTGTCGCAATTGAGTTCGGCAGCAATCGCCCTGGCCAAGAAGGCATTCTATGCCTGGGACGCGATTCACTTCGACAAAGGTCTGGCGCGCGCCGAGCAGATTTATTTCGACGAGCTGATGAAAACAGCCGACGCGCAGGAAGGCATCACCGCATTCATCGAGAAACGAAGACCGAAGTGGGTGGGGAAGTGAGCGCTTTATTGGATTACGAGATCGCACCGGAAGAGCTGAAAGCGCAGCAAGAGGCGGGTGGAGATGTCATGCTGCTCGACGTCCGCGAGCCTTGGGAGTTCGAGATTGCGAAGATTGCGAACAGCAAATCGATTCCGATGGGCGACATCCCCGCGCGCTTTAACCAGGAACTCGATCCTGAGGACCACATCGTGGTGGTTTGCCATCATGGCGTGCGCTCGATGAACGTAACCGCATGGCTGCGGCAGCAAGGTTTCGAAAAGGCGCAATCGTTGCGGGGAGGGATCGACCGCTGGGCAAGACAGATCGATCCGACAGTGCCGGTGTACTGAGAAGCAGCCGTTGGCTCTTAGCTCTTAGCTTCTAGCAAGCAAGATTCGCGCCGGTATGGGGTGGGGTGCTAAAAGCTTAAGAGCTAATGGCTAAGAGCTGAGTGCAGGTTTTACATGAAAAAAGAACTCATCGAACTCCGCATCAACGGACGCACACACGAGCTGGCGATTGAGCCGAATAAGCTTCTGCTCGACCTGCTGCGCCAGGACCTGGGGCTCACCGGATCCAAGCGCGCCTGCGACGATTCCTCGTGCGGCTCCTGCACCGTGCAAGTGGATGGCGTGCCCATGCTTTCGTGCACCCTACTGGCGGCCAGTTGCGAGGGCCAGGAGATTACGACCGTTGAAGGCCTTGCCGATCACGGCGGTTTGGCTGCATTGCAGAAGGCTTATGGTGATTTTGGCGGCGCCCAATGCGGCTTCTGTACGCCTGGATTCATGATGACGGTGAGATGGCTGTTGGCCAACAATCCCAACCCAACCGAGGATGAGGTTCGCCAGGCGCTCAGCAGTAATCTTTGCCGCTGCACCGGCTATTCGCAGATGTACCAGGCGATACGAGCGGTGATCGATGCTGAGCAAAGGGCGACTCCGACAGAATTGGTTGGAGCGAAATAGAAAGGTCAATCCCTCGCGTCGCTCGGAACGACAACGTTGTTGGGCTGAATGCTGAGTGCCAATTGCCAATTGCTAAAGGCTGAACTTAATGAATGATTTTTCTGTAATCGGGAAGTCGATCGCCATGGTGGATGCCGCCGGCAAAACCACCGGTGCGGGCAAATACACGGACGATCTCAGCCTTCCCGGAATGCTGGTTGGCAAGATTCTCCATTCGCCGTATCCCCACGCTCGAATCAAGCATATTGACACTTCGCGAGCGCAGGCACTGGATGGAGTCGTCGCCGTAATCACCGGGGCGGACGCGCCGAATCCGTACGGCATTCTTCCGGTGGGTCACGATGAGACCGCGCTGGCGGTGGAGAAGGTCCGGTACGTGGGCGATCATGTTGCCTGCGTTGCGGCCATCAGCGAAGAGATTGCGGAAAATGCGATCGAGCTGATCGACGTGGAATATGAGCCGCTGCCGGCGTACTTCGATCCTGAAGATTCGATGAAAGCGGAGAGCGATCTCATTCACGAGAACCGCCCGCACAATATCGAGAAGGACTATCACCACGTCTTCGGCGATCTGGACAAGGGATTTACCGAAGCCGACTACATCGCCGAGGGCCGCTACATCGCCAATGAAGTTACGCATGCGGCCATGGAACCGCACAGCACGCTGGCGAACTTCGAACTCGATCCGCATACCGGCAAGTTGGGACGGCTTACGGTGTGGTCGTCCACGCAGGTTCCGTACTACCTGCAGCACAAGCTTTCGTTGGTGCTGGAGATGCCGATGTCGCAGATCCGCGTGATCAAACCCTTGGTGGGCGGCGGATTTGGCGGCAAGAGTGAAATCATTCCACTGGAGATTATCGCGGCGGTTGCGGCGCGCGCGGCCAGAGCGCCGGTGAAGATCACCTACACGCGTGAGGAAGTTTTCTGGGCGCATCGCGGCCGCCCGCGCACCATCATCGATCTGAAGACCGGAGTGAAGAACGATGGGCGCATGACGGCCGTGGCCTGCAAAGTTATCCAGGATGGTGGCGCCTACTGCTCGTACGGTGTCGTGACCATTCTCTATTCCGGTGCGCTGCTGGGCGCACTGTACGACATTCCCAACATTCGCT
The DNA here is from genome assembly GCA_003135475.1 of Acidobacteriaceae bacterium. GTDB lineage: Bacteria > Acidobacteriota > Terriglobia > Terriglobales > Acidobacteriaceae > Bog-257. The sequence goes on from PLBW01000168.1 coordinate 28,153, forward strand.
ACGACGGCTATCGCGTGCTGACCAACAAGCCGGCGTGCGGAGCCATGCGTGGCCACGGCACCGTCAATGTGCGTTTCGCGTTCGAGTCGCAGATGGACGAGATCGCCGCAACGCTCAATCTTGATCCGGCGGAGATGCGGCGGGTGAACCTGTTGAAGCCCCCTACGGTGACGGTGAATGGCCTTCGCGTGCTGAGCTATGGACTGCCGGAGTGCATCGATCAGGTGGTTACGCGATCGGGTTGGAAGGAGCGCAAAGGCAAACTGCCCAAGGGCCGCGGCCTTGGAGTGGCTTGCAGCCACTATGTGAGCGGCGCGGCCAACAGCATCATTCGCTCCGACATGCCGCATTCGACCGTAAACATTAAGATCGACCGCGACGGTGGGGTAGTGGTTTATACCGGAGCTTCGGAGATCGGGCAAGGCTCCGACACCATGACCGCGCAAGTCGTGGCGGAGGTACTAGGGTGCGAAATCTCGCGAGTGAAAGTCATCGCCGCCGATACCGACCTGACCCCGATTGATCTTGGTTCTTACTCAAGCCGGGTGACTTTTATGGCCGGAAATGCCGCTTTGCGCGCCGCTGAAGATGTAAAGAAGAACATCGTAAGTGCCGCCGCCAAACGCATGAATTGCGCCGCCGAGGAGGTAATTATGCGCGACGGCCACGTTTGGAAGGCTAGTACCATATTGTCAGACTTAAATCCCACATTGTCAGATAGCCTCAAAGAACAAGAAGCAGCGCGCGGGCATGTGGATGGCCAGATCCTGCGGGGATCGGTTTTGCAGACGCGCAAAGAAGAAGGCCCGAAGGAACACATGAGCTTCGAAGAGGCTATTGTGGCGGCGATTGACTTCCACGGGGCTCTGACCGGCACTGGCTCTTACGCGCCTCCGGTCGCGGCGCGCGGCGGCAAACACAAAGGCGGGGGTGTAGGGCCCTCTCCGGCGTATTCGTATTCCGCGCAGGTTGCAGAGGTCAGCGTGGATGACGAAACCGGGGAAGTGACGGTGCACAAGGTATGGGCCGCCCACGATTGCGGACGCGCGCTGAATCCGGTCGCCGTCGAAGGCCAGGTGATCGGCTCAGTGTGGATGGGACTTGGCCAGGCGCTGGAGGAAGAGATGGTTTGGAAAGACGGGCTGCTGATGAATCCCGGACTGCTGGAATACCGCAGTCCGTCGTCGGCGGAGTCGCCTGAAATTGAATGCATCATTGTCGAGAGTATCGACCCGGAAGGACCATTCGGGGCGAAGGAAGCGGGCGAAGGTTCGCTGGCGGCGACGATCCCTGCAATCTCGAACGCGATCTACGACGCTGTGGGAGTTCGGCTGCGCGAGGCGCCGTTCACCCCGGAGCGTGTACTGACAGCCCTGCGCGCGAAGAAGGGAATGAAGAGGATCGAAATGACAGAGTCGGTTGATCCGACGGCTCCCCACAAGCTTCGCGAACATGGCGGTTCGCTGTGGTTCCGCGGCAAGGGCCCAATGCGGCATCCGCTTGATCCGGCGCGGCAGGGGACGAATGCCGGGTCGCCCACGGGCGGTGCAGAGTGAGCCTGCCCAGCTTTCAACTGCTACGCCCTAAGAGCTTGGATGAAGTCACGGCACTGATGGCGAAGTATGACGGCCAGGTGAAAGTAGTTGCCGGCGGCACCGACTTGCTGCCTTCGATGAAGCAGAAACTGTTCACGCCGCCCTACGTTCTCGACTTACGCGGCGTCAGCGAACTGCGTGGAATTCGCCAACGTGCAGGCGAGGGCGTCGAGATCGGTGCGCTGACGAGCCTTGCGGCCATCGAACATTCGCCGCTGATTCGCAAAGATTTCCCTGTCTTGTACGAAGCGGTCAAGACGGTCGCTTCGCCGGTATTGCGCAACATGGGAACGATTGGCGGCAATCTCTGTCTCGATACCCGCTGCCTGTGGTACAACCAGTCGCTGCTGTGGCGTAAGAGTTGCGGCTTCTGCCTCAAGAAGGACGGCGATCTTTGTCATGTCGCACCCGGCGGAAAGTTCTGCTGGGCGGCCTTTTCGGGCGACACACCGCCGGCGCTGCTCTGCCTGAGAGCAGAAATCGAAATTACCGGGCCGGCTGGCACGCGGTGTACCCCATTGTCAGAGTTCTATGTGAACGATGGCATTGCGCGTCTGCATCTCGCGCAAAACGAGATCGTCACTCGTGTGTACGTGCCGGAATCGTCGGCGGGATGGCGCGGCAGTTATCAGAAGCTCCGCGTCCGTGGGAGTATTGATTATCCTTTGGCCGGCGTTGCCGTCGCGCTCAAAATGCGCGCAGGCCGAGTGGAAGATGCGCGGGTTGCCATTACCGCTGTCAATCCTGCGCCATTCCTGGTCAAAGACGCGGATGCGCATCTGGTTGGAGTGGTTCCGACCGAAGAGATTGCAGAGCGCATTGGTGACTTGGCGGCCAGTACGGCCAAACCGCTGACCACCTCGGCGCTGACGCCGGAATATCGCCGCGAGATGGTGCGGGTGTTTGCCAAGCGAGCAGTAATGGCGGCGGCGAATTAAGCGCGCTTAGATTTTGTTGTGATATAGGGGTCCTTCGACTCGTCGCTGCGCTCCTCGCTCAGGATGACAAATTCGGAGAGCATTGGTTGTTGCATTAACTGGCTACTGACAACTGACTACAACTGGCAACTGACTACTGAC
>PLBW01000048.1 GCA_003135475.1 Acidobacteriaceae bacterium
CAGCATGCTCAACAGCAGCAGCAGCATGCTCAACAGCAGCAGCATGCCCAGCAGGCGGCACGCCACACCCCACAACAGCAGCATGCCCAGCAGGCAGCATGGCAGGGGCACCGGTCACAAAACTGGCAGACCGACCACCGCTCGTGGCAGCAACGCGGTGGCTACAGCGGCTACCGCATCCCTGACAATCGTTACAATGGCTACTTTGGCCCGGAGCACGGATTCGTCATCTACAGCCAACCCTATATGGTTGTTGGCGGTTTCCCGCGCTTCCAGTACAACGGCTTTTGGTTTAGCTTGGTTGACCCCTGGCCTGACAATTGGGGAAACAACTGGTACGAAACTGACAACGTTTATATCGTCTATGAGAACGATGGGTACTACATGTATAACCCCAGATATCCAGGGGTCGGCATCGCGATCAGCGTTTCGATGTAAAGATCTAATTGCTGAAGTCTGGGCGGGGGCTGCACCCTAAAGAGCGCTTCCTAAACTGAGAAGTCAACCAAGCGGTAAGGCGCGCAGGCGATAGGTTGCAGCCGCCAAGTTCAAAGCTCAGATCGCGCTCCCAAACGGTGGCAGACCTATGATTTCGCTCTTCATCGCCATTCCAGGCTGGAAACTTCTCCGCAGTCTGGGAGGAGTTGGACTGGTAATACTGGGGGTTGTGGACAGCTCAGTGGTCCCCACGTTCGGCAGCTTGGATGTTCTTACCGCGATCCTGGCAGTTAAGAATCACGAGCTTTGGCCGTACTATGCCGCTGCTAGTACAGCAGGTTCGTTGCTCGGCGCTTACATAACTTATCGAATGTCAGCCAGGGCGGGAGAGTCTTGGCTCGAAAAGCGAATTGGGAAGAGACGCTCTCGACAGGTCCAGGGCTTGCTTCAACGCTGGGGGTTCGCTGCCGTGTTCGTCTCGTGCGTTGCCCCACCGCCATTTCCTACCTCGCCATTCTTCATAGGAGCGGGTGCACTTCGATACCCGCAGGGGAAATTCGTTTCAGCAGTGCTCACTGGCCGGGCTCTTCGTTATGCAGCGATCGGATTTCTGGCCGCAAAGTACAGCCATTCGATACTACGGTTCCTGCGGCATCGGCGCGGCTTTGAAGCGGATGCTAAGTTGATCGGCATCACCGTGGCTGGCTTCGCGATCCTAGTCTTGTGCATTTTTTTGTGGCGGCAGTCCAGAATCCATTTCCAGCGCACCGAGGCAGAATCGGTGGTGATAGTAAAGTGAGACAAGACAGTCGTAACTCGGTGCGAAATTCTGAGTGTGAGCATACGGGTACCCTGCAGTCGCGAAATCGAGAGGCCGGACAAATGGAACAATGGGGGATCTACATCGCTTACGCATGGCTGGCTACGATCATCTGGGCTTTCGCGGACGCTGTGCAGGCCATTCGGAAGGGGCCGCAGCCTCAGGCGCAGCCCTCGGGAGCCATACGCCCACAACTAATGCGTGGGAGCCAGCCTTCGCGCTCGGTGGTATCCGATTAGAATCGAAGGCTGTGCCCTGAGCGAATGCCGCAACGCCGCTCTTCAAGGGCGTCGTTGGCTGAGCGGCGACGCCTCGCGTGTAGGAGGTTCGGATGGCGCGATTGCAAGCTCCTCAGCACGTTTCGGAATTGACCGAAGCGACTTTAATCCACAAGGTGGCCGCATGAGCAGTGAAGGGTCTGAACAAATGCTGCATCTCTTGAAAGAACTATCCGTTTACAAGGCCATGGATGAAGACTATAGGGCCGGCACCAAGGCTCAAGTGGAAACAGAAGCCTATGAGGAGCGCGAGCGAAGGCGGCAGGGAATAAAGCAGGAAATGCAGAAGCTCGCTGCTGAGAGCAAGAGCCATCCGTCCTAAACATCCGCGGGCACTATCGCTCCGCTTACCCTCTCGAAATCGCCCTCCCATCACATGTGCAGAGTGGATCGGTACCGCCGGAACAGCTCGCGCTATCTTAAGGTGGTGATATCGGGTGAACCGCAACCGCCTGATACTCCGGCCGCGACCGTAGCAGCTCTTCCGCCTGCCTCAAATCAAGGTCCTTCGACACTGGTTCAAAGTTAGACCGTGTTTCACGTTGCTGCTTGCTGATTGTCTTGAACAGCAGCATTCGTCCCGAGACTTGAATATCGACGAGGTCTGTCTTCCAATGGGACGAGCTGACTTGGGTCCGCTCAATCTCAAATGTGCCACCTTTGGCAACGCGCCCGAAAAGTCCGAAGCCAAAGCTAACGTTCTCTACCAAACGCCCGTTCAAGTGCGCCAGCCGTTTCTGTTGGGGATCGACCAGGATTGTTCCAGCCATGCTCTGCAGGACCTTGGACTCCATCGTAGGCGGGACAAATGCCGGGTCAGGCCGGAAGTCGAGTCGCTGATAGGCGCCGTCAAAACCGTCGTACTGATAGAGGAAGGCGCTGGGCAACAAACGCACCAGATTCTGCAGTTGGCGTTCGTCCGCATCGTACTGCTTCTTGACCGCAAGCTGCTGGCTAGGGTTGCGAACCAACTGATTGAGGCGGGCAGTTTCCTGCTCTCGTTGCCCTGAATCCAGCGGTGCGTCATTGATTGCGAGCAGACGGTACACCGGACCGTCTTTCGTTTCAACTTCCAGCTCGCTCAACGTCTGCTGCTCGACTACTTTGCTGACGCGGTATATCCAGTTACTTTGCTCTGCCCGGTCAGTCACTTCATTGGCAACCATGTCCTTGACAAGATCACGTGCAGAGGATTGCGTCTCCGGCCCATGCGAGCCGGCGTAAGAAGGACACATGAGGAGAGCAATGGCCGCGAGATGGAGGCTGACATATCTCACTTTTAGTTAGATGCTGGATGGCGGAGCTTCGGCTGAGTTTATTTGGATCTCTGCGATCTCCTATGCCTCTTAGGGATGTGAGCAGATTTGAACAGACGCGGCCTGCCGCGGTCGTCTAACCTTTTGGCAGATGGAATAAGATTCGCTAGGGGCTGTTTCCATGAACGTTCCCTTGTTCCTTCTGACCGAGGGCCCTTGCAGTTAGCTGGATTTCCAGCCGGCACTTTGACCCTCAGCCTCACTTGCAGCAGGGCCCCGCTATTTTCAGCGGGTGTTTAAACCCTCTGTCATCCATCCGCAACATCGCCCAGAAGGACAAGGGCTCTTAAACAGCAGGAGCGCCAAGAAAAAAGCTCTACCGGAAATAGAGAAAGGTAAGAAAAGTATATGCCGTTACTTCAAGTTGTACTGGTCCTGATCGTCGTTGGAGTTCTTCTGTGGCTAGTGAATCGCTTCATTCCCATGGCGAGTTCCATTAAGTCAATCCTGAACGCTGTGGTCGTCATAGCCGTGGTGCTATGGCTGCTGAATGTCTTTGGGCTGCTTAGTTCTCTCTCCAACATTCACGTTGGCAAGCCGTAACGGAGAAGGATCATGCACCAGAACAAACTCCAAGCCCAGAGTGGAGAAGTGCGTGCGCAATGACCGAATACAACCAAAATCCACGATGCACGCCGCACTTACCATGAGAAACGCGATCGCAATTAACTGCCGGACGCTCTCGCTTCACATGCTGGCACTGGTGCTGGTAATTCTGATGTGTAGTGGCGCTGTGTCAGCCTATTCCGTGCTGACCCACGAGGAGATCGTTGACTTGCTGTGGGCGGACCAGATCAGTCCGCTCATCCTCAAGCGCTATCCTGGGCTCTCCGAAGAGCAGCTCAAAGAAGCTCATGCCTACGCCTATGGCGGGGCAGTTATACAAGACCTTGGCTACTATCCATTCGGCAGCGTCGAATTCAGCAACCTGGTGCACTACGTTCGTAGCGGAGACTTCGTTCGTGAGCTGCTGACGCAGAGCAGCGATGCCGACGAGTACGCCTTTGCCCTCGGCGCACTGTCACATTATGCGTCGGACATCGCCGGCCACCCTGCGGTCAACCACGCAGTCGCCATGGGATATCCGAAGCTGGAAGCGAAGTTTGGCACATCAGTCCGCTATGCGCAGGACAAAGCCGCACATTTGAAAACAGAGTTTGGGTTTGACACGGTGCAGGTCGAGAAGAACCGTTACGCCTCGCAGCAGTACCACGATTTCATTGGATTTCAAGTCTCCAAGTCCCTGCTGGAACGGGTCTTTCCCATCGTATACGGAGTGCAGTTGAAAGACGTGCTGCCCCGCGAGGACCTTGCGATCGGCTCGTATCGATACTCCGTCAGCCGGCTAATCCCGGGAATGACCCAGGTCGCTCTGCAAACCCACAAGAAGGACCTGATGCGCGAAACCCCCAATTTCGCTAAACAAAAGTTTCTGTACCGTCTTTCCCGCTCCGATTATGAAAAGGAGTGGGGAAAGGACTACGTGAAGGAGGGCTTGGGCACGCGGATCTTGTCAACGCTCTTGCGATTCATG
>PLBW01000230.1 GCA_003135475.1 Acidobacteriaceae bacterium
AAATATCGACGCGACTCACAGCGATTCCGGCGCCCTCACACGTGCAAAGCATAGCTATAATGCGGGTAGAATGAATTTCCTTGATTTGCTGGATGGTGCCGAATATCTCGCGCAGCAAGGCAATCCGCAGATCGAGGGCCTTGACTACGACAGCCGGCGGGTGCGGCCCGGCTGGTGTTTCGTGGCCATCCGCGGCGAGACCAGCGACGGCAATCGCTACATCGATGCCGCGCTTAGTGCAGGAGCCGTTGCGGTTGTCAGTGACTCGTTACCGCCCCGGCCCGATGTCGCCTGGGCGCAGGTTTCACACGGACGGCGAGCGCTGGCGCGGCTTAGCGCAAACTTCTATGGTCGTCCGGCGGAACGGCTGTCGATTACCGGAATCACCGGCACCAATGGCAAGACGACGACGGCGTTCATTCTGAATGCCATGGTGCGCGCCGCTGGACGAAAAGCCGCCCTGGTGGGCACGGTGGAATATCGCATTGGCGACGAGGCCCTGCCCGCTCCCCACACCACTCCCGAGGCGCTGGAATTGAATCAGCTCTTTGCGCGTGCCGTGGAGGCAGGCTGCACTGAGGCCGTGATGGAGGTCTCGTCGCATGCCTTGGAGCAGCAGCGGGTTTATGGAGTGCCGTTCGACGTTGCTGTGTTCACCAATCTCACCCGCGACCATCTCGATTACCACGGCACCATGGAACAGTATTTCGCTTCCAAGACGATGCTGTTCAGCGGCCTGGGAACCGAACCGCCAAGAGCCGCAGTGATCAGCGTGGAGGATGAATACGGCCAGCGCATCATCAAACTGCTTAAGAAGCAGCAGGAGTTGATTACGTTCGGCATTAATGGCGGCGATTTCCGCGCGAAGGATGTCAGCATCGAAAGAAACGGAACCAAATTCACCCTGGTGACGCCCGACGGCCAATATCCAATCTGGAGCCCGCTGCTGGGGCGGGTCAATGTGCTGAACCTGATTGCCGCCTCCGCCGCTGCTTACGCGCGGAATGTTGAGCCGCGCGCTATGGTCCTGGCGGCTGATGAACTTGCCCAGGTGCCGGGGCGCTTCCAACGAGTGGACCTTGGCCAACCCTTCACGGTGATTGTGGATTACGCCCACACCGACGACGCGCTGCGTAACCTGACCGCGGTGGCGCGGGAATTCCTGGCACAGCGGGGAGGGCCGGGACGAGTGATCACGGTATTCGGATGCGGCGGCGACCGCGACCGCAGCAAACGTCCGCTGATGGGCGAGGCCGCCGGCGCCGGCAGCGACTTCGTGGTGCTGACCAGCGACAATCCGCGAAGCGAGAATCCCCTCGACATCATGAACGACGTGCTGCCGGGGTTGCAGCGTTCCGGCACGCGTTACACTTTGGAACCTGATCGAGCCAAAGCCATCACTCTGGCAATTAACGAGGCCCAGGCCGGTGATGTCGTTCTCATCGCCGGCAAGGGTCACGAGAAGGTCCAGGTCACGGCCACAGGCACCATCCCGTTCGACGACATCGAAATGGCGCAGAACGCACTGCGAAACACCGGTTACGCAACCTCCCAACCAACGCAGTCAACAAAGTCATGAAGCTAGCTCTGTCGCGCGCCGCCGAATTCATGCAGGCCACCGGCGAATTTGATTCTGCTGCGGTCGCCGGCGGCTATTCCATCGATTCGCGCAGCCTGCTGCCGGGCGATCTGTTTTTCGCGGTCCGCGGCGAGCGCCTGGACGGCCATGATTTTGTCGAGGCGGCGCTCGCCAAGGGCGCGGTCGGCGCTGTCATTAGCAAGGACCAGGGCGCGCGGTTCGCGCAGAAGCATCAGATCTTGGCGGTGGAAGATCCACTCCTCGCATTGCAAAAGCTCGCTGCTGCAGTCCGCCGATTGTGGGGCAAGCCACTCATCGCGGTGACCGGGTCGGCAGGCAAAACGACGACCAAGGAAGCGATTGCGCACGTACTGGCTGCAAAGCATCGGGTGCTGAAATCGCAAGGCAATTTGAACAATCATTTCGGCATGCCGCTGCAATTGCTCACTCTGGCGCCGGAGCATGAGATGGCGGTGGTCGAGATGGGGATGTCGCACGCCAGCGAGATCACGGCACTCGCCAAGCTGGCACAGCCGGATTGCGGTGTCGTGACCATGGTCGCTCCTGTCCATCTGGAGTTTTTTGAGTCGATCGCGGCCATCGCGCGCGCCAAGTACGAACTCATACAGTCGCTTCCTGCGGGCGGTATCGCGGTGTTGAATGCTGACGATGAGTACGTTTCGCAGTTCGGCCGAGACTTTCACGGGAAGGTGGTCACCTTCGGATTGGGAATTCATCAGCCGGCGGACGTGTCGGCGCGAAGGATTGAATCGCGCGGCCCGCTGGGCTCGGCGTTCGAAATCGTGGCGGATGGCGAGCATGTACCGGCTGCGCTGCCACTGTTGGGCGAGCACAGTATCTACAATGCGCTAGCGGCAGTCGCCGTCGGATTGCAGTATGGAGTTCCACTGCGCATGGCGGCCGAATCGCTTGCGACCCTGGCGCCCGGAGACAAACGGGGAGAAATCCTGAGTTACGCAGGCGCAACCATCATCAACGATTGCTACAATTCCAATCCTAAGGCCCTCGACAGCATGGTCCGGTCGCTGGCCCAGATTCCCGCTCGGCGCCGCATCGTAGTCGCCGGCGAAATGCTGGAACTCGGTCCCGCGGCGAAGGTGATGCACCGCGAGTCGGGACAAAACATGGCGAGGCGCGGAATCGACAGGCTGTTGGGAGTTCGAGGATTGGCGAAGTCGATGGTGGAAGCCGCAATCGAAGCGGGGATGAAAGCGGAGTTCGTCAACACGCCGCAAGAGGCCGCCGATTGGCTGCAGCGCGAGGTCAAAACCGGCGATGTAGTTCTGCTCAAGGCCTCACGCGGCGTGCGCCTGGAGCGCGCGCTGGAGGCCTGGGTCGGCAAAACCACAGAGGCTGCACATTAGGATTGCAGCTCCTGCATAGTTTTCAGAACGGGGAAGAATTTGCTCTATTGGTTGCTGTACCAGAAAGGTTTTCTCGTCTTTCACGTCGGCCCGTTCCGAATCTTTCGCTATTTGACTTTCCGTACTGTGTTCGCCAGCCTCACCGCGTTGTTCATCGGCCTGATCATTGGCCCGGCGGTGGTCCGGCGCCTGCGTGAATTCCAGATCGGCCAGTACATTCGCGAAGACGGCCCCAAGGACCACCTGAAAAAAGCGGGCACGCCGACCATGGGCGGCTTGCTGATTGTGGTGGGCATGATTGTCCCAACCTTGTTGTGGGCCGATCTCAGCAACCGCTTCGTATGGATTGCGGTTTTGGCGACGCTAGCCTTCGGCGCCATCGGCTTCACCGACGACTACTTGAAGGTGGTACACCGCCGCAACCTCGGCCTCACCGCGCGGGCCAAGCTGTCCTACCAGTTTCTGGCGGCGTTTGTGATCGGCGCGATCTTGAGTGGCCTGGAAACCCATGGACTGTACTCCACCCGCCTGATCGTGCCCTTCCTCAAGCATTTCAGGCCAGACTTGGTGATCAGCCGACTACATCACGGCTACCTTTCGCCGCTGGCGTTTCTGCCGTTCATTGCATTCGTGGCCATCATCCTAGTGGGCTCCAGCAATGCGGTGAATCTCACCGATGGTCTGGATGGATTGGCGATTGGCTGCACCGTGATCGCCGCCGGAGCGCTCACCGTCCTCACGTATGTCAGCGGCCACGCCGTCTTTGCGGATTACCTCGAGCTTTCCAAGATGCCCCAGGTTTCGGAGGTGACCATCTTCTGCGGATCGATGGTCGGTTCCGCCATCGGTTTTCTCTGGTATAACGCGCATCCCGCGGAGATCTTTATGGGCGATGTGGGATCGCTGGCGCTGGGCGGCGCCATCGGGACCGTGGCCGTCATCATCAAGCAGGAACTGCTGCTTCCTTTCATCGGCGGCATCTTCGTGATTGAAGCGCTCTCGGTCATTCTTCAGGTGGGCTCTTACAAACTGCGCAGGAAGCGCATTTTCAAGATGGCGCCCATCCACCACCACTTCGAACTGATGGGCTGGAGCGAGTCGAAGGTCATCGTGCGCTTCTGGATTGCCTCGCTGGTGTTTGCACTCTTTGCTCTCACCACCTTGAAGTTGCGCTAGAAGCCCGGCAAACGTGGCACAATGGCGACGCGAGCAGGATTCTCGATGAACGTTAAGGGCAAACGCGTGCTGGTGGTTGGGCTGGGCAAGTCAGGCGTGGCCAGCGCGCTTTTCTTGGAGAAGCGCGGGGCGCGGGTTGCCGTCTCCGACGCCAAGTCGCCGGAGCAGCTCCGTCACGAAATTCCTTTGCTGCTCGATCATGGCATCACCGTCGAAACCGGACAGCATGGCGAACGCACTTTCCGCGATCAGGACCTGATCGTCATCAGCCCGGGCGTGCCGTTCGACGTTCCCCAACTGGTGCAGGCGCGCGCGCTCGGCATCCCTGTGATCGGCGAGGTGGAACTGGCAGCGCGCTTCCTGAAAGGCAAGATCGTCGCCATCACCGGCTCCAACGGGAAGACCACGACCACCGCGCTGGCGGGCGAAATTATTGCGGCTGGCGGTGGTCATGCGCTGGTTGGCGGAAACATAGGGACCCCGGCAATCACCTTCGTCGAGAGCTCCACCGACGACACTTGGGTGGTGCTGGAGATCAGCAGCTTTCAACTGGAGACCGTCGAGAGCTTTCATCCTCGCATTGCAGTGGTGTTGAATGTCACTCCCGACCATCTGGACCGGCACCATTCGTTTGAAAATTACGCCGCCGCCAAGGTCCGTATTTTCGAGAACCAAGGCGCGAATGATTTCGCCGTTCTGAACGCTGACAACGCGCCTTGCGTCGAGATGGCTTCCGCTGCGAAGGCCCCGGTGTACTGGTTCAGCCGATTGAAGGAAGTCCCGAGCGGCGCGTTCGTCCGTGCTGGGAACATAGTCTGGCGCGACAGCCACGGCGATCGCGAGATCATGCCTGCTAAAGATATTTCGCTGAAGGGCGCGCACAATCTGGAAAATGTGCTGGCGGCAGTCTGTGTCGGAATGTTGGCCGGAGTCGAGCCGGCGCAGATCCGGCGCGCGGTTTCCGAGTTCAAGGCGGTGGAGCATCGCCTGGAGTTTGTGGCCGCGGTCCGTGGCGTCGAGTATTACAACGATTCCAAAGCCACCAATGTTGACGCGACCATCAAAGCGCTAGAGTCATTTCCCGGCCGCATTCACCTCATTCTGGGCGGCAAGGACAAGGGCAGCGACTACAGTGTGCTGAATGCGCTACTCAAGGAACGAGTGAAGCGCGTCTATACCATCGGCGCGGCGGCTGCCAAGATCGAGTCGCAGGTGCAGGGAACTGAGATCGCGAGCGTCGGGACGCTGGAGGCTGCGGTCAAGCGCGCCAGCGAGTCCGCCAGTGCGGGCGATATGGTATTGCTGGCTCCAGCCTGCGCCAGCTTCGATCAATTTGACAGCTACGAACACCGCGGACGAATCTTCAAGGACCTGGTTCGCCAGTTGGCATCCAAAGAACAGCAGCGCGAGCAGGTGGCCAGCACCGCGCGCGGAGGCAACGAATAATGGCCAAGCGGGTCAGCGTGGATAAGTGGCTGTTCACGGTTACGCTGTTGCTTGTCTTCATCGGACTGATCATGGTCTTCAGCGCTTCGGCGGTGATGGCGAAGGAGCGCTTCGGCTCGCCCTACGGCTTTCTGCTGCGGCAAATGGCATGGGCGGGCGCAGGCCTGGCGGCCATGATCGTCATCATGCACATCGACTACCGCAAATACCGGCGGGCGTCGGTGGTCTTCACCTTTCTGGGATTTACCTCGCTGCTGCTGATTGCCGTTTTCCTGTTTCGCGACTCCCACAATACTCACCGCTGGATCAAGCTTGGCGGCTTCTCCTTGCAACCTTCGGAACTGGCGAAACCCGCAATCATTTTTTATCTCGCGTACTTTCTGGAGTCACGCTGGCAGCAGATCACCGACTGGAAGAACGTGCTGCTTCCGGCCGCCGCCCCGGTAATCTTGTTCGCCCTGCTCATCGTGAAGGAGCCCGATCTGGGCACCGCCATCGCGTGCCTGGCCATCTCCGCCGCCGTGTTGTTCGTGGCTGGGATGAACATGAAATATCTGGGGTACGCATTCGCCGCGTCGCTTCTGCCGCTGTACTTTCTGGTGGTCCGCGTGCCTTGGCGCTGGGCGCGCATGCAGGCCTTCCTCGATCCCTTCAAGGATCCGCAGGGCAAAGGCTTCCACATTATCCAGTCCATGATCGCCGTGAGCACGGGAGGCCTGACCGGCTTGGGGCTGATGGAAGGTAAGCAAAAACTCTTCTACCTGCCCGAGCCGCATACCGACTTCATCTTCGCCGTTACTGCCGAAGAGTTGGGCTTGTGGGGCTCGCTGCTGGTGGTCACGCTGTTCGGAATTTTCCTGTATCGCGGCATCCGGACCGCACTGCGCACCGATGACATGTTCGGAAAGTTTCTGGCGACCGGCTTCACCGCGATGGTGGTGGTGCAGGCGCTGTTCAACATCAGCGTGGTGCTTGCCATGATGCCGGCCAAGGGAATTCCGCTGCCGTTCATCTCCTACGGCGGCTCTTCGCTGTTCATCACTCTGGCCAGTGTCGGAGTGCTGCTCAACATCACCCAACAGACGGACTAGCCATGCGTGTGATCCTGGCTGGAGGCGGAACCGGCGGACATGTCATTCCTGCGCTGGCCATCGCGCAGGAATTGCGTTCGCGCTACCACGCGGAGGTGCTGTTCGTCGGCACCCAGCGCGGCATTGAGACCCGGCTGGTTCCGGCGGCGGGATTCGAGCTGCATCTCATCCAGGTGGGCGCACTGAATCGCGTAGACCTCGCGACCCGGCTCAAGACTTTGCTGGACCTTCCGCGCGCCTTCATGGAGTCAGAGAAGCTAATCCGCGAATTTCGCCCCGATGTCATGATTGGCGTAGGTGGCTACGCCTCGGGGCCGGCGATGCTGACGGCTGCCATGATGAGCGTGCCCACGATTGCCTTCGAACCGAACGTGGTCCCCGGTTTCGCTAATCGCATGGTTGCTCCCATGGTGAGTGCGGCGGCGGTGCACTTCGAGGCGACGTGCCACTATTTTCGCAACTGTCATGTGACCGGGGTGCCGGTGCGGCAGGAGTTCTTCCATGTTCCAGCGCGTCCCCCAGTTCGTTCTAAGGATGCCCGCCCTACGCTGCTGGTGTCTGGAGGCAGTCAAGGCGCTCATGCCATCAACCAGGCCGTGTTGGACGCTCTGCCAAAGCTGATGGAAGCGGTGCCGGGAATCCACGTCATCCATCAGACCGGCGAGAAAGACTACGTTCCCGCCCAGGCAGTTTATTTGCGTACCATGATTTCGGCGGAGGTGTCGCCTTTCATCGATGACATGCCCGGCGCTTTCGCCCGCGCCGACCTGCTGGTGTGCCGCTCCGGCGCCAGCACTGTGGCCGAAATCACGGCGGCCGGCAAACCCGCCATCTTCGTTCCTTTGCCAACCGCCGCCGCCGACCACCAGACTCAGAATGCGGCAACGCTCGCCGATGGCGGCGCGGCCCGCTTGTTGCCGCAGTCTGAACTTTCCAGCGATCGCCTGGTGAACGAGATTGCCGAACTGTTGCGCGACCGCCCGCGGTTGGCGGCAATGTCGGAGACGGCGCGCCGCTTTGCCCATCCGGACGCAGCAGCCAGAATCGCAGCGCTGGCGGCCCGCGTCGCTGGCGTCCAAAGCCAGCACGCGGTAGCCTAGTGATTCGTCTCCCGCATGTTTGCAAAAATCCAACGCGTCCATTTTGTCGGAATCGGCGGCATCGGTATGAGCGGCATTGCCGAGGTGCTGCTCAACCTGGGCTACAAGGTGTCCGGCTCTGACCTGAAGCCGTCGGCGGTCACGCAGCGCCTGGTTGGAATGGGAGCCGTGATCAGCGGCGAACATCGCCCGGAAAATGTGGTCGGCGCCGAGGTTGTGATTACCAGCTCGGCCATCACGCGCGACAATGCCGAAGTCGTCGCCGCGCACCAGCAGCATATTCCGGTCATTCAGCGCGCCGAAATGCTGGCGGAGTTGATGCGCCTGAAATATGGCATCGCCGTCGCCGGCATGCATGGAAAGACCACGACCACCTCGATGATCGCAGCGGTGTTGGCTGCGGGTGGTCTCGATCCCACGGTCGTCGTCGGAGGCCGCGTGGACGCGATGGGCTCCAATGCGCGACTCGGGAAATCGCAATATCTGGTGGCGGAGGCCGACGAAAGCGATCGCTCCTTCCTGAAGCTTTCGCCGATTCTTGCCGTGGTCACCAACATCGACCGTGAACACATGGACTGCTATCGCAATATGGCCGACGTGGAGCAGACTTTCCTGAAGTTCATGGATCTCGTGCCTTTCTACGGGATGGTTGTCGCCTGCAATGACAACGACGATCTGCGCTGGCTGCTGCCCGCGGTGCAACGGCGGATCAAGACTTATGGAACGCATGGCCAATCCGACTTCCTGATTTCGAATGTTTGTTGTGGCCCGCGCAAAGATTCTGCGGCGCTGAGCAGCTTTCACGTCAGCTATCGCGGAAGTTCGCTGGGCGAATTCCATCTGCGCGTTCCCGGAGAACACAATGTGAGGAATGCGACCGCGGCGATTGCGGTGGGGATCGGGCTCGACGTGCCGGTCGACGATATCCGGCGGGCGCTGGAAAACTTCAATGGGGTGGACCGCCGCTTCCAGATGATCGGCAGCGCCGGTGGGGTCGCCGTGGTTGACGATTATGGGCACCATCCCACGGAGATTCGCGCCACGCTGGCGGCGGCGCGACAATGCGGATTCGGCAAGGTGCATGTCATCTTCCAGCCGCACCGCTACACTCGCACCCAGTTGCTGCTTGAGGAATTTTCGACCGCCTTCCGCGACGCCGATTCGGTCATCGTGCTCGATATTTACCCAGCGCATGAGCCGCCTATCCCAGGAATTACCGGCGAGATGCTGGCGAATCGCATTACCGAAGTTGGCGGGCAGGAGGCGCTCTATGTCTCTTCGTTCGCCGAAGCGGTGAAGCTGGCGGCGACCGCGGCGATGCCAGGCGACATGATCTTGACCCTGGGGGCGGGGAGTGTTTCGCACGTCGGGCCGCAGGTGCTGGAGGGGTTGGAGAGCAGAGCGGCAAAGAGCGTGGGATAGAGAGGTGCCGCCGCTACGCGGCTCAGCTATATCTTCCGAACCCAACCGCGGGCTTACGCCCACGGCTAACACAAATGTCGCCGCTGCGCGGCTAAACGTGGGCTCACGAGAATCCAGCGCCACAGGCGCGAAAGAGTTTAGCCCAGCACGAAGCCGCAGGCGGAGTGCTGGGTAACGTGGCAGATAGACCCGAGTCCCTTCAGGGACGGCACAGTTTCCAACCCATCCTCTTCGCGCTAGGGACGTGAGTTTACTCTTCTGGTTCAACTTTGCCGGCGAATCTGCCGCTTCCGATTCTCTCTTTCCGCAAGCTGAGTGAAAACAGTTATAGTGAGGCGAATGGCCGAAGTTCTGGGCGTTTCACCCGGTTTTCATGGCTCGGAAAAGTTCATCAACAGCGCCGGAAGACGAACTCGAAGCGCGGGTCAGCGATGCCGCGGTGCGTTTGCGCGGCTTCGACGAATCGCCGCTCGACGCCCGCATGCTCGATCTCGATGACGAGGCCGAGTCGCCATTTTTGCGCGGCCAGAAGCGCATTCCGGTGCGCCGGGGGGCGCTTCCGCGCAAAGCCGCCAGCCGTATCAAGATCGCTCTCATCCTGATCCTGGTGCTGGGGAGCATTGCTTTAATCTGGATTACGCTTCATCAATACGCCGCGCGATCATGGCGCTTTCGCATCGATTCCAGCGACAACATTCAGGTTTCGGGGAACAGCAATGTCAGCCGCTCGCAGGTGCTGGAGGTGATGGCCAGCGACCTCAATCGCAACGTTTTTTTCGTTCCGCTGGAGTTACGCAAGAGCCAGTTGGAGCAAATTCCCTGGGTGCAAACGGCTGCGGTGCAGCGGCTGCTTCCCGACCGCCTGAACATTGTGGTCAAAGAGCGCACGCCGGTCGCATTTGTCGAAGTCAATTCGCACATTGAACTGATTGACGCCCACGGCGTGATTGTGGATCTTCCCCCAGGCCAGCAGGCAAAATATTCCTTCCCGGTAGTGGTCGGAATGACGGACAGCGAGCCGGTCTCGACGCGCGCCGCGCGTATGAAGATCTACGTTCAGTTGATGAAGGAGCTCGATGCCGGTGGCGCGCATTACTCGCGCGACCTCAGCGATGTCGATCTTTCCGATCCTGATGATGTGAAGGCGACCGTCACCGATCCGAACGGGGCCGTGCTGGTGCATCTGGGATCGTCGAACTTTCTGGAGCGTTTCAAAATCTACGTGGCCCACGTGCAGGAGTGGAGAGCGCAGTTCCAAAAATTGGAATCGGTGGATTTGCGTTTTGATCACCAGGTCATCGTGAATCCAGATTCCGCAGGCGGTAACCCCAAGAGCGCTACTGAGTCGGGTAGCGTGGAGAATGCGAAGAGCGCATCGGCGCCTGGCAGCTTAGAGAGTACGACGAACGCACCCGCGCCGGCCGCAGTCACACCAAGCAAATCGGCGGTGAAGCACAAGAGGAAGAAGCATCGGTAACCATGGGAAGTCAAACGGAAAACCTGCTCACGGTGATTGACGTCGGTAGTGCCAAGACGTGCGTTATCGTCGCCGAAGTCAATGACTATGCCTTGCGTTATCGCGGCCACGGCATCGCCGATTCGCGCGGTATGCGAAAGGGCGTGATCGCCGATCTCGATAAGGCCGTCGACACGATCCGGAAGGCGGTCGAAGACGCCGAGAACGTGGCGCAAGCTCCGGTGGAGCACGCCGTGGTGGGAGTGGCCGGCTCGCACATCCGCGGCGTGAATAGTCATGGCGGCATCGTGCTGGGACCGCGTTCGCGCGAGATCACCCGCGAAGATGTGCGCCAGGCGGTGGAAAAGGCGCGCAGCATCGCCATGCCCGACGACCGCGAGGCGCTGCACCTGCTGCCGCAGGAATTCATCCTGGATGGGCAGGGCGGTGTCCACGACCCCGCCGGGCTGATGGGAAGAAAGCTCGAAGTGCGCGTTCATGTGGTGACGGCGGGCACCACGGCGACGCAGAACGTGGTCTCGGCCATGAACCGCGCCGGTATCCACGTGGACGACACCGTCTTCGAAGCGCTGGCTTGCGCCGACTCGGTCTTGCAAACCGACGAGCGCGAACTCGGCGTTTGCCTGGTTGACGTTGGCGCCGGTTCGACCAGCCTTATCGTGTACTACGAAGGCGTCGTGATCCACAGCGGCGCCATTCCGATCGGTGGCGATCATTTCACCAACGATGTGGGAGTGGGCTTCCGCACCCCGATTCCCGACGCCGAGAACATCAAGAAGATGTTCGGCTGCGCTATCGTCACTCGCATTCCCGAGGGCAATGAAATCGAAGTGCCTTCGGTGGGCGATCGCCCCTCGCGCCTGATGCAGCAGCGCATGTTGGGAGAAATTCTGGAGCCGCGGGCGCGCGAGCTGATGGAATTGCTTCGCGATCACCTGCGCCAGGCGGGAGTTTACGATTTGCTGGGCGCAGGACTGGTGTTTACCGGCGGCGGCTCGCGGCTCAATGCGCTCCTGGAAGTTGCCGATGGCATCTTGCGGCGGCCGGTGCGACTGGGTTATCCAGTGCCCATCGCCAAGTTGCCTTCGAATCTGTTGGAACCGGAGTTTGCCACCGCCATTGGGTTGGTGCTTTACGGACATCGTGCGCGGCAGGCGCGCATGAACATCGATCGAGGACTGGGAGCAAAACTCAAAGCATTGTTCGCCCGGCAGAACGGCTGAAGTTGCAGCGCGGCCGGAAAGGGTTCGGATTTGCGTGGGAGGCGACTGTACGGCAAATAGGCTTGCCTTGGATGGTCCAAGAATTGGAAGCAGCTATTCTCTGGATATATCGTTTTTGGTATATTAAGCATGGGATGGGCGGTCGAGACCCTGAACGAAACGGTTGACGCGGAGGTCGACTCCTTGCCTGAGGACATGCGGGCAAGGCTGGCACGGATCGCGTACCTTATCGAAGAAAAGGGCCTGGAGCGTGTGGGCGAACCGCACGTGAAGCATATCGAAGGCCGTGTATGGGAAATGCGGCTGAAAGGCCGCAGCGGGATTTCGCGGGCACTGTATGTGACAGCGGCAAGTTGCCGCGCCGTCATTGTGAGGGTTTTCGTCAAGAAGACGGACAAGACACCGCGGCGCGAGATCGAGCTGGCTCTGACACGCGCGAAATCGGTTGAATGATGGAGGTCTGGCAATGGCGCGCATATCCGACATGCACAAGAGATGGATGAAGGAGCCGAAATACCGGAAGGCGTACCAGGCTCTGGAGGAGGAATTCGTCCTGGCATCGGCGGTGATCGATGCGCGGAACCGCGCCGGCCTGACGCAGCAGGAGCTGGCCCGAAAGATGGGGACAACGCAACCCGTCGTCGCCCGGCTGGAAAGCGGGGGCACGCGTCCCTCGATGCGCACCCTCGAGCGCCTGGCGAAGGCCACCGGATCGCGCTTGCTGATTAGCTTTCAGCCGCGCGAGGGAAAGCGGCCTGCGGGGTGACGTGAGTGCTGGGGTGCGTGGGTGCGTCCGCCAAGTTCGATGCATCAAGCGAATTACTGAAAATCAATGCCCACGATCGTTCCAGTGGAACGCATACAGGAGTAAAAGATGATCGAAGATTTCAACGACAAAAACCAGCCGGAAAATGACATTCGCATTCACTTCAACGAAGAGCTGCTGAACGCCGCGAAGATCAAGGTCATTGGCGTCGGCGGCGGTGGCGGCAATGCCGTCAATCGCATGATCGAGTCGCACCTGGAAGGCGTGGAATTTGTGGTGGCGAACACCGATCTGCAGGCGCTCAAACTGTCGAACGCGCCGGTGAAGATCCAGCTTGGGGTCAAGCTGACCAACGGCCTGGGTGCGGGCGCCAATCCCGACGTTGGCCGCAAGGCTGCGCTGGAAGATGCCGACAAAATCATTGAAGCGCTCGAAGGCGCCGACATGGTGTTCGTCACTACCGGTCTTGGTGGCGGCACCGGCACGGGCGCGGCTCCGATCATTGCATCGCTGGCCAGCGAGATGGGCGCGCTCACCGTCGCGGTGGTCACGAAGCCATTCGCCTTCGAAGGCAAACGCCGCCAGAACCAGGCGGAGCGCGGCTTGCAAGAGCTGATTGACTCGGTTGACACCACGGTCGTGATCCCAAACGAAAAATTGCTGGCAGTCGCCAAGGACGCAGGTTTCTTCGAATCGTTCAGGGTCGCCGATGACATTCTGCGCCAGGCGGTGCAGGGCATCTCCGACATCATCACCATTCCCGGAATCATCAACCGCGACTTCGCCGACGTGAAGACCATCATGGCGGGCATGGGCTATGCGGTGATGGGCACGGCGACTGCGAGGGGCGAAGGTCGAGCTACTCTGGCGGCGCAGGCCGCGATTGCGTCCCCTCTGCTCGAGGCCGGCGCCATCGATGGCGCGCGCGGCATCCTCATCAACATCACCGGCTCCAGCTCGCTGCGGCTGGCCGAGGTGAACGAAGCCTCCACCATCATCCAGAGCGCCGCGCATGAAGACGCCAACATCATCTTCGGCGCCGTGCTTGACGAGAAGATGAAGGACGAAGTCAAGATCACGGTGATCGCGACCGGCTTCCGGGAAGTTTCCCGCCGGCGCGACGCGTCGAACCCAGTGGCTGACGTGGTGCACCAGGCGCGTGCCACCGCAGCCAGCGTTCATGCGACCTACGAAGTGCCGAGTATGCGCGAGCCCCAGCCGGCGCCCGAAAAGGCTGTGCCTACCCGCTTCGAAGCGGTCAAGCCGGCAGAACCTGAATCGCCGCGAGCGGCGGAGCGGCCGCGGGCCGTGCCATACATTCCCGACAATCTCGACGATATCGATTCCGAGATCGTGCGCCACGCCGAGCCGATGGACGAGGCGCAAATGCAGGCACGGGCCGCCGCTGCCGGTCGAGATGAGCCGCCCACGATTGACACCGTGAGCAGCAGCGTCAACATTACGTATGACTCGGATGACCTGGAGATCCCGGCCTTCCTGAGGAAGAGGGGCGAGGGATAGGAGCGGCTGTCAGTTGTGAAGTCTTGTGCCGCAGGTTCGCCCTTCTGTTGGGCTAACGGCACCCGGAACGTATAGGTTAGAGATCGACTCGGAGCAGACGGTCAGACATCGTGACTTGAAAATGTTCGGCGCGCCGGCCGAAGTTTCCTCTACCCAGGTTAGCGTCCAAAAGACGGACGCGAACAAGGGGCACCAGGCGAAAGGATCGGGCACCCGACGAAAAAAGTCACCGCGCCCAGATCTCTGAGATCGCTGTGAATCGCACCCCGAGCTAACAGCCACCGCCGAAGCAGACCTTCAGGGGGCCTAATTCCCTTGCCTTCTCGACCCCTCCAATTGGGCTGAAAACGGCAACCCCTGGTCCCCCTCCCCAATGTATCCCTATCAATTTCACCTCGTTGGTCACAGCATTTGTAACTTGGAAGACTGGAGAGCCGCTGTCCCCTCCAGCCCTAAGATAATTTGCTAATGTTTGGCAAAGGAAGGTGTGAATGCCGTCAGAGCTCGCTACCTTTGCGCAGACCCTAGTAATCGTTCCACTAGTCAAACCTGTCATGCTGCCGACTTTGTACACTGTCTTTCCAACCTCGCCGAGGTCTCCCTGGTCCGTAATCACAAAGACGCTGGAACCATCCCAGTTGATAGATCCCCCACCGGTAGAGTGCGCTATCTTCCCAAAGCCCGGGACCACGCCAGCCGCGACTGCAAAAGCGCTGTCGCTATAACGGCATAGCTGCCCCGCTGGACAGCCTGAAAACCACGGTGCGGCACAAGTCGGCGATGGAAAGTAGCAGGGATCGCTGGCTTCGGTGCCAATTACCGTGGGGAGGGGAAATATATTTGAAGGCTGAGAGAAAACTGTGCCTTCTACGCCACCCTGGACATCGGTACAGTGCGAATTGGTCACAAATCCCGTCGCGCCTCTGGTGTCTTTCGCGAAGAACCCGAGGGTGCAGGTTCCCCCAGCACTCCTCTCAATTTGCAGTCCTCCATATACTGGCCGGTGGTAATCCTGGAGTGTTAGGTCAGGCTCCAGCGGAGACATCTGCTCTATATCGACCGCTTCACGCGGAATACCTAGTATCGACAACTCGGCCTCCACCGCGTGCAGGAGATTCGGATCTTCGACGCCCACTGTCAGTCGGTTTTTCTTGTCATCGATATCAGTTAGCACGACACCAGGAGTGGCAAGTACCTCTGGGCTCATGCGATCATCCCATGCCTTGAGTTGCCGGAACGTGTATTTGCCCGGAAGCGTCTCGATCCGGTATTCAGTGGGCCGATTGGAGCCGAACACAGCGGTAAGTGCTTGGTCAAGGGTGGCTAGATCGCCAGGTAAATGAGGCACCATGTACACGTAGAGCGTGTCTGTGGACTCATCGACGAAGAGTCCGCCGAACGCGGGCACTCGTGTGCCTACTTCGGCAAAGAGGTCGTCAACGGTTACCAGCTGGGCGCTTTGAGCAGGTTGATCCTGGCACTGGGCTACGGCCGTGACGAAAATCAACGTCAAACAGGCAACCGGAACATGCAAGTAGCGAGACATGGCGCACTCCTAATGAAGAGTTGGTGTTACTTGTCCCGGAGCAGTTTGCCCTATGAACGTTGATGGGCCGAAACTACTCTGAAAAGCTGTGCCGTACTTGGGTTCGGAACCGGGGGAACCATTTTGCGGGGGACCAGAGTTCCCATTGATTCGCGACACAATGTGCCTAATCCATCGCAAAGTCAAGACCACATAAGTGACTTTTTTGAGCGCGTGGAGAAAACCCTCAAACTGGTAGGAACGCTACGGCGGCACCACCCAGCGAGGCGCCTGTCGTCGCGCAAGCTGGCCGGGTTCTAAGTATTGTCGCGCCGCGACGGGAAGGGAACAGGGCGGAATTCACTTCCGGGGCCCTCCAATACATTATAACTAATGTTATAATCCTTTCATGCAGACGAAACTCCGCAAGATCGGCAACGGATACGGGGTCCTGCTGCCCAAGCAGGTCATCGAGCGCCTTCGCCTGACCGAGGGCAGCGTATTGAGTCTCGCCGAGACGGGCGCCGGTATTGAGTTGTCGCCCTTTGACGCCAATTTCTCCGAGCAAGTCGAAGCCTTCCGCCGGACCGAGCCTCGGCACCGTAACAGCTATCGAGAACTGGCGAAGTGAAGCGCCTGCGATGGCTCACCGCGAAAGCCGTGCAGGCCGTCCATGAGGAACTGATTGCGCGTTATGGCGGAGTGTCCGGACTGCGCGCCAGCGGGCTGCTTGCATCCGCCGTAGCCAGACCTCAGAACCTGGCGGCGTATGGAAAAAACGCATCGGTGGCCAGTCTGTCGGCCGCGTACGCTTGGGGACTGTTGCGAAACCATCCATTCCTCGATGGAAACAAGCGCACCGCACTGGCGGCGATGGTTGTTTTTCTCGAGCTCAACGGATGGGAACTCAGTTGCAGCGAGGCGGAAGAGACGGCGACGGTTCTGCGGGCCGCTGCCGGCGAGATCACTGAACATGCGTGGACCGAGTGGGTGCGACGCTGCGCGAGGAAGAAGCCCTGAGGAAAGTTACGCGATGCCCGCATAGTATTATGAGGTGGCAATGAGAATCCTGCCGACTTCCGCCCCGGAGCACTTCCTGTATTGACCCCTATGCCCAGCAAACTCGGCAAGACACCTTGCTTGTTCCTGTTCTGCTCTCTTACATTCTGCCCGGCGCTGGCGCAGACTCCGCAGTTCGTTTCCTTTTCCTCCGCGCAGCCTGTGCTTCAGGCCATGCGCAGCTCCTTGCCGCCGGAGCTGAAAGCATCGCTCACTGCCGCTGCCTGGGACAAGTGGGTCCGCACTGAGGACAAGGAGATTCGCAGCCGCATTGATGAGGGCGAAGAAAACACGCTCACCAATTTGTTGCGCATGGGCATCACCTACACCAAGGAACCGCCCATCACCTACGAGGATCTGGGCGACTATGGACGCAGCACCGCCATTAATTCCATCGCCGACAGGCGGGCCAACGATCTGGTGCGGGCGTTGGCCGCTCCGCATCCCAGCGAAGGCATGCTGGAAATGCGGGCGCTGCTGGAGCGCAAAGGCTTCAGCCTGAAAACTCCCGAGGGGCAGAAGAAAGTCAAGGCCTACCTGCTGGCCAACCTGGCGCGCTGGCGTGACGACGTGGCCCGCGCCCGGGCACAAGCCAAGACCAACCCCTATCAGGCCTTTAAGGACCGCGGCATCTCGACCGATAGCAACCTCTATCCTGACTACACCATCGAGTTGCACCTCAAGCACATGATGGACCAGGGGCTGCTGAAGCCGGGCAGCGTGCATCGCATCGCGATCGTCGGTCCCGGCCTTGACTTCGTAAATAAGAAATCTGGCTCCGACTTCGTTCCTCCGCAAAGCACGCAGCCCTTCGCGGTGATCGACTCGCTGGCCCGGCTGGGCCTGGCCGACCCCGCTACCATCGAGGTCATCACCTTCGACATCAGTCCTCGGGTGAACCGGCACCTGGAGCGCGCGCGCAAGGACGCCACTGCCGGCAAACCGTACACCATCCAGTTGCTGTCCAGCCCATCGGACCAGTGGAGCCAGGAGTATCACAACGGCTTCATCGAATATTGGCAGAAGCTGGGCGACAGAGTTGGGAAACCGGGCACGCGAATTCCAGTTCCGGAGGCGGCGGGAAACATTTGGAACCGCGCCGTCAGCGTTCGGCCCGCGGTCGTGGTCAGGGTGTTTCCCGTGGACATGAATGTTGTGTTCCAGACGGTGCCGCTGTCGCCGGATAAGCAATTCGATCTGGTGATCGGCACCAACATCTTCGTCTATTACGGCGGACTGGAACAGTCGCTGGCGCGCGCCAACCTGGGAACGATGATCAAGCCCGGCGGTTTTCTGCTTACCAACGAAGCATTGCCGGGCACCGCTCCGACCAAACTGGCGGATTCGCTCAAAACCTCGGTGCCGATTGCAAAGTCCCCCGCGATCACCGACTACATGTACGGCTACGTGCGGCAGAAGTGAGGGGCTTCGCGAGGGTGCCCGACCCAAGCTCGTTTTGTGTCCAGTCTGAACACATCCTTTACAGTTTGTAGCGTGCGAAATTGCGGCAGCTCTATAGGCCGGAGCTTCTCGCTTCTCAAGAGCGGGGTCGCATGAGCAACGGGTATACCCCCCTCCCCCCCTCATGCCCGTAAAATATTGAAAACATTGGGCCAGCACCAAGAAATCTGCGCAAAATCTTGAGCCCCAAGGACTTATTGGCAAAATCTTGAGCCAGTAGGACTTACCTCAGCCTGGAGCCTGGCAAACCCGAAAATGCGGTGTACCCTCGTCGGCACAAGACCACGAATTGTCAAAGAACTCCCGACATCGCAGAGGTTGTTCAGACCGCCTGCGAGGCCATTGGGCGCACTATGCCCAACTTATCAGCCTAACGCGCTTTGCCGGGTTGTCAAGATTACGAAAGTACATAAATGGGCCAGCGCTTCGCGTGGCAGGAAGGTTATGGAGGGTTCAACGTAGGCCGCTCGCAGAGACAGGCTGTGGCCGGTTACATTGCGAACCAGCAGGCGCATCACCAGAAGTGGAGTTTCGAGCAAGAGTTTGTGGCATTGTTGCGCAAGACGGGTGTCGAATACGATTCGCGATACGTGGTTGGATGATTCCTGTGCCGTCCCTACGGGACTCGGCTCTCCTATTTATGCCTACCCCGCCCTGAAGGGCGGGGCTAAGATTTTCCGCGCCTGGGGCGCTCACTCACTGGTGGTCCCAGCGGCAATGCGTACATCGTATGAGGCATCAGGTGTGGGCACAGCAAGGCTGCTCAGATGACCTGCGCCTGAGTCCCGCTTGCGGGACGAAAAATCTTAGCCCAGTGCTTCAGCACTGGGTAGGCGTTCGTTAGAAGCCCGAGTCCCGTAGGGACGGCACAGTTTTCACGCACTCCCTGAAGGGGGGCTAAGATTTTTCGCGCCTGCGGCGCTCGGAAGTGAGATCAAATCGGAGTGGACGGCCAGAGATCGTAAGTTGAAAATATTCGGAGGGCCGACCAGGACCTTCCTCTGCCCAGATTAGCGTCCAAAAAACGGACGCGAACCTGGAGCATCAAGCTGCTAACATGAGGTCGGCTGCAAGGAGGAATTCAGAACATGGCACAAACAGGACTCTCCAACCCCGGCTCCGGAATGTCCATTGTGTGGGCGATTCTGCTCATCGTCTTCGGTTTCCTGGCCATCGCGATCCCGTTCGCTACCTCGTGGGGTGTGGTTGTGGTCATCGCCTGGCTGATCGTCTTCAGCGGGGTATTTCAGTTCATCCATGCCTTCCAGTCGAAAGGCGTCGGGCACATACTCTGGAAGCTTTTGGTCGCGGTTCTGTATCTGATCGCCGGTTGCTATTTTCTGCTGCACCCCGTGCTGGGGGTTGCCGCATTCACTCTGGCGCTGGCGATTTTCTTTGTGGTGGAGGGAGTGTTCGACCTGGTGGCTTACTTCCCAACCCGCGCTATCCCAGGATCGGGCTGGATTCTGTTCGACGGCATCGTCACTTTGGTCCTCGGCCTGCTGGTCTGGCGCCAGTGGCCCTCCAGCTCGTTATGGGTGATGGGTACGCTGGTCGGAATCAGCATGATCTTCACCGGGATGACGCGTCTGATGCTGAGCCTGGCTGTAAGGCGTCTGGCGCACAGCTAACGAGGGCGCAATGCCGGAGCCTGGCGCCTGAGGTTTGTTGCTCTGTCGGGCTAACCTGGGGCGCAGGGTTGTCCCCTCGCTACTTGTTGAAAAGTTCGCTGTGCGAGCCCATGCGGACAAACCGCAAGATTTTATCGTCTGGCTTCTTGTAGATCAGCAAGAGGTCCGGCTTCAGATGACACTCGCGATGGTCCTTCCAGTTGCCCGACAGAGCATGATCGCGGTGTCTCTCCTTCAGCGGTTGGTCATCGGCCAACAGCACACCGATCTCCGCAAGTAAAGTCCCGACATCTCGGTGGCGTGGCGTCGCTTTGGTGCGTTTGTAATCGCGGCTGAAGGCCGTAGTCCATTCAACGGTGCGCATTCAACTCGGCCATCATGGCGGCGACACTGGTCGCTCTATGCACCTCGCGCCGCTCTCCGGCCTCCATCGCGGCAATGGTCTCGCGGTTGGGGACCCGCACATCAAACGGCAGGGCCTTTTCTGCGGCAACCCGCGTCAGCAGCAGACGGACGGCATCGGATACCGTCAACCCCATCGCGGCCAACGTCTTTGCGGCTTTAGCCTTCACCTTTTCGTCCACCCGGATATGAACCATGCTGCTCGCCATAAAAACGCCTCCTTCGATATATATACATTGTATACCCAACTCCGGAATGTTCGGTGGGCCGGCCCGAATCTTCCTCTGCCCAGGTTAGCGTCCAAAAGACGGACGCGAACCCTGGGCACCAGGCTAAAGGGATGATTCAGGGCCCTGTAAGGATGCTATCTAGCTTCGCAAACCAGCTCTTGTACTCCTGCTCCTCCCCTGGTGGAGGGGGCAGCACGCATACATGCGCTGGCGGCAAGATTTGCCTGACACGATCGGGCTTGGGGTCTTTGTCTATTACAATCACTTGTTTGATGCTACTGCCGTGCTCTTGCAGGTGGTTCAGCAATGCTTCGTCGTAAGGGTTGAAGGCAAACCCGAAAACCAGAAGGTGAGTAGACTCCTTTAAGATGAGACTTGCGAGCTCCCACTGAGACGCGAGATCGGCAGGTGCGATTTTTTCTGGCGTCGGGGCCACGATAAGTGCGTTACCCGTGATGCCACGTCGGCCGTCCGTGTACCGCCCTTTCAGGTCCCAAGAGATACTCCCGTGCATCTTCGCCAGCGCGATCGAACCCTCGAGCGCAACTGGGTTGCGCCATTGCGAGACTGGATACGTTCCGCGCCCGGTTAGCACCTCGCCGGATCGCCCATAATTGAAGTGCTTTGTTCCAAGTGCGTACTCAATGAGCAAGTCGTAATTCGTCGTGAGAATACCAGACTGCGGCGCACTCAGCCGAACAAGGAAGTCGCGGGCACGGGTCACGCCTACTCGCTGGTACTTTCTGCTTTCGTCAATCATTAAGACATGACGACGCCACCGTCCTGCGTGCCACTCCTTCCAAATA
Organism: Acidobacteriaceae bacterium; assembly: GCA_003135475.1. GTDB lineage: Bacteria > Acidobacteriota > Terriglobia > Terriglobales > Acidobacteriaceae > Bog-257. The sequence goes on from PLBW01000230.1 coordinate 21,301, forward strand.
TAGGGTTCTGACAGTCGGCGGACGATGTACCACAGGACGGCGGTTCTTATGTCATGACGGTCCATGAGTGCATGGGCGATGAATTGCTCAGCCAGGCTCTCAGGATGATTCTCGTCCCAGGCTTGTTTCGCCGAGCGCACGATTTCGATCTTTTGCTCGTCTCTAACTCCGAATGGTTCAATCGCGAAGTCCAAAAGTTCCGCCGCGACCGGCAGGCCAGCCGCCCACTTTGAGAACCCTGCCCCAAGAAATACAGCCATCCTTCTCGTTTGAGTTTGGAGGAACTCCCACTTCGATTCGTTCATTGACCGGCTCTCGGATGCCTAACCAGCTCGCGCGGGGATTTTCTCTTCCGATCACTGCCCCTACACCCGCGCTAGGTGCACCCCAAACCATTTCTTGCGGTCGCACCAGGTGTGTTCCAGGGTGAAGCCGCTGTCGCGCAGGATCGATTCGATCATGGCGTCGGTGTACTTGTAGCTGTTCTCGGTGTGGATGCGTTCGCCCGGCGCAAATGACAGATCCAGGTCGAGCGCCGAAATGAAGGCAGTTTGCGAGGTGGTGCTTTCCAGATGGGCCTCGATGCGCGACTGGCGGCGGTTCCACAGCGCGACATGGCGGAAGCGGTCGACCGCGAAGTCGGCATCCAACTCGCGATTCAAGCGCGCCAGAATGTTCTGGTTAAACCTCGCCGTGACTCCCTGCGAATCGTCGTAGGCGGGCAGAAGAATCTTCGGACTCTTGGCAAAATCGGCGCCCAGCAGCAGAGCGTCGCCCGCGCGCAGCGTGCGGCGGATGCGGCGCAAAATCCGCACCGACTCGTCGGGTTCGAAATTCCCAATACTCGATCCGATGTAGAGCACCAGCTTGCGCCCGCTGATGCGACTGAGCGCGGGCACGCCTCCGGTGTAGTCGGCGACGATGGGATTGACTCGCAGCCCGGGAAATTGCCGACCGAGTTGCGCTTCCGCTTCCTGCAACGCGGAAGGCGAAACGTCAATGGGATAAAACAGCGCGCGGCTTTGCCGGCGCAGCAATTCCTCAATCAGAATGCAGGTCTTGCTGGCGGTGCCGGCGCCGAGTTCGACCAACGTCAACGACGTTCCGGCATGCTGCAAGATGTCGCCCGCGAAGCTCTCAAGGATCGACCGCTCGGTGCGCGTGAGGTAGTACTCCGGCAACTCGGTGATCTGCTCGAAGAGGGCCGAGCCGATGTGGTCGTAAAACAGCTTCGACGGCAGCCGCTTGGGCGTCGCACTCAGACCCTCGAATACTTCGAGTGCGATTGCGTCGTTCGCCAGGAACTGAAGTTGCTTGCTAGTTGCCATTGGCCAACCGTATGCCCATAAATTGCCAGCGCACATGGGGCGGAAAAAAGTTGCGATAGGTGGCGCGAATGTGCGACTGCGGCGTGGCGCAGGAGCCGCCGCGCAACACCATCTGATTGCACATGAACTTGCCGTTGTACTCGCCGACGGCTCCCGCGGCCGGCTTGAAGCCGGGATAGGGCATGTACGCGCTGGCCGTCCATTCCCAAACATCGCCGAACATCTGCGACAACGGCTCCGCCGGCGCCGCTTCCTCCAGCGCGCGCGGATGCAGATGCCCGCTCTCCAGCAGATTGCCCGCTACCCGGCAAGATCGCGCGGCAACTTCCCACTCGAATTCCGTGGGCAGTCGCGCGCCCGCCCAGCGAGCGAAGGCGTCGGCCTCGTAATAGCTGACGTGACAAACCGGTTCGCTCAAGTCCAACGGCTTCATGCCTTCGACGGTGTAATGCCACCAATCGCCAACGCGCTGCTCCCAATACAACGGAGCGCTCCACTGATTGCGGCGAACGCAGTCCCAGCCATCGGAAAGCCACAGGTCGGCGGTGCCGTAGCCGTTGTCGCGCATGAATTCCAGATACTCGCCGTTGGTCACCAACCGCGAGGCCAGGCGAAATCGTTCCAGGTAAACATTGTGACGTGGGCCTTCGTTGTCGAAGGCGAAGCCCTCGCCCGCAAAACCTACGCTGTAAGTCCCTTCGTCGAAGCTGCGCCACTCGATGGGCGGGACGGAGGCAGAGGCACTCTTTGCCCCGTGACTCTCTGGCGTGGGGCGAAACGCCGGCCGCAGCGGATTCGTCCACAGCCCGTTCTTCGCGTCGGTGACGATCAGCTCCTGGTGCTGCTGCTCGTGGTTGATTCCCAGCGTAATCAGCGCCACCAACTCGGGCGCAGGCTCGGTTGTGAGCATATGCACAATGGCATCGTCCACATACGCGCGATAGGCATGTACTTCGTCCAACCCAGGACGCGACAAGGTGTGCCGCAACGCGCGCAACGGCCGATCGCCCACGGCGTTGTAATACGAATTAAACAGGTTACGAAATGCGGGATGGAAGGGGCGATAGTCGCGCAGGTGCTCGGCCAGAAGAAAAGTCTCGAAGAACCAGGTGGTGTGCGCCAAGTGCCACTTTGCCGGACTGGCGTCGGGCATCGGCTGCAGGCCGTGATCCTCCACGCTCAGGGGAGCACAGATGTGGAGAGAAGTCTCCCGCACGGCCAGATATTTCTCCAGCAAGGAGGCTTCGCCTTGAGGCGGCGCAGGCAGATCGCGAATTGGACTGATGCTGTGCATAAACCCTGCAAATGTGAATCGTTTTTGAGATGCAGAAAGCGAACGTTGCGGCTGGACCCCACTTCGGGGTGGGGTGCCGGGTTGCCGCTCCTAGAGCAGATGCGGAGAACGCACGAAGGCTACAAAATTTAAAGCGGTTCCAGAGGGGGCTATTTCGCGATTTCGGCGGGGGCCGCCGGCTGAATTTGCGGCTCTTCGATGGTCGTCGAAGGATGCTCGTACATCCGCCGGAGATCGTTCCAGCGGACAGCCAGCATCTCCACGCCCATCTTCAACCCGTCGCGAATAGGGTTGATCTTGGAACGGTGATCGTGCGCCCACCCCACCGGGACCTCGACGGTGCGCAGGTGGAACTTGTTGGCCAGAAACAGCAGCTCCGGGTCGAATCCCCAGCGCTCGACGCGCTGCCGGGAGAAGACAGTCTGGGCCGCCGCCCGGGTAAACGCCTTGAAGCCGCATTGGGTGTCGCGATACTTCAATCCCAGAACCATGCGCAGCGCGAGATTGAAAAGCCGTCCGTACAACTGCCGATACCAGGGCTGCCGTTCAGTTTGCAGTCCAGCCTCGAGCCAGCGCGATCCGATGGCGACCTCCGCGCCCCGGTCAATGGCGGCGAATAGCTTGGTCGCCTCGTAAATTGGCGAGGACAAGTCTGCGTCGGTGAACAGCAGAACGTCGCCATTGGCGTGCAACATGCCGTTACGCACACTGTAGCCCTTGCCGCGATTTCCGGGGTTCTCCAGCAATCGAGTCTGGGGATATCGGCTGGCAAAGCTGCGCGCGATTTCGGCGGTGTCGTCGCTGGAACCGTCATTCACGACGATTACCTCAGCCTGCATTTGCCGTTCACGGATGTAGGCGAATACTTTGGGGAGCGAAGTAGCCAGCCGCTCGCTTTCGTTGTAAGCCGGAATTATGAAGCTGTAATACATCTGCAACTTAGACGCTGGCTTATTGTATTCCAGTTGTCAGAAGGTAAAGGTTTGTTCAAGCATCCCTACGCTAATCATGCGTTGAGCGGGACATACTTTCCCGCAAAGGATAGTCTATGACGATTGCCTTCCCGGGCGAGACTGCCTTAACGGTATGCAGGGTATTCGGTGGAACGATTCCGACAGAGCCAGGACCTGCGCGCTGGGTGACCCCAGCGATGGTTATTTCCAGTTCTCCTTCCAGGATTTCCCAAACCTCTTCCTGGGGGTGGGAATGCTCATGGATCGAGGCCCCAGCGTCGAACTCATAATGTCCGAACGTCATGCTGGCAGAATCGAAATAGCGGCCTCTCCAGCCCGGCAAGCGTTCGATAGTTGGCAGTTTGTTGGTATCGATGAATGTCATGTTCACCCCGCAGGCTTCTGTTTCCTGATTTTACGCCAGCCGAGGGCCTAAATCGTTTCTTGTGGACGGGACTTGCAGCGGCTGCAAGCGGGGATTAGCCTTCCCTTAGCGATGCGCACCGTTCACGTTCTCGTGCTCCTGGTGATTTTGGATGTTGCCGCCGGCGCGGTGTCCAAACCCCACGTGGTAAGCCTGGGAAAGCCGCTGCCGGTGAAGCTGTTCATCGGCGCTGCGGAAACCAAGACGATGGACATCGCGGTCTCCCCGCTCTTTGTCGATGCGAAGCTGAAGGAGTTCACGACCGGCAAGTCCCACGACGTTACCGACCGGCAGTTCGTGGTGCGGCGGGCATTTCGCATCAATGACGCGCTGCCCGATGAGGCGCGCAAATCCCCGAAGTGGCTTTGGCAACTTGGGGGATGGCTGCTGGTGGACCGCAGTTCAGGCAAGATCACGCCAATCAAGTTGCCTGATTTCGACCCGTTCTACTCGGAGGTAAGCTGGTACCGTGACTATGCGGCATACTGCGGCATCACGGCCAATGGTGAAAAACTAGACGCCGTGGTCGTGCAAATTGGCGTCAAGAAGCCGCTGTATCGCAAAGAGCTGGGGAAGGCGAATGGCGGAGAACAGTCCGATTCCGATTGTGCCGCCCCGCACTGGGAGCGTCAACCGGCGCGCGTGACCTTCCTTCCCAAGGTTGGTGACAAGCTCAGCGTCACGGTGAGGGGCCGCTTTGTTGACGAAGTGGCCGACGACGATTCCGACGAACCTTGATTCAGATCACTTTGAGGCCGAATACGAGTTTCCATTGAAGAGCCTTGACGAACTGCTGCGCGACGCTGAGGAAGCCCACGGACACCTCTGTGCCGGGCAGGTGTTGGGCGTTCGTCTGGCCATGCTCGGACTGAAACTGTTGGGCATAGACGATCCGCGCGGGAAAGATCGCAAGCGTCTCATCACCTTTGTGGAGATTGACCGCTGCGCCACCGATGCGGTTGCGGTCGTAACCGGCTGCCGGTTGGGCAAGCGGGCGCTCAAATTCCGTGATTGGGGCAAAGTGGCCGCGACATTTGTCGATCTCGCCTCGCAGCGAGCGGTGCGGGTCTGCGCCCGCGAAAGCTCGAAAGCACTGGCGCGGCAAATGCATCCTGAAATCGAGAACAAGAACCAGCAACAGATGCTGGCCTATCGCGAGATCTCGAACGACGACCTGTTCACGGTGCAGTGGGTTAAGGTCGCTCTGCCGCCCGAGGAATTGCCCGGCTACAAGGGCGAGCGCATCGTGTGCGAGCAATGCGGCGAAGGCATCAACTTCCAGCGCGAGGTACGGCGTGAGGGAAAAATCCTGTGCCGTGCCTGCGCGGGAGAACGCTATTACGAAGAGATTTCGTAGGCGAAATTGTGAGCGGCGTTAACCGGCCACCGTTCCCGCCAGCGCGTGTTCCGCCGCGTGCCCCACTCGCAACACCATGGGCTCGTCGAAGTGCTTTCCCAGGATCTGCATCCCGATCGGCAAACCCTCCGTGCTCTTGCCGCAGGGAATCGAAATTCCCGGAATGCCAGCCAGGTTCGCTGTCACCGTGAAAATGTCCGCCAGATACATGGCGAGTGGATCGTCCATCTTCTCGCCGAGTTTGAACGCGGGTGTCGGCGTGGTGGGCGTAACGATGGCATCCACCTTGGCAAACGCCCGATGGAAGTCGGCTGCCAGCAAACGCCGTACCCGTTGCGCCTTCAGGTAATAGGCATCGTAATATCCCGCACTCAGAACGTAGGTGCCAAGCATGATGCGCCGCTTGACTTCGGCTCCGAAACCCGCGTCCCGCGTGCGCCGGTACATTTCAGCCAGGGTCTTGCCATCGGTCGCGCGGGCCCCATAACGCACGCCGTCATAGCGCGCCAGGTTCGACGAGGCCTCGGCGGTGGCGACAACGTAGTACGTTGGGATGGCATATTTCGTGTTGGGCAGCGATATTGGGACGATCTCGCATCCGGCTTTGGCCAGCTCCTGGATGCCAGCTTCGACCGCGCGGCGGACCTCCGGATCGAGTCCCTCGCCGAAATATTCTTCCGGCACTCCGATTCGCAAGCCGCGCACCGGCTGGCCGATCTGGTCGAGATAGTTGGGTACGGGAACGTCGGCAGACGTCGAATCGAGTGGCTCGCGGCCAGACATGTACTGCAACATCAGAGCCGCATCTTTCACGCTCTTGCCGAATGGCCCAACGTGATCGAGCGATGAAGCGAAGGCGATAAGCCCGTAGCGAGACACCCGTCCATAGGTGGGCTTGAGCCCGACGACGCCGCAGAATGCCGCGGGCTGCCGAATTGAGCCGCCGGTATCGGAACCGATCGAAGCCACCGCGGTTCCCGCAGCCACGACCGCAGCGGATCCACCCGAGGAGCCGCCCGGCACGCGCGAGTGGTCGCGCGGATTGTGCACCGGGTAAAAGCCGGAATTCTCGTTCGACGAGCCCATGGCAAACTCGTCGCAATTGGTCTTGCCCAGAATGACGGCGCCAGCTTCTTCGAGTCGCGCCACCACTGTGGCGTCGTACGGGGAGATGAAGTTTGCCAGAATCTTCGAACCAGCGGTGGTGCGCACGTCTTTGGTCGCGAAGACATCCTTCACCGCGATTGGAACGCCAGCCAGGGGCGGCAGCGCATCGCCTTTGTCGGCCAGCGTGTCAACCCGCGCCGCCTGCCGATACGCGCGCTCCTTGCACAGCGTGAGATAAGCGCCAATGGCGGCATCCTCGGCGTCGATCTTCTGGTAAAAGGCGTCCACCAGCGCAGTCGCCGTGGTTTGCTTCTCCAGCACCGCGGTTCGGGCGGAATCAACTGTCAATCGATCGATGTTCATCTGAAGCTATCTTACAAGTCGCTTAGGGGGCACAACTTCACAGGCTGCGGAAAAAATCTTTGTGGTGTCACCCTGAGCGAGCGGCCGCTTTTGCCGCGCGTCGAAGGACCCCTATAATCGCCCTAATTTCATGGATCCAATAGGGGTGCTTCGACTCGCGCGGCCAACTACTGCGCGCTCGCTCAGCATGACAGAGGGTTTGGGGTGTTACTCGCTTTTTCCGCAGCCTGTTCAGCCCATCCCTAGCCGCGCTCCAACTCGTCCAGCATGGCTTCCATCTCCTCCAGGGCGTGCTGATTTCGGGTGCGACGGGCGCATTCGATACCCTGCTGCAACAGCGACTGCGCTTCCTCTTTGCGCTCCGCGCGCGCCAGCGCCTGCGCCGCCATGAAGTATCCGTTGGTGTAGTCCGGGTGGGCCGCCAGCAAGCGCTGGAACTCGGTGAGCGCAGCATCGGTCTCGCCCGCGCCGGAGTATTCCAACCCCAGGGCATAGCGCGCAAAGGCGTCATCGGGATTTGCATCCAGTATCTCTTTCAGCGCCGCCACGCGGTTCTCGTCGGGCATGGGTCCGATCTCCTTATCTGCACCTGTTTACTGGCCCGCGCTCTTCGAGCACGGCTCAAGAAGTCGAGGATAAACGATTGTGTATGCCTTGGGTTCGCGTGCGAGCGTTACGGACAATTTGGCTGGCTTGCTCAGCGGACTGGTTAGTTGCAATTCCATTCGGTTGGGAGACGTCACTTGCTCCCTGATGCTTTTCGCCATGGCCTCGGCCTCTGGCTTGGTGAACCATTCTTTGGACAACAACGTGACAAGGCCGCCGCCCGTTTTTTGTGCCAGTTCCTCCATATCAACTGGGCCTTGGCGCTCCTCCGCGGTGCGGATTTGCTGGTTCGCTACCAGGAAAACGAAAACCCGAACACCGCGCGCGACTAATTCGTCCTCCAACTTAGGCAGTCTAATCGAACTGTGATTATCGCCGCCGTCGGTCACGACAAAAATGGTGTCTCCAAACTGCGGAGTCTTGAACCGGGAAGACGCGTTGCTGACCGCATCGTACAACGCGGTCCTATGGCTGGGTTCTTGCTTCCCCAAAGCAAGAACTTGATTAGTGAGACTGGTTTGATCCTGAAACTCGGAAAGCTCTAAGTGCTCACTGAATGTGCCCAGGGCCACAGAGGCTCCCGGAGGAAGTGCGTCGGCGGCAAATTTTGCCGCCGGCAGACCGATTCCCCAGCCGGATCCTTGCACCGAGGGGCCCATGCTGCCGCTGGTGTCGATCAGGAGGATTACTCGCGGGGGATGTTTCACCTCCACGAGGGAAATGATTGAAGCTGGGGTTCCCTCAACTGCAACTTGGAGATCCTGTAGTCGCAGTGGCGGCGCGGTTTGGATATTCTTGATAAAAGTGACAGGAATGCTCCGTCGCAAACAGGGGTCAGGCGAGCCGGCAGCGTTGTCCATGCGGGGGACAACAGATTGCTGGGCCATGAGCACCCCGACCAGCAACGGCAGCACTCCGCCAAATTTTGTTAAACGCCAAACGAAACCCAGCATGTTGTACATAATAGCCGTACGCAACGAGTGCGGTCAGTGATCCTGGCCGTAGCTTGACGTGACTCTGCAGTCCACTGGAAGCAATACTCGGTCGCCAGTACAATGGCGTTTAACTCTTGCCAGCATCACCCGAGGATTTTGTGGCCTGCCCCTTCTTCATGCCCGAACAGCGATTCGATTCCGACTGGCCGTTTCCGCAGCGGCTCCCCTTGGGCGCGGGATGGGCGGGGACGTGCACCGCGCCTGGCCACGAGGGCGCGCGGCCTAGTGACGAAGAGCTGAAGTCGGGCTGCAATCTCGGCTACGCCAACGCCTGCAGCCGGCTTCCCGCCGAGCGCCACGCCGATACGGTGCGCTTTGCGCTGGGCGAGGAACGCGACGGCATTCTGCACGTGCTCTTCGTCTGCGAGCGCGACTACCTGCCGGCGGGTCATGGAGAGTTACTGTACGAGACGGTGAACGCATTGTGGCTCCGGCCGCATGACGACGCGCGGGTGCAACGCATGGCCGAGTGTTACGTGCAGACGCAGCGTGCAAGGCGCGGGAACCTGTTTCCTGCGGACGAGATCGCGACAGCCGCAGCATCATCGCCGCAGGAAAGCGCGGCGGCAGGGAAGTAGAACCAACATTCCACAAGGAACGCCATGGAACAGAACGACGGCAACCTGCGACCGAGACCGGTGAGCGACTCGAAATCGGAAATGATCGAGCTCGTGTTGCCCAATGACACCAACCCGCTGGGCGCGCTGCTGGGCGGCCGCCTGATGCACTGGATCGACCTTGCCGGGGCGCTGGCGGCGCA
>PLBW01000214.1 GCA_003135475.1 Acidobacteriaceae bacterium
GTGGCCAACATGGATGTGGCCCAGCGCGCCCACTTCGAAGCCTATGCCGCCGGGGTGAACGCTTACATCGCGCAGCACCAGAAAACTCTGCCGCTGGAATTCCGCTTCCTCACCTATTTCCCTCACGTCTGGACGGTGGAAGATTCGGCGCTGGTGGGATTGTCGATGACCGAATTTTTGAACCACGGTCTGTACAAGGACGAGTTGGAGAAAGAGAAAGTTCTGGCCAAGCTGGGGCCGGAGTTGACTGCCGACCTGTTTGTGAATTCATCGTGGCGCGATCATCCGCCGGGAACCGACACAACCTCCATCGAAAACGAGATTCCAGGCGAGACTACTCCCGATGAGGAAGAAGATCCGGCGCCCAGGAAGAAAAGCAGCCACGTTACGCCGGAAGAAAAGCAGGTCCCTCGGCTCGCTGCGCTCGCTCCATCGAAAATCATTCACCACGGAGACACGGAGGACACGGAGTTTAGGTCTCTACGTCGTCTTCTCCGTGATCTCAGTGTCTCCGTGGTTAATTTTCATCCGCATGATGACAAGGATAATGAAGAGCTTCAAGGCGCGCCCCTTCAAGGCGAAGCTATGGAAGACAGCCTTCATCCCGGCTCCAACAATTGGGTGGTCTCGGGCGCGCACACGGCATCGGGAAAGCCCCTGCTGTCAAACGACATGCACCTCGACCTGCACATCCCCAATGTCTGGTACGAGGCGCATCTTACGGCGGGAGACTTCGACGTTGCCGGCGTGACCTTGCCCGGCGTGCCCTTCGTCATTTCCGGGCACAATCGCTTCATCGCGTGGGGCTTTACCAATCTTGGTCCCAACGTCGAGGACCTCTACATCGAGAAGTTCAACGACAAGGGCGAATACCTGACGCCGCAAGGTTGGGTGCGGCCCGAGCATCGCAAAGAAATCATCCGCGTGAAGGGCAAGCCTGAGGTGAACGTGGATGTCGAGATCACCCGGCACGGGCCGATCGTCAGCGACATTATTCCGGGAGAGAAGCGCAAGCTGGCTCTCAAGTGGATCATTTACGACCCGCAGGCGGCAGGCGCACCGTTCTTTGCCGTGGACTCGGCGAAAAACTGGCAGGACTTCCGCGCGGCGTTCTCGCAGTTTGGCGCGCCGGGTCAAAATGTCGTCTATGCGGATGTGGAGGGGCATATCGGCTACCAGGCAACCGGCTTGGTTCCGATCCGGGCGGCGGGCGACGGTTCGGTTCCCGTGCCCGGCGACGACGACTCGCACGAGTGGACCGGATATGTTGCTTACGACAAGCTTCCCAGCGTGTACGATCCCGCTTCGGGGATCATCGCCACGGCCAACGGGCGCGTCACGCCCGACGGATATCCCAACACGCTGAGCATCGAGTGGGGATCTCCATATCGCACGGAGCGCATCTACCGGCTGCTAAATGCAAAAAAGAAACTCACCCCGCCCGACATGCTGGCCATTCAGACCGACATTGTTTCGGCGCTCGATCGCTTCTGCGCCGAGCGCTTCGTGTACGCCGTCGATCACACAGCGACGGCATCACGGCGCGCCAAATCGGCCGCCGACCTGATGCGGAATTGGGACGGCACCATGGCGACGGACTCGGCGGCGGCGACAGTGGCGTACTTCTCGCGCAAGAAGCTGGAGGAGTTGCTGCTCAAGCCAAAGTTGGGGGATGACTGGAAGCAATATAGATGGTTCATGAGGCCGGTATGGCTGGAGAACATCTTGTCGCATCAACCTGCGCGCTGGCTGCCGGACGGCTACGCCGACTATGACGCGCTACTGACCGCCGCGGTGGAGGGCGCCGTAAGCGATGCGGAAGCGCCGCATGCACTGGCGACGTGGAGGTGGGGACGGGTCCATCGCGTGGACATCAAGCATCCCTTCTGGAGCAATTTTCCCATCCTCAAACGCGCCGCAGGTCCCGGTCCGCAGTCCCTCTCGGGGGATGGTGAAACCGTGAAGCAGGTCAGTGCGCACTTCGGTCCGTCCGAGCGCCTCACGGTTGACTTCTCAGACCTCGACAACTCGACCTTGAATATCGTGAATGGTGAATCCGGAAATATCTTCGATGAGCATTACAACGATCAATGGAACGCCTACTACCACGGTACGACATTCTCGCTGCCATTCTCGGCGCAAGCGGTGCAGCGAGCGGGTGTGCATCACCTGAAGCTGGAGCCGTAGGAGCAGGGACTAGTGGGTAGTGGGTAGGTTGCAGGAATCGCTTTAGAGGCTGCTGAAAAAAGCGATGTTCGGGTAGTGCGGCGCTTCAGCGGCGCGTCACCCAGCTGATGAGAAATCGGCCTTTAGGCCCGGGGTACGTGGACCGATATCGCTAATACGTGCGTGTGTCGCGGCGTTTTCGAAACGAGGTACCTCAGCGGCTAAAGCCGGTTCTCATAGATAACTGCTTAACGCGGGCCTGAAGGCCCGCACTACCCGAGCCGATTTCAAAACTTTTCCTCAGCCACCAAAAGTCGTGCCCCTTCAAAGCGTGGGATGCTCATGAATAATTCAGGTGAAGGGCTACACTTGCCGAACATCGCTTTTTCAGCGGGCTTGCTATTACTGGTCCACTTGCACCACGTCGTAAAGCGCCCCGGCGAATGAGACCTGCGTTTTCTGGGGCGCGTCGGTAGTGGTGTCGTAAATCACCTGGTATCCCCCCTCGATCACATATACCGTGTTTCGGTTGGCAATCGCCAGCATGCCTGTCACCGCCCCTTGGGGCGGCAGGGGCGCGACCGCGGTGTTGTTGGCGACGTTGACCACCGACAGACATCCGGTGGTGAGATTCAGGCAGGTCTTGGCGCCAATGTAGAGCTTGTTGTTGGTCGACAACGCCATGGTGCTGTGATAACCGTCGCCGATGGCCACCGAGTTAGCGGTCAGACGCGACATGGTACTGACGGTCACCGCATCGTAGGTCCCGGCGGGACCTGGATTTCCCGCTACGTACAACGTTCCGCCGTTGAGCAGGCCAACGCTGGCGCCTCCAACCGGCACGGTCGCCTTGATAGTTTGTGACGGAATGTCGAGCTGCGCTACGGATGCACCCGCAGTCGATCCGCACTCCACTCCGCAACTGATCACATAAGCGGTATTGCTGTCGCTGCTGAAGAACGCGTTGACCGGCCTGGCGAACCCAGGAATCTCCACCGGCGTGACCGTAGTGGCGCTCAAGTCGAGCAGGAAAACCGAGTCCGAATCGTCCGCGAACACCAGCAGAAACTGCCCGCTGGGACTGAGCGCAATATATCGGGCTGAAGGGACGGCATAGGTCGCGGTGATAGTGAACGAGGAGACAGTGATGACCTCCACCGCGCCGGGCCGTGCGCCGGTGACGGGCACGTTCCGTACTGGGGCATACGCTTTAGTAGCGTCCGTGGAGAAAAGCGCCATATCGGCGAAATCAGGAAGAGTCACGCTGCCGCTGAGCGCCTCGGTGGCGTTATTGACGAATTCGAGTTGATGAGCACTCTGCTCATAAACCAGCGTTGTGGTCCGGCTGGAGCTTTCCACTTCGAAGGTCAACGAGCCTCCCACCGTTATGGTCACAGGAACACCGGGTATGACCTGGCCAGTAGTAGGGTCGATGGTCTGCGCGGTGTAGGGCGTAGTGTCGTTTTGGGTATCCATTATTTGCAAGTTGCCCGAATAGGCATTGCTGACGAAAGCGCGATGCTGCACCTTGCTGGCGGGCGTGCCCGAACTCCCGCTGCTCCCGCCGCAAGAGGTAAGGAAAACCACGATCAGTAAGCTGAGGATGAGGACTGGAAGCCGCTTCAAGCGTTTACCCCGGACGTCATAATGAATTGCGATGATATGTTGGAATTCGCTGAATTATAACAGAGCGTGGCCTGACCACCGGTGCTCCGGCGATGGCGAATTTCCGCGGTTTGCGATAAAGTTCAATCAAGCTTGGCACAGCCTCCACCATCTCCATGCCTACGGACCTCATTTCGCGTTTGCAGAAGGGCGCTGTCTTATGCGATGGCGCCATGGGCACACTGCTGTATTCCAAAGGTATTTTCATCAACCGCTGCTACGACGAGCTCAACCTCTCGCAGCCCGACCTGATCCGCGGGATCCATCAGGAATACCTCCAGGCCGGGGCGGACATCATTGAAACAAACACCTTTGGCGCCAATTCGTTTCGTTTGTCCAAGCATGGATGTGTGGACAAGCTGGCCGATGTCAATCGCCTGGGGGCACGCCTGGCACGGGAGGCGGCGAAGAGTTTCGACGCCTTAGTCGCCGGCGCCGTCGGACCGCTGGGAGTCCGCATCGAGCCGCTGGGCAAGATCTCGCTCCCGGAAGCCCGGGCGGCCTTTCACGAGCAGATTGCAGCCCTGAACGAAGAAGGCGTGGACCTCATCATCCTGGAGACCTTCGGATATCTGGAAGAGCTGCATCAGGCCATACTAGCTGCTCGCGATGTGAACCCCAGGTTGCCGGTGGTGGCGCAAGTCACCATCGACGAAGAGGGCAACTGCCTGGATGGATCGGCCCCCGAGCACTATGCTCCGCAAATCGAAGCCTGGGGCGCCGATGTGGTGGGCTGCAACTGTAGCGTCGGCCCGGTCGCGATGCTGGACGCGCTGGAGCGGGTGCGCGCCGTCACCACCGCGCCGCTCTCGGCCCAACCCAACGCCGGCATGCCGCGCTCGGTGGAAGGGCGCAACATCTATCTCTGCTCGCCGGAATACATGGCGGAGTACGCCCGAAGGTTTGTGGATGTCGGTGTACGCCTTATCGGCGGTTGCTGCGGCACCACGCCCGACCACATCCACGTGATGAAAGCCTTCCTGCGCGCGGTCTCCGGCGGCGCCACCGCGCGAAAGGCGGCTCCAGCTCCCAAGGCCCAGCCGGTCGAGGTGCCGCCGCTCCGGGAACGTTCGCAGATGGGCCGCAAGATCGCCGACGGCGAGTTCATCACTATGGTGGAGATCGTTCCGCCGAGAGGCACCGATGGAAGCCGTGAGATTGAAGGCGCGCGCTTCCTGAAATCGGTTGGCGTGGACGGCGTTAATATCCCTGACAGCCCGCGCGCCTCGGCGCGCATGAGCAACCAGGCGCTCTGCTTGCTGGTGCAGCAGCAGGTCGGGATCGAGGCCATCCTGCACTACACCTGCCGTGACCGCAACGTGCTGGGCATCCAGTCGGACTTGCTGGGCGCAAGCGCCGTCGGCATCCGCAACCTGATCTGCATCACCGGCGATCCGCCGAAGATGGGCGACTACCCCGACGCGACGGCGGTGTTCGATGTGGACGCCATCGGGCTGGTCAACATTGTCCACAACCTGAATCGCGGGCTGGACATCGGCGGCAATCCCACGGGCGCTTCGACCAGGTTCGTCATTGCCGTGGGCGCCAATCCCGGCAGCCCCAACATTGACGAGGAAATCCGCCGCTTTGAGTACAAAGTTGAGGCCGGAGCGGAACTGGCCGTCACCCAACCAGTGTTCGATGTTCGGCTGCTGGAAGAGTTCCTGCGCCGAATCGAGCACTGCCGCATCCCGGTGGTGGCGGGCATCTGGCCACTCACCAGCACCCGTAATGCCGAGTTCATGAAGAATGAGCTGCGGGTTTCTATCCCTGACGAAATCTTCGCGCGCATGGCCAAGGCGACCACCGTCGACGCCGCCCGCGCCGAAGGCGTGGCTATCGCTCGCGACATGCTGGCCGCCGTCCGCCACATGGTGCAGGGCGCACAGATTGCCGCCCCCTTCGGCAGGTATTCTTGCGCTGTCGATGTGCTGGAGGCTTTAGGCGGGAACGGCACGAGCAGACGCGCTGCGGTGTAGCAACTTCACCCACCGGTGAAACGGTGGGCTTTCGTTTATCGCGCCCGAGGCGCTCGGCTGGGCGCTTCTACTGAGAAAATATTTCCCGCCGAAGTCGATTGACTCCAAATTTTTACGTTCGGCGAAACCATTCTGCACTAGAATTAGTAACGGAGTTTGAGCTTGCCTAAATTCGAAGAGTCTCTCCAACGGCTGGAAAAAATCGTGACCGAACTCGAGAAGGGGGACGTCTCGCTCGATCGCGCGCTGGAGCTTTTCGATGAGGGCATGAAACTTTCCAGTTCCTGCCGCAAGGAACTGGAAGAAGCCGAAGGCAAAGTGGAAATCCTGCTGAAGCGAAATGGCAAGCTGCATCCGGAAGCCTTCGAAGCCGCAACCCCATCGGGCGACGCTGCCAAATAGCGCCGCCGTTCGTCCATAACTGTGTGTGCCGCACCGGGCTGGTGCGGAGTTGTTGAATCGTCAACCGAACCTCATCACCGGGTTGGCTCTTGCCGCCCCCTCCGCCATTTCAAAAGGGGTTTGCCATGCGGCCTATCAATGTTGTGCTCGCTCACCACGATGCAGTTGCGGCCGACCGCCTGGCTGCGTCCCTCGGTAAACAATTTCGCAACCTCGCCATTGCGAAATCTGACGGGGAAATTGCTCCGGCGGTGGCGCGCCTGCGCGCTCCATTCGCGGTCGTGGACCTGGAGCTGGTTGACTTCTCAAAGTTGAAGTCTCTCTGCGCGGAATTTCCCGCAACCGCGTTCGTGTGCATCCATCGTCTGGCGGACGATCGCATGTGGTCCGATGCCTTGGCTATGGGCGCGGTGGATTGCTGTCACTCCAACGACCTGCACGGCATCCTGCTGGCCTCGGAGCGCTACGTGGTGCTCACGCGGTCGCAGGCTGTAGCGGCGTGAATGCCTAGGGGCGCCACCTCGCTTAAGCGACTGAAAATCTCGGCTCCCGCCTGGACGTTGCGATTAATGGCAGGGCGGACGCAATTGTGACCAACAACATCAAACACTTCCGCGATGCTGCCAAGCGATTTCGTATCCGGGTGCTGAAGCCCGCGGAACTGCTCGCCGAGTTCAGGAACGAGAAGTAAAGCTTATGCATGAGAATCGGAAGAAAGTTACGATGAACAAATTCCCGCTCCGCCTGATGCCATCGGTCCGCAGAGTGGCCGAGCAGTTCTCCCAGCAAGAGGGCATCTCTCTAAATCAGTTCATCAATGTTGCGGTGGCGGAAAAGCTTGCTCATCTTCAGCATGAAGAATGGCTGGCGCGGCGGGCCAAAGTCACGGATGCCTCTATTGCCAAGGCTATGGAGATCCTTGACCGTCCGACAAAGCGCGGTGCTGAAACCGGCGATGAGCTTCCACAGGGGTATGTCTCAGTTCGCCGCAGGTATTCTCGCCGGGCCTAGCGATCCGGCCTCAGAGCGCTACGGGGTGCTCACTCGGTCGCGGGCTGTGGCGGCGTGAATGCGTCCCAGAATGGCCTGAGAAAGATTATGGAGCGCAGATCTTGCGGCGCAGACTGGCCGGAGCCAGCAGCCTGAAATCTGCCAAGTTGAAGGTGTAGATACGGTCCACGGAACACTTAGCCGCACAGCCCAGCAGTAGCACGTCATAAATCTTCGCCCCGCTCCATCCTCCATCCTTCATGACGGTGAGTGCTCCCAGGTAATCCGTCTTGCTGACCGGTACGGTTTCAAAATGAGGCAGGAGATTGTCGGTCACAATACGCGCCGCCTCCATGGGATGAATGCGCGGCTCCACGGGCAGGCGTGTCAGCGATGCGTATACCTCAGCAATCGAATCGGTGCTGATGAACCCCTTGTCCCGCCCCGTGGCCACTCGCCGCAATGCAGGGAAAGCTTGTGCATGGTGGGGATGACTCTGTGATGAAGCCGCCACCAAGACTGTGGTATCGAAAAAAATATCCATTACGGCTTAAGAACGGTTTGCATCCGTTCCTCGCGAATATCGTCCAGTACCCGCTCCCAATTCGCGCCGGGTTCAGCCGCCCCTTGATGGATCCAAAGTCCGTCCACCTGGATCATCGACGGTTTCTGCATCAACGGGCGCAGCAAAATACCGCCAGGCTGTTCCACCGCCTCAAGTTCCATCTCGGATGCAAGACCCAGTCTTTTTCGCAAGGGCTTGGGAAAGACGACGCGACCCGCTTTGTCTATCCGGAGCTTCATACCATAGATTATGCCATTTGCCATGCTTTATGGCAATCTAGTTCTCCAGGAGGATCGAGGCCTCACTCCACCGCAGGAGCAGTGCTGTTCGCCGCTCTCGCCGCAGCTTTCTCCTGCTTTTGCGCATCCGCAAGCAGCCTGCGCAAAATTCGCATTCCGCTGTCCACGTGCTTCTCCTGCAACAGGAAGGGCGGCAAGAAACGCAACACGGTGTCCTGGGTGACGTTGATCAGCAGGCCTTTGGCGAGCGCCCCTTCCAGGATCGGCTTGCCGGGGACGGTCAACTGCAGCGCCTGAATCGCGCCCACCCCGCGAACTTCCACCGCGATGTCGAACTTGTCCACCAGCTCGCGCAGCTTCTGCGACAAGTACCCCCCAACGCGACGCACCTGCTCCAGCAGGTTTTCGTCCTCCAGTATCGCGAGATACTCCAACGCGACGCGGCAGGTCAGCGGGCCGCCGCCAAAAGTCGTCCCGTGCTTGCCCGGAGTGATGTGCTGCGCGAACCGCTCCTTGGCGAGAAACGCCCCCAGCGGCAGTCCGGCGGCGATGGGCTTGGCGATACACAGGACGTCGGGCACCACGCCGAAATGTTGGAAGGCGAAGAGCTGCCCGGTACGCCCGAGTCCGCATTGGATCTCGTCGAAGATGAGCGCGGCCTGGTGCTGGTCGGCCAACTGGCGGCACGCCTGCAAAAATTCGAACGACGATTCCTGAATGCCGCCCTCGCCCTGGATGGGCTCCAGCACGATACCGCAAACCTTGTCGTCCATCGCATTGCGCAAGGCTTCCACATCGTTGCGCGGCACGAAGCGCACGCCTTCCAGCATGGGATCGAAGCCCTGGCGATACTTTGCCTGGCCGGTGAGCGCAAGCGCCCCCATGGTGCGTCCGTGAAAGGAATTCTCCAGCGCGATCAGAATGCACTTTTCCGGGCCGCCCGTGGCGTGGCCGGCGGCGCGCACCAGTTTCAACGCGCCTTCAATCGCCTCGGTACCGCTGTTGGAGAAAAAAGCGCGATCCAATCCCGACGCGGTGCATAGCTTCTCGGCCAGCAAGCCCTGGTACTCGTTGTAGTAAAGATTGGAGACGTGGATGACCTTCGCCGCCTGCTCGCGGATAACCTTCACGATGCGTGGGTGGGCATGGCCGAGCGCGTTAACGCCCAGTCCGGCGAGCAAGTCGAGATAGCGCCTGCCGTCAACGTCGTAAACGTACACTCCCTTTCCGCGCGCAATGGCGAGCGGGTAGCGAGCGTAGGTGTTCAGCAGGTATTTCTGTTCCAGCGCAACAATTTCTTCATACGTCAGCACGATGATGACCTCGCAAAGAGTTCATTGTAACGCGAGCAAAGATCGCCTCGCCGGGGACTGGAGGTGAGGAATTTCGCGTAGGCGCCGGCGAACAAGTTGTGTGACCAATCTCACAGATGATGGTTCGCACGCTTCGATAGACTTAAGAACATGGTGATCGAAAAGCAGTTCCGCGAACGCGCCCGGAGCGAACTTCGCGAAATCCGCAATCAGGTCCTGAGCCTGGCCCGCGATCGCGACATCTACTGGAAGCTGGAACGCGATGTCATTGAGCGCAACCCTGAGCTTCACGGCGTCCGCAATGCCTTCCTCGACATGGTAAGGGCCGCCTACGCGGACGCCATGGCGACCCGCGTACTGCGACTGCTCGATGCGGACAATACCGATCTTTCCTTGCGCCGGGTGCTGACCCAGCTTGAGGAGTATCCCCATCTGTTGCACGACAAGGTGAGCAAACGCGAGTTTGCCGACGATCGCGCCGAGTTAGACCGGGCCGCGGCCAATCTGAAGCAGGTCTTGAACCCGCATTTTGGCCATCACGAGCGCACCCTGTCGGCTCTGGCATCTACGCATCGCGAACTCGACCAGGCGATTGACGCGATCATCTCCACCCTGAAGACCTATTACTGGATCGTCGCGGACGCTTACCTCGATTTCGAGGTGAGCTATCCCGAGGACCCATTAGCGATCTTCCAGTTCCCCTGGATCAAGCCGGAGTTGGTGAGCTAGCAGTTTCACAGTTGGCGTAGACGCTGGGAGGGAGCTACTTCGTCGCGGCGCTTTTCTCGCGCAGCACAATCGGGCTCTGATCGTACGGCACGATGGTCACGTTAAGATCTTTGCGATCGCTAAACTGCAGCTCGGTGACGGGAAATGCCACCAGCACCGTTCCCTTTTGCTCGGCGCCGGGCATGATCTTGGTCTCCACCGTCAAGGGTTGCGTCGCATGTTCGCGAAGGTCGGGGTAGGCGCCGAAGTAACGGTCGTAATCGGAAGCCGACGCGGCCTCGTCGGACTGATCGCCCTGGTCGGTTTTCAAGTTAGCGGTAATGGACTTGATGTAGAGCGCCTTGTCACCAACGTTCCGCAGCGTAACGTTGAGCACGACCATGGTGTTGGTCATGCCGTCGGGCTGGCTGGCGTACACCGCGTCGATGCCACCCTGCGCCACCGGCTTGGAGCGTTCCAGAAAAGCGATCACCGCGACCACGATGCCAACGATAACGAGTGCGATGATGACTGGCACGGCGGGAGGCAGGCTGCGTTTGGGGCTGTCGAATTCCTCCGTGATGGGAACATGTCCGGCGTCGTATTGCGGTTTCGGCGCTTTGGGCGGAATTTCATTCTCAGCCATGGGTTCCTCCGTCAACTGGTGGGCCACCGATGCTTCATCGCCTGGCGAAATTCTTTTTCCGGCAGGGTGTTCAGCACGTCCTTTGGCGTGAGCCATGCCCGGCGTGCCTGAAGGATACCGTACTTGATCTTTTCGAAGTGCGAGGTATGGTGCGCGTCGGTGTTGATCACGATCTTCACTCCGCGTTCCCGCGCCATGCGCAGGTGCACGTCGTTCAAGTCGAGCCGGTCGGGATACGCATTCAGCTCCATCGCGACTTTGTTTTTCAGCGCGGTCTTCAGGACCGCATCCATGTCGAACGGATAGGCGTCACGCCGCAGTAGCAGGCGTCCGGTAGGGTGTCCGAGAATCGACACGTTCTTATTGCTCAACGCGCGCAATAGGCGGTCGGTCATCTGTTGCGCCTCCTGGTTGAACGCCGAATGTACGCTGGCCACCACAACATCCATCTGCTCCAGCACCGAGTCGGAGAGATCGAGCTCGCCATCGGCCAGGATATCCACTTCGATGCCGGCCATGATGGTGATGCCATCCGTCTGCTGGTTGGCAGCATGAATGCGGGCGATGTGTTGCACGGCGCGCTTGTCATCGAGGCCGTTGGCGAAGGCCAGATTTTTCGAGTGATCGGTGATGGCAATGTACTGGTAGCCGCGCTCTATTGCCGCCGCCGCCATCTCGTCGATCGTGCACTTCCCGTCGGTTTCGACGGTGTGCATGTGCACCTCGCCACGCAGGTCTTTTAGGGTGATGAGATGAGGCAGCTTGTGTTCTGCGGCGGCTTCGATCTCACCGCAATTCTCGCGCAGCTCCGGCGGGATGCAGTCGAGCTTGAGCTTGCCGTAAATCTCGTCTTCGGAGGCGCCGGCGACGCGCTTGTTGTTGTCGAGGCGAAACAGCCCGTACTCGCTGAGCGTGAACCCCATCTTGAGCGCGCGCTGGCGCAGCGAAACGTTGTGGTTCTTGGAGCCGGTGAAGTACTGCATGGCCGCGCCATAGGATTCCGGCGGCAAGGTGCGCACGTCCACCTGCATTCCGCTGCGCAATTTGAAGCTAACCTTGTTGTCGCCCTTGGCCAGCACTTCCACGATGCCGGGAAAGCGCAGGATTTCTTCGATCAACCCGGCGCGCTGTTCGTCGTCAACGCAGCACGGTCCGGTGATCAACACGTCGAGATCGCCGACCGTCTCCCGTCCACGGCGCAGCGAACCGGCAGGCGTGATCTTCTCGATTCCCTTGATGTGCCGCAGATGCTCGGTCAGCTTCTGCGCGGTGCGATCGGCCTCATCGAGCAGGAAGCGCCCCGAAATGCGGCGGTAACCCTCAATCGCTTTCAGTATCTTCTGCTCGCTCTTTTCGCTCAGACGCGGCAGTTCGCGGAGCTTGCCTTCGCGCGCCAGTTTCTCGACGCTGGCGAGATCGCTGACCTGGAAGGCGCTCCACAGCAGCGCGATGGTTTTCGGTCCCAGCCCCTGGATCTTCAGCAGCTCCAGCATGGAGGGCCGGTACTTCAGCAGCAAGTCCTGGTGGGGACCAAGTTTGCCGCTCCGGCACAACTCTTGGATGTTCGCCGCCATACCCTTGCCGATGCCGGGAATCTCCAACAGCTTCTTGGGTTCGTCGATCAGTGCCGAGACCTGCTGAGGCAGTCCTTCGATGACCTCGGCGGCGCGACGATAGGAGCGGATGCGGAAAGAATCGTCGCCGTTGATCTCCATGAGATCGGCGGTTTCGTAAAAAACGTTGGCGATGGCCTTGTTGTCCACGCAAGAGCACCCGAGGGGAATTGTAACGTGCGAGAAGGGGTAAGCGCTGCGGTTCAGGGGCACTCGGAACGGTTCCATGATTTGGCGTGCTTGCTTATACGGGTAGTGCGGGCCTTCAGGAACGCCGAATGCGTTGGTCTCCAGGGCTTTGCGAATTGTGATGCCAGCTTGCAATGCGGTAGGTGTTTATTGAGGTTTGCACAATAGGGTGACAGTTTCATAAAAATTGTCGTCACGAGCGCAGCGAGGGACCTGCTGTTGCTTGTCCGCGGGAAAGCAGATTCCTCGCGCCCAAAATCGGGCGCTCGTAATGACAATTTCACGAACTATGGGCACCCCGTTGTATGCTTTGCTGCGTCATTACAATTCGCGATTCTCAATCGGGAGTAGGTATCTGTTGAAACATACATCCACCTACGGATTCCCCACCACAATGCGAGCAAGGTATTCCGCGATTTCTTCCACGTTGAATGTTTGTCCGGTTCGCTCAAGCAATGCTGTGAATTGGCCTATCGGAGAGTTTTTTTCCTGCAGGGAATATCTCAACTCTGACCCTACAACTACCGGCTCGAATAATCCTTGTGCAACTCCCATGTATGAAATGGCTCCATCAAGGCGAACGTCTAATTCGGTAGCGCCATTCTTGAGCCTAAAGCTGTGGCCCTCTAGCGGCCAGAAGGTAATGCCAATCTCCTGGCTGAGAGCTTTTACTTCTCGAAAGAGGTCGTCCCACTGTTTCAGACCCTGCTTATTGATTACGTCCGCATCATGCAGTTGCTCGCGCTGATTCTGGTCGGCCTTGTTTTTCTGTTCGGCCAGCGATTCCTTCATCTCTCGCACAAAGTCTTGTCGTGTCATATCACCTCCGCTTCTTGAATCATACTCACGCATAACGCAAAACTGAACATCAAATTTGCACCTAAGAGCGAGGTTCATCAGATACCTACCCCCGTTCTCAATAGGCAGACAGCTCAACAGAATTGTATTGCGCGTCCGGCAAGGTCTGCGCGCTCAACAAAAAACCCAGCCTCCTGGCTGGGCTTCATGAATTCAGAGCAAGGACCCTACTGGACCCTGGTCACGTTGCCTGCTTGCGGACCCTTCTGGCCCTCGACGATCTCGAACTCGACCTGGTCGCCTTCCTGCAAGCTCTTGTAGCCTTCAATGTTGATCGCACTGTAGTGCACGAACACATCCGAACTACCATCCTCACGGCCTATAAAGCCAAAGCCCTTCGCGTTGTTGAACCACTTGACGGTCCCTTTCAGTCTCACTTTCTTCTTCCTCCTGGCAGAGTCCATCAGCATCCCCACCCCGAGGATGCCGGTCTTGTATTGCGTCAATCAGGTTGCGCCCAGAAGCCAAAGTCGATGGAGGAGTTTCCCCTAGATCACATCTGGCCAATTGGATTGGCCTGTTCAACGGCGTGCTTTAAGTTTGCTCCCGTGGGGTGGTGTCGTCAAGAGAGTATATAGACTGAAGCCCCACTTCGAGAGGGGTTGAGTGTCCGGGACCCTATCGAGAATTGCAGATTATTGTGACAGGGCAACGGCACCGGAAGTCGGAGAGGATTGTGGAATTGTCATTACGAGCGCCCGGGTTTGGCGCGAGGAATCTGCTTTTCCGGTCGACCGCCAAAAGCAGATCCCTCGCTTCGCTCGTGATGACAATTCCAAGGCTTCGTCACTATATTGTGCGAGCCTGATTAGGCACAGCCAACGCCACTCACTCCAGCGATGACCCGTTGCGGAGACTTTCCGCCAGCCACAGAACCGAGGCGATCGTCTTGCCATCGCGAATCTCGCCCGAGCGGACCATCGCCAACGCATCGGACAAAGGGATCAGTTGGCACTCGATGGATTCGTCCTCTTCCGGCTGCGCATCGCCGGGCTTCAGCCCGCGGGCGAGGTAAACCGTCATGGTCTCGTCCAGAAAGCCGGGGCTAGGATAAAAGAACAGAGCCTGCTTCCATTTGACCGCGCGATATCCAGTCTCCTCCAGCAGTTCGCGCTTGGCCCCGGCCAGGGCCTTTTCCCCCGGATCGACGCGGCCAGCAGGCAGCTCCCAAAGATAATCCTCTGCCGCATAACGGTACTGGCGCTCCAGCAGAATGCGCGGCTCCGGACCGCTATCGTCCACCGCGAGAATTACAGCCGAGCCGGAATGCCGCACCACATCGCGGCGCGCAACAATTCCGCCCGGCTCGCGCACGCGGTCGGACCTGACGCTGAAGGCGGGCCCTTTGAAGACAATTTTCGACGAGAGGACTTCGGCCTTTTTCGTCTTACGGGATGGTTTTTCTACTTTGCGGCTGCCGGCTGGCTTTCCCAACGCGTGCTTTTTTGATGGCATAGTCTCACCACTATAAGGCAGTTGCCGCGAGTTTTCGTAACGGGCGCGTTGAGCCGCGCGAAATCTGCTATGCTGCCCGCCGTGCCTAAACAATCTCCCTCTCGTCCCCTGACGGTCAGCATCGTGGGTCCCGGAAATCTTGGAACGGCGTTAGCGTTGACGTTGCCGTCTGCAGGCTACGTGGTGAAATTCATTGCCGCTCGCCCCAAGAGCATCGCCAGTCGTGAGACCAAAGGCTTGGCGCGAAGAGTGCAGGCGCGACTGGTCGCGCTGGGCAAGGTACCGCTCGACAGCGATCTGGTCTGGATCACCGTACCCGATGACGCGATAGCCGCAACGGCCCTGCGACTTGCGCCAACCCAGGACTGGTCGGGAAAGATTGTCTTCCACTCCAGCGGCGCCCTGACCAGCGACGATCTGGCTCCGCTGCGTAAGCGAGGAGCCAAGGTCGCGTCGGTGCATCCCGGCATGACCTTTGTGCGAGGTCCGGCGCCGCTGATGTTGGG
This sequence comes from Acidobacteriaceae bacterium, assembly GCA_003135475.1. GTDB lineage: Bacteria > Acidobacteriota > Terriglobia > Terriglobales > Acidobacteriaceae > Bog-257. Next base: position 15,295 of record PLBW01000214.1, read on the forward strand.
GGTGGCATTTGCGGTCGAGGGCGATGTAGCCGCCGTCCGCGTGGCTAAACGAATCGTGGAGGACATGGGCGGTACAACGTACGCGATCGACAAGCGCAATAAGGTGCTGTATCACGCTTTCGGCAGTTTTGCCTCGCCTCTGGTGATCGCCTTGATGGCTTCGCTGGAGCGCGTGGCTCAAGCCGCTGGGATCAGGTCTGACGACGTCAAGACCCTGATGGTTCCGCTGCTGGTGCAGACGCTGCGAAATTACTTGCAGCACGACGCCGCGTCGGCTTTCAGCGGTCCTTTGGTACGCGGCGATGTCGCTACGGTCCGCCGACACCTGGAGGAGTTGAAGGCAGTTCCCGAGGCGCGCGCGGTGTACATCGCGTTGGCGAACGCCGCAGTAAAGAATTTGCCGGTGAAAAATCGTAAGGCGATGGAGCGGGAGCTGAATTAACCACGGAGGCACGGAGATCACGGAGAAAACTCGACACAAAACAAAACTCAGTGTCCTCGGTGTCTCCGTGGTGAATGATTTTCACGAATAATGCGTCTGAAACGCCGCACTGCCTGCCCGATACGGCAATTGTGAAACTGTTTTAGAATGTCGCAATCCGACGGTTTGTAGGAGCTCAAATGCGTTCTCTTCTCTTGAACCTGGCGCTGGTGTCAGTCTTACTGATTCCCGTGCTCGCGCAACAACCAGATTCGTCCCCGAGCCAGTCCAGGACGGAACCGCAGACCAAGACGAACGCAGCATCGAAGAAGGTGCAGACCCCGCCGGAGAAATCCCCGGAAAACTCGACGTCGACGGAAGAACAAAGGCCCGAGGTGGCCAAGGAATCCGGCGACAAGGCGAAGGACAAAGAAGAACACTTCGACATGACCGAGGTGGCGCCGATGGTGACTCATCACCAGATCACGGTGAACGGCAAACTGCTGCACTACACGGCAACCGCCGGACGCCTCCCGATCAAGCGCGCTGACGGCAAAATCGAAGCCGAGATGTTTTTCGTTGCTTACACCCTGGATGGGCAGGAGACCAGCAAACGTCCGCTGACCTTCGCCTTCAACGGCGGGCCGGGCTCGTCGTCGATTTGGTTGCACATGGGAGCGCTTGGGCCTAAGCGGGTGGTCCTGCAGCCTGACGGCTTCATGCCGCCCGCACCTTACCGCCTGGAAGATAATCCTTACACGCTGCTGGACAAGACCGATCTGGTGCTGGTGGACGCGATCGGCACAGGGTTCAGTCGCGCGGGCGATGCCGAGCTGTTCAAGCAGTTCTGGGGAGTGAAGGGCGACATTGAAGCATTCAGTGAATTCATTCGTCTCTACATCACGCGAAATGAGCGCTGGATTTCACCCCTTTACCTGCTGGGTGAAAGCTATGGCACGACGCGGTCGGCGGGAATCGCGGGATACCTTGCCGACCACGGCATTTCCTTCAATGGTATTACGCTGCTCTCCATGGTGCTGAATTTCGAGACCCTGATCAGCAACAAGACCAACGACCAAGCTTATGTGTTCCTGGTGCCTTCGTTCACCATGATTGCGGGATACCATCACAAGCTGGCGCCCGACCTTGCCCAGGACATGAACAAGGCGCGAGAGGAAGCGCAACACTGGGCATCCACCGATTATGCGCAGGCACTCGACAAGGGAGACGCCCTAGCGCCGGATGAGCGGCAGAGGGTCATCAGCCAGTTGGCGCGCTATACAGGCTTAAGCACTGATGTGGTCGATCAAGCGAATCTGCGTATTGATGTGCGCAAGTTTACTCATTACCTGCTGATCGACCAGAAACTGCGCGTGGGCCGCCTGGATGGGCGCTACACCGGCCCCGATCCCAACGGTCTGCTGGATACTCCATACTATGACCCAACCGGATCAGCCACGACTCCGCCCTTCACCTCGGCGTTTAACAATTATGTGCGGACCGAGCTGGGCTACAAAACTGACATGCCATACTATGTCAGCGCCCCGACGGCGGGGTTTGAGAAGTGGGATTGGGGATCGAGTATTCAGGGCTTTCCGGATACGGCCACGGCGCTCCGCCAGGCCCTGGTGAAAAATCCTTACTTGAAGGTGTTCGTAATGGAGGGCTATTACGATCTGGCCACGCCATTCGCCGCCGCCAATTACACCATGGAACATCTCGATATCGGCCCAAAATATCACCAGAACATTTCGTTCGTCACTTACGATGCGGGACACATGGTGTACCTGCCCATGGATGGTCTGAAGAAAATGAAGAGCGATGTGGTGAAGTTCATGGAGATGTCGGGAGCGCAATAAGCGGGCGGTTTTCGTCCTTGGTGCCTATCCGTAACACGGCCGCGTCAGCCGATGTGACGTGACTTTCCTGCTCATGCAAGTGATTGACAGCAGGATGGTTGAGCTGGTAGCGCTACCGGGAATCGAACCCGGGTTTGAAGATTGAGAATCTTCCAACGGTGCGCAGACCATCCTCCTTAGTGCTTTCTGCAAGTTATTAAATTCACATCAGTTGCCTCTCGCTATAGGACACGCAAACCTCTCTTCCGACGGACCGCAAAATACCGCAATTTGTGGGTATTTGCGTATGTTCCGAGCACAAAAGCGAGCACAGGGAAACATCAGAGCGGACAGAACTCCGTTGGAGTCTTCTCAGCACAACGAGGGCGCAAACACTCCGCAGATTTCCAACACAACGTCCGGCCATCGTCCGAGCAGTGAAACAAAAGCGGCCGACGACCGCGGCAAGCCGGGATACTGCCCTGCGGACCAGCTCCGACCGCATCTCGTAAGGAGCCAGGCGGAGGCCCGTCTGGTTGTTCGTTCTCCCGAGAACCTGCGGCTGCATACAGTATTGCGCGATCTGGACATGATCGATGTGGTGGAGGAGCTCAACGACGCCGCCCGATTGCGGGATCAGTCCGCAGCCGAGCCGATTCTCATCACGACGAACGGCACCATTCTCGCTGGTTTTGGGCGCTGGCGGTTAGCGGTGTGCGAGCGTAGGCACGAAATCCACTGCATCGAATATCAGCTCAGCGAAGATGAGTCCCTACAGTTCATGTTGAGCCACCATCAAACTCGGCGCGGATGGAATGCGTTTTTCCGCATTCGCTTGGCACTGACGCTGGAGCCCTATTTTCAGCAGAGGGCGCTCGACAACATGCGCGCGGGCGGAAAGTACAAGGGTTTGGCAAATTTGCCAGCAGCTCAGCACCTGGATGTGCGACAACAGATTGCTGATCTCGCGGCGGTAGGCACCCGTAACGTCAGCAACGTAAAGACGATACTGAAAACCGCGCACCCTCAACTGATCACAGCCTTGCTCAACGGCACGCTAACGATTAACGGCGCGATGCAGTTCTGCAAATTCTCGAAGGCCCAGCAGTTGGAGCACTTCATCCGTCACATTGAGGACCGCGAAATCAACAAGGTGATCCGTCGATCTATCACTCGGTCCAACGCGACAAAGATCAGCCTAGACGTTAGTACAGTGCTCGACGCCCTGCAGCAGCAGGAGGCGCGACAATCCGGGTCCGTTGTGGTGCAGGTCGGTCGGTTTCAACACACGGTAATTCTTATCGGTCAGGATCTGCTAACCGGGCCGTATTTTCAAAAGGAGCTTGACCTACATGAAATACCCCAGCCGGAGTCTCGCGGGCCCTTGCGACGCGATGTTTCTTATTCGCTTTCCTACATGTCCTTGCCATGTGGTTGCTTCATTGCCTTGCATTCCTTCTGCGTTCCGGCCGGGCGTCGGCACCGGAGAGCAGAATGGGACTCCCGTTCCGCGTACCATCGGGTCAGGTTGTATCCAGTACAGCTCTTCACTTTTTAACCGACCTCACAGCTATCTGTGATTCGAATCACAGAAGTGCT
>PLBW01000033.1:0-1580 GCA_003135475.1 Acidobacteriaceae bacterium
ACCTTGCAGGCTACCCTGGATCAAGCTCTCGTCGGCGGGCGACAGGCGCGCCTCCCCGGTCAACTGCTTCACGTAAAAGCGATAGGCTTTGGTCGTGGGGACCCGACCCGCCGAGGTATGCGGCTGCTCCAGGAAACCTGCGTCGGCGAGATCGGCCATCACGTTGCGAATGGAAGCAGCGCTGAGGTTCTCGGGATTGGCGCGGGCCAGGGTCCGCGAGCCCACGGGTTCACCGGTGGAGATGTAGGACTCCACGATGGCGGTGAGGATCTCGCGTTCCCGTCTGCCAATGTTGGCCGATGCGTCCATAATTAAGGTCTGGCGGAAGCTAACCTCTGTTCTTGCAATTATTTACAGACAAGCAAGATACAATTCCGCATTCTTATTTTAGGGAGCAAAGCGGGTTGATGTCAAGGTTGGCACTCAAACGGTATGAGTGCCAAAGGCTCAGATGGCGGGAAAGTCGCGGGGGTAGAATGATGCCATGAGTCCAGAGATTTCCGATCTTCTGAAACGGGCGCTCGCCCTCCCCGTTGACGAGCGCGCCGCATTAGCCAACACCCTGCTCGACAGTCTTGAGGGTGCGGACGAGTCTGTGCAAGAGGCTTGGGAAGGCGGCGATTTCGAAATGATTCCGGCGGTCGCATCCAAGGCCATAGGTGCGCTAAGCAATGGCGAACTGACCTTTGCATTTCCCGAAGTACTCGACGTAATCAAGATTTGTTCCGCGAACCAAATCGCAGTGCTGGGGCCCGATCTCTTCAGGCTTCGGAGCGACGGGCTTTACGAGACGGGAAAACTGTCGGCATACCACCTGGAAATGAAGTCTGACCCGAAACGAGTGGAGGAATGGCCAGATTACGTCCAAGAAAACAACTCTCTAGCCGAGCAATTTGTACGGGCGAATCCAGTCGGAGATGACCATCTGTACGTCCTAACTACTGCCTCTTGGAGGGAGTTCCAAAATATTCGGAAACAGAAGCGGCAACGGAACCACGGGTCGTAACTGGTGCGAGATTTTAAGGCAAGTTCGTGATGATCGATAGCGAAACAAGAAGTTGCCCGCAGAATCGAAGATCTGAAAGCGGGCAAAGCGGTGACCGTTCCGTGGGAAGAACTCCATCGCGATCTGCTGACCATGTTAAATGAACGCTAGCGTGTTCACTTGGCCGTGATCCAGCGTCAACCTGCGCCTTGCCGTGTTCCGACGGTGCCTTCGGCGCCGCAAAGCGCCGCCATTTGTGATCAATTCGTGACATCTATTTGCGAATCGTCGTGTTCTTATATTCATCTGAACCTTTGAACGGGAAGGTGTGGGGTTTGGCATTGCTTCGACGGTTTTGCATTTGCGCAGTTTTCGGAGTTCTCCTGCCGGTACTGTTGAGCGCCGAAGCGGCTACGGCTCCGAATTACCAGGACCCGCAGACGCTCGATCGCGGTTTCCGGCAGATGTACAGCCTCGACTTTGCGGCGGCCCATGCCACCTTCCTCAGCTACCAGCAAACTCATCCCGCCGACCCCAGGGGGCATGTATCCAATGCTGCCGCCTATTTATTTTCCGAGTTCGATCGCTTGCACAT
>PLBW01000033.1:1653-1831 GCA_003135475.1 Acidobacteriaceae bacterium
CGAGTCTGGCCTACATGAAGACGGGACGCACCATCGCGCTAAAACTGCTGGCCATCGATCCCACCTGTTATGACGCGTACCTGGCCATCGGCGTGGAAAATTATTTGCTGGGAACCAATCCTGCGCCGGTGCGGTGGGTGCTGCGCATGACCGGCGCGCAAACCGACAAGCAGGAAGG
>PLBW01000033.1:1938-2384 GCA_003135475.1 Acidobacteriaceae bacterium
CTTCAGCCGTGGCGAAAGATCCGCTTCTCCGCCGGGCTTTAGAGTCTGTGTCGCTGAAGCCCAACTCTTTACGCACCCGGCACGGCTGAAGCCGCGCCCCTTCCACAAGTGGACAACCTGACAAGGACGATGTAAGGTCTGCGTGTGATGAGCCGCCCCAGTCAGGTTCCGCTGATTGCTCAGGCCGAGCGGCACGGCCGACGTTTCGCGGTCGTCGATGGGCAGGGCTCCTTCACCTACAACGATTTGCTGGATGCGTCCTCACGCGTGGCTACGGAGCTGCTCGCAGGCCACGACGACCTTCGAGAACAGCGTGTGGCGTTTCTTCTGGCGCCGAGATTTCCCTGGGTTGCGGTGCAGTGGGGCATCTGGCGGGCCGGTGGCGTTGCCGTCCCGTTACCGGTCAATGCTACGAGATCAGAGCTGGAGTACTTCATCGACGACAC
>PLBW01000033.1:2418-3336 GCA_003135475.1 Acidobacteriaceae bacterium
GGAATTGCCGGACGTCGCCAGCGCGCGGCGCGCCATGATCTTCTACACCAGCGGCACCACCAACCGGCCCAAGGGCGTGGTGACCACGCACGCCAATATAGCCGCGCAAATCACCAGCCTGATTGAGGCGTGGGAGTGGTCAGCCGACGATCGCATTCTGCAGTGTTTGCCGCTGCACCACATACACGGAATCGTCAATGTTGTTTCTTGTGCGCTGTGGTCGGGCGCCACCTGCGAGGTGCTGCCGCGCTTCGACGCTAATGCCGTGTGGGATCGCCTTGCCGGCAGCAGCTTGACTCTGTTCATGGCGGTGCCGACCATCTATGTGAAGCTCATCGCCGCCTGGGACGCAGCTCCGCCAGAGCGCCGCGCCGTGCTTAGTCAGGCGTGCGCGAAGTTACGCTTGATGGTGTCCGGCTCGGCCGCGCTGCCGGTGAGCACTCTGGAACGCTGGAAGGAAATCAGCGGCCATACTCTGCTGGAGCGCTACGGAATGACGGAGATTGGCATGGGGCTGTCGAATCCGTTGCGCGGCGAGCGCGTGCCGGGCAGCGTCGGCACGCCGCTGCCAAGCGTCGAGGTACAGCTTGTCGGCGAGAACGGCCAGCCGATCGCGCCGGGAATGCCGGGCGAGATCGAGGTCCGCGGTCCCAGCGTGTTCACCGAATACTGGGCTAAGCCCGAGGCCACGCGCGATGCCTTCCGCGACGGCTGGTTTCGCACGGGCGATACTGCGGTCATCGAGAACGGTGTCTATCGCATCCTGGGACGGACTAACATTGACATCCTCAAAACGGGTGGCCACAAGGTGTCCGCGCTGGAGATTGAAGAAGCGTTGCGTGAGCATCCCGCGGTTGCCGAGTGCGCGGTGGTGGGCGTGCCCGATCTGGAGTGGGGCGAGCGCGTCGCCGCGGCGGT
>PLBW01000178.1 GCA_003135475.1 Acidobacteriaceae bacterium
TGGACCGTTTCCGGTATCGTGTTTCCCGGCAAAAACAATTCGTTCACGCGCCGCGTGCGGACGCTCTCGCACACCTCACGCTCATGCGCCCACAGCCGCACCCGGTGCGTCTGTTTGCGGCCGAGCACAATGGATATGGCCGTACCCCATGCTCCCGCGCCGATGACTGCGATCTCGCTCACAAGCAGGTCTCTTTCAATGGAACCGGTTTTCGGTGCCCGACAACAGGCGCCGGATGTTGTCTTTGTGTCGCGCAATAACCAGCGCGGATGAAGCCGTAATCACCAACAGAATAGGAGCAGTGTTGCGCTCCGCGGGATTGAGCCATAAAACCAACCAGGGAAAAGACGCGGCCGCCACAATGCTGCCCAAAGAAACATACCGCGTGAGCGCGAAGACGATGGCAAACAGGAGAAGTGAAAGCAGCAGGCACTTGGGCGCAAGCGCCGCAAACGCGCCCGCGGCAGTTGCCACTCCCTTGCCGCCCCGGAAGCGGAGCCATACCGGGAACATGTGTCCCAGGAGCGCACAAAATGCCGCGACCGCGGCGAGAAGGAAGATCGTACGACTATCGATTATCTGCGAGGAAGAGTCGTAGAGGCTGGCCGGAACGTCACCCGCCGTAAAGCGGCGCGCTCCCGCCAGCCAAAACGCAAACTCGACTGCGACGCAGCCTTTCAAAGCATCAAGGACCAACGTGGCAATTGCCAGCCCCTTCGAACCGGTGCGGGCAACATTGGTCGCGCCGATGTTTCCGCTGCCGGTATTGCGGACATCCTGGCCGCGGAAAATACGCACCAGCAGATAGCCGAAAGGTATCGAGCCCAGCAGGTAGGACACCACGACGATAGTGAGTGAAAGTTTCGGCAAAGTGATGCGCTGGGCAGCGAGACTATTCCAAGGGATAGCGCGACAGTTTTGTATATTTCGCGCCAGCCGAGGACAGCTTGCTTTCGTAAAGATAGAACTCGTGCGCGGTCATTGTACCGAACTCCAGCGGCCCAAGCGTTTCGAGCTTGGTGCGCACCTGCTGCAAGGCAGGTGCGGAACGTTCTCCGGGTACTGGGCGCGGACGCCCGCTGCCCGAACGTGCCAGCGTCAAATGCGGCTTGAAAGGACCGGCGTCCCGGTCGAATCCCAGTGGCTGAAGGGCCTGGCTAATCGAGTTCACCAATTCCTGCAGATTCTGGTCCGCTTCAATCCCCACCCAGAACACGCGTGGAGATTTCGGAGAAGGGAAGAAGCCGGCATTGCGGAAGCTTAGCTCGATGGGTGCGGCACGCACCGACTGCAAGGCGCGCTGGATCTCGTCTAGCCTCTTTGTCGCACCGAGGAACTGCAATGTAATGTGAAATGTTTCGGGGGAGACCCAGCGAACCTCAGGCGCCAGCGGCCGCATCTGATTGCGGAATTCGGTGATTCGCCGGCGTATGTCCGCGTCGATATCAAGTGCTACGAAGAGGCGCATAAATTTACATCAGCATGCGGCGCACCAGGTCGAGCGCCTGCTGGCTTGCCCATCTGCGAACGCGGTCACGGTCTCCTAAGAAATGCCGCCGCACCACTTCCTGCTTGTGGTCGTTGGTGACCGCGACGTACACCAGGCCAACCGGCTTCTCCTCCGTGCCGCCACCAGGGCCTGCGACGCCGGTGACCCCGACGCCGATGTCGGCATTGCAAATCTCCCGAATATTTTCCGCCAGCGCCAGTGCCACCTCTTTGCTTACCGCGCCGTGGGCTTCGATCATCAGCGGAGGGATGTCGGCAAACAGTGTCTTCAGGTCGTTGGAATACACCACCGCCGCGCCCAGAAAGTAGCGCGAGCTTCCGGGCACCGAGGTGATCCGCTCGGCAATCATTCCCCCGGTGCACGACTCGGCCACCGCCAGTTTCGCGTTGCGCATCTGCAAGTAGTAACTGACGATCTCTTCCAGCGATTCGCCCGCCGAGGAGAACACCGCGTCCTCGAGTTCGTCTTCCAGCTCGCCTGCCAGCCGATCCACTTCCGCTTGCGCCTCGTCCTTGGTGGCGGCGGTCGCTCGCAGATGGAACTCGACCTGCCCCTGCCCAGCCAGCAGCGTGGTTTCGACATTGGGATACTTCTTGTAGATCGGCGCGGTGCGCTCATCTACGGTCGACTCGCCCATCATTGCAACCTTGAGGATGCGCGTCGCAATGGCCGCCGATGGAGCCAGGGCGCGCAGCCGATCCATGCACTGCTGCTCCCACATCTCGTGAAGTTCATGCGGAGGTCCAGGAAGCAGCACCACAATCTTTCGTTGTCCCTCTATGGAGGTTGCCAACCACTGGCCCGGCGCCGTACCTCTGGAATTTGGCAGCAGATCGGCGCCCTCAAGCACGTCGGCTTGCTGCGCATTGTTTCCCGGCATGTGAATGCGGCGTTCGGCAAATCGTTTGTACATCTCGGTGACGATCGCGTGGTCTCGCTTCAGCGAAATTTCAAGCGCGGCGGCCACACTTTCACGCGTCAGGTCGTCTTGCGTCGGTCCAAGGCCTCCCATGAAGATGGCGAGATCGGCACGGCCAATGGCGGTGCGCGCCACCGCTGTAAGATGGTCGCTATTGTCGCCGACTATGGTTTTGAAAGCGACGCTGATGCCTAGATCATTGAGACGCCCGGTGAGGAACAGGGAATTGCTGTCTTGCCGGTATGGAGTCAGCATCTCCGAGCCGACGGCGATGATTTCGGCGATCACGGAACCAGTCTAGCAGCGTTCAGCAGTTGGCATTTAGCAGTTGGCAATTAGCCGTTAGCACTTAGCATTTAGCGATTCGTCGTGGAGCAAATGCGCGAGGATGCGGCGCCGTTCTCACGCACTCACGTAAGCCCTGGGTAAATCGCCGGGGGGAATGCGAGCCTCTTCAGGGGCGGCACAAAATGCGTGCGTCTTTTGTGCAGTCCAAACCGGACCGCGATTCGTCGGTGCACATTCACCCGACGCCACCGCCAAGGGCTAAGTGCCAAATGCTAATTGCTAATTGCTAAATGCTAACCGCTACCTTCCGGAATCAACTCCCGTCCCGCGATGTCCCAGGAAAGGTGATGTACGCCGCTGGTGGTGGCGAGCACGGCAGAGGCGCCGCGCGCGAACGCCAGTCCAACCAGGTTTTGCCCTGACACTACCAGCGATGCCTTGTGATCGGGTGTAACCCGCACGATCCCACGGCGGCCGTGGAGCGAGGCAGCGACATAGAGGTTGTCGTCAACGTCGACCGCCAATCCCTGTGGACGCCCAAGTCCACGGTAGAAGACGCTCACGGCACCGTGCGGATCGATCTGCTGAATGGCATCGAAGCTGGAAGTGGTGGGGCCGGTGACGTACAGATTTCCATTGTTGCCGAAGGCCAGATGATAGGCGGAGACGCTCGGCTCCAGCATGGCAAACACAAAGATCTGGCGGTCATGATCGATCTTGAATACGGTGCCGCTGCGATCGCCCACGTAGAGATTTCCGGCAGGGTCGAAAGCTATTCCCGTTGCGACCCCCATACCTTCGGCGTAAGACGTCATGGTACCGTTCTGCGCCACGCGGTACACCGTGCCGTCATAACGCGAGGAAACATAGAGGCTGCCCGCGCGGTCGAAGGCCATGCCGGTGGCGTTCATCATTTCGTGCACGAGCGGCTTCACGTTGTAATTGTTGTCAATCCGGTAGATCGCAACCGGGACCTTCTGCCCGCGCGATCCGGAAAACGTGACATAAATGTTTCCATCTTGATCGATCGCTGGATTCGCCACCGGGTGCAGACTTTCCGCGATGGGAACGCCCACCCGCACCGCGCCTGGATTGCTCTTGTGACCATTGGTTGCGACCACCACCTCGCCGGAAGCGGCGCCTTCGGGCACACGGGCCACGATGAATTGTTCGGAACTGATCACGATCGAGCCATCCACGTCGCCGAATCGCACCTGTGGTCGGCGCAGTTCCCGGGGCCGAAGCCCACTGCCGCTAATGCGAATCTCGCCTCCGGGCAGAGCACACACGGGATCGATGGAGTCGATATGGGGATTGCCGTTAACGTTCTTTGTGCCCGTTCTTCGTTCCATCATCTGCCGATCTCGTTCGTAACTTGTCCTGCCAACCCTTTAGACCTCACCGTGAAAGCCATTTTGAGTTGCCACGACCGTTTGCCAGCTCAAAATCTAGCCCCGCAGGGGCGGAATTGACTTTAGTCCAGGGCGTAAGCCCTGGGTAAAGTGGGCCAAATTAACGAGTCCCGTAGCCGGGGTCCCCAACGAGCGCCGCTTTTGCGCTTGTTGGGGTGGTTGAGGGACGGCACGGTTTTCACAAATCCTCGTTGGGTTACCCTGCAGTTCTTTTCACCGCACAACCCCAAAGTGAAGCAGCAACTGCAGGACAATCAGGCCGTAAACGCCTGCGCCAAGGTCGTCAACCACAATTCCAGTGCCTTCCGGCAGCCTTTCCAGGCTACGCACCGGAGGCGGTTTAACAATATCGAACGCCCGGAAAAGTATAAAGCCAGCGAGCAGCGCTTGCCACACGATGGGACACGCCACCAGGGTAAGCAGTTGCCCAGCGACTTCGTCAATTACCACATGCGACGGATCTTTCTTGCCGCATCCGCGCTCTTCCAGGGTCGCGGCGGGTATGCCAATCGCGACCACCCCCGCGATCAACAGTACGATCACCGGAATTCGAGCTACGGGAGGCAGATGCGAGGCCAATAGCCACCACAACAGGACGGTGGCGAGCGAACCCCATGTGCCCGGGCCAGGGCGCAATCGCCCAGCGCCAAAGAAGGTGGCGACCAGGGTGGCCCAACGCGGCGCCGGCGGGCCGATCAGGCCCGGCTCACTGCGGCTTTTTGCTTCGTTGGCTCGGGTAGTTGGAATCGTCGGTCTCCGGATCGTTCAATGGGGTGGAGATGACATAGCCCCCGCTCGCCCACTTGCCAAGGTCAATCGCGCGGCAGCGTTCGCTGCAGAAAGGATACTCGGCATCGTTGGCCAGCACGATCTTTCTGCAAGTTGGGCAACGTAAGCTGCAAACCTTTTTCTTCGTCATGGAACCAGTTGTCAGCTACCAGTGGTCAGTTGCCAGTAGAAACAGTTGCCAGTCGCCAGTTGCCAGTGAACGCGCGGGGCCCGCGAAGTACTCGACGTACTTGGCCAGCAGGAGAAGTGGCGCAGCAATCGACGCTCGATTCTAACGGACAACTGGCTACTGGCTACTGAGTACTGGCCACTGCTACACAATCCGCGCCACCAGATCGTAGTCGTGTGCTTCGGTGATCTCGCAACGATAGAACTCGCCCTCGCGAATGCCTTCGCGATCGCCAAAATCGTTCACGTAAACCGTGCCGTCAATCTCGGGAGCATGCATCGCCGTTCGGCCTTCCCACAGCAACTCTGTTTCGGCCGAGGGACCCGACAGGAGCAAATCGAACTGCTGACCCACGAGAGCACGCTTTTTCTTGCGGCTGATCTGCTTCTGCAGAGACATGAGCTTCTTGCGGCGTCTCTCAATCTCTCTCCGCGGGACTTTGTCGGCCAGTGCGAAAGCCCCCGCTCCTTCCTCGTCGGAATAGCCGAACACTCCCAGCCAGTCGAATTGCGCCTCGCGTACGAACTGGCAGAGCTGTTCGAAATTGTCTTCACTCTCGCCAGGGAAACCCACAATGAACGAGGTACGCAGCGTCAGACCCGGAATCGCGCGCCGCATCTTCTCGACGGAGCGCAAGAAGATGTCTGCGCCGGCGCCGCGTTTCATGCGCTTCAAAACCTCAGGCGCAGCGTGTTGCAACGGCACGTCAATATAGGAGCAGATCTTTTCATGCGCTGCGATCGTTTGCAGCAGCTTGCCGGTGATCTTGTTGGGATAGGCGTAGAGGAAGCGCACCCAGCGCAATTTCTCGATTTGCGCCAACCGCTCCAGCAGCAGCGCCAGCCCGTCTTTCAGACCCAGATCTTCTCCGTAGCAGGTCGTATCCTGCCCGATCAACGTGATCTCGCGCACGCCTTGGTCCGCAAGATGCTGCGCCTCGGCGATCACCGATTCGAATCGCCGCGAACGAAACTTGCCACGCAATTGCGGGATGATGCAAAACGAGCAGGGATGATCGCAGCCTTCGGCGATCTTGAGGTAGGCCGAATACTTCGGAGTCGCCAGCACCCGGGGTGTGTTCTCGTCGTACAAATAGTTCGGCAGGTCGGCAATCGCGCCGTCCCACTCTTCCTTCGAGAAGCGGCCCGCAGCCTCACGGGCATTACCCTCGGAACGCGAATTCAGGATGACGAATGGAGAACCGACAGGCGATGGCGGTGCAATTCCTGCGGCGCTGAGAATCTTCTGCAGCTCGCCAGTGCCCACGACAGCGTCAACTTCAGGAATGTTTTTCTGGATCTCGTTGCGATAGCGTTCCACCAGGCAGCCCGCCACGATGAGCTTCTGCGCTCGCCCCGTGGTCTTGTGCTGGGCCATCTCCAGAATGGTATCCACCGATTCCTGCTTGGCCGACTCGATGAAAGAGCAGGTATTCACGACGATAATGTCGGCGTCTTCCGCGCAGGAAGTGATCTGCGCTCCCCCTTGGGAAAGCAGACCCATCATCACCTCGCTGTCCACAAGGTTTTTGGGACACCCTAGGCTCACAAATCCAATTTTCTTGGGAGCGGCCGCGGGACTGGCATTAAATCCGGGCTCGTCAAGGCGCGCCGCGTCTGCGCGGACCAGCGTGTCAGCAACGTCCAGCAGGGCTACAGAATCGGTTCTTGGCTGCATGCAATTTCTCTATTTTAGCATTGTTTTCCGCGGCTCCCAGAGCAGTTGAGGTTGAACTCGTACACTTGCCGGCGTGCAGCACGCCGCCGCGTGGGAATGTTATATTGAATGGTCGGGCGCTGGTCCCGCGCAACGCAATCTTGTGAATCCCGCCAGGTCCGGAAGGAAGCAACGGTAGCAGGCTAGTGCGGGTGCAGCGGTCAACTGGCGCCTGGCTTGTTTCGCCCTTGGCCTCTTAGCCATTAGCTCTTAGCAAACGGCAGCGAGTTCGGCTTGCTAAAAGCTAAGAGCTAGAAGCTAAGAGCTGCCCCGCATAGACTTTCCCCCACGCATCGTTCAGAATGAATGCGTATTCGCCTATTGATCATAGTGTTTCCGGGAGAACTCTATTGCCAACTACTCGTCGCGCCAAGATTACCGCGCTGGGTACCTACGTCCCGCCTCGCGTCCTCACCAACAAGGACCTGGAAAAAATGGTGGACACCACCGACCAGTGGATCCTGGACCGTACCGGAATCCGCGAGCGCCACTTGGTGGACAAGGGAGTAGCAGCCAGCGACTTGGCGGTCGAAGCGGTCAAGAAGCTCGTGCAGTCGCACCCCTTCGATCTTCAGGAAGTAGATGTGATCGTAGTCGGGACAGTCACCCCGGACATGATGTATCCCTCAACGGCGTGCCTGGTGCAGCACAAACTTGGCATCGCACGTACCTGGGGCTTTGACGTTTCGGCGGGATGCTCAGGCTTCGTGTATGCGTTGAACGCTGGCGCGCAATTTATCGAGTCTGGCCGGTCCAAGAAGGTGCTGGTAATCGGCGCCGACGTGAACTCTTCCATGACCGACTTCACCGATCGCGCGGTGTGCATCATCTTCGGCGACGGCGCCGGTGCCGTGTTGCTGGAACCGGCGGCAGAGGGTGAGGACGGAATCATCGACTACGAGGCCCACATCGAAGGTATGGGAGGCCAGTACCTGTACATGCCGGGCGGGGGAAGCCTGAACCCCGCTTCGCACGAAACTGTCGATCAGAAAATGCATTATATTCATCAAGATGGACAGCAGGTATTCAAGTATGCGGTGAAGAAAATGTCGGAGATGACGGAGCGCGTCCTGCGCAAGAACGGCCTCACTGGACAAGACGTGGATTGCTTCATCGCCCACCAGGCAAACATGCGCATCATCACGGCGACCGCCGACCGGCTCAAGATGCCCAGCGAAAAAGTCATCGTCAACATTGACCGCTACGGCAATACCACCGCAGGAACCATCCCGCTGGCAATGCAGACCGCGATTGACGAAGGCAAGCTGAAGAAGGGCGACTTGGTGCTATTGGCAGCGGTAGGCGCGGGATTCACCTCGGGAGCGACACTGCTGCGCTGGGCTTACTAGGGAGAAGTAGCAGTCGCTGTTATGGCGCTCGACGGCGGGGCAGCGGTCATCGTGCATATACCTCGCTTCGGTGACGGATGCGCGTCACCTCCACCAGCAATTTTGCGTCGTCGATGGTGTACACCACCCGGTAGTCACCCACGCGAATGCGCCATTCGTGATCGCCGCCTTTCAGCTTCTTGCAGCCCGGCGGGCGGGGGTTAGAGGCGAGATTTTCCACGCGCGGAGTGATGCGCGCGATCCATTGGCCCGACAGCTTCTTAAGCTCTTTCTCCGCACTTGACGTCAGAACGACGTCGTAGCTAGCCACGGAGCCTTCCGCTCTTGATGAGGTCCGCCTTCACCTTGGAGAGCGGGATGCGTTTTTCATGCCGCCGCGACCGGGAAACCAGCACGTCCTCGATGTCTTCCCAGAGCGTCCTGTGTTTCTTGAGGTCGATTACTGCCGCCGTCTTGCGGCCCTTTTCGTCGGTGATGAATTGTATTCCGGTCATTTAAGCAATGTTCTCCTTGAATCCTGGAAGCTATTTTCACCCTAATTTTGACGCCTCAGGCTGTCAACCGAATAGTGCCACATGACGTCCGTCACGTCCTCGCGCTTTCCAATACCTGGGGTGCCCCGCTCCAACCTGATTTTGGCTAGGGCGGGACAGTTGACGATGTGCTCATCGAGTTTCCTACTTTGCCTTGATCCTCTCCCTCTCCTTCGCCGCGTCCAGCGGGCGCACCGGCTCCGTCATGCGCGCCGGATCGAGAATCTCCTTGATCTGCTCTTCGCTGAGATCGCCGCGCTCGCGCGCAATTTCGATAATGGACTTGCCGGTCTTCACCGACTCCTTGGCGATCTCTGCCGCTTTGGCGTACCCAATATACGGGTTCAGCGCCGTAGCCAGTGACACCGTGCTCTGCACGTAGTAGTCGGTGCGCTTTTCGTTCACCGTGATGCCCTTGATGCAGAACTCGGTGAGCTGCCGCAGCATGTTGGTCATGATGGTGATCGAGGTGAGCACGCTATAGGCCATGGCCGGCATCATGACGTTAAGTTCGAGTTGGCCGGCCTGCACCGCCAACGCTACCGTGGTGTCATAGCCGACAACCTGGAACGAAACCATCGCCGCCAGTTCCGCCATCACGGGATTGATCTTGCCCGGCATGATGGATGAGCCCGGCTGTAGCGCGGGCAGGTTGATCTCCGCCAGGCCCGTGTTCGGACCCGACGAGAGCAGCCGCAGGTCGTTGGAGATGCGGATGACCTCCAGCGCCAGGTTGCGCAGTGCCGAGCTGACCGACGACATCGCCAGGTTCGACTGCATGGCGTAGCGCATGTCGTCCACGACGTGCAGCTTTTGTCCTGAGATGCGTGCCAGGTTGGCGATCGCCTTCTCACGGTAGTCGGGATGAGTGTTGATGCCGGTGCCCACCGCCGAGCCGCCGAGTCCCACCTCGCGCAATAGCTCCGATTGTTGCTCGATGGATTTCTTTGCGCGCTTGATTGCGCCTGCGTAAGCGTGAAACTCCTGGCCCAGCCGCATGGGTACCGCGTCCATCATGTGAGTGCGGCCCGACTTCAAAACGTTGTGGAATTCTTCGCCTTTTTCCTCCAGCGCGGCAACCAAGCCATCGAGCACGGGACACAGCTTGTCCAGTTCGAGCAGCGCAGCGAGGCGCATCGCGGTGGGGAAGACGTCGTTAGTCGATTGCCCGTAGTTGACGTGATCGTTGGGATGGACGTGCTTGTACTCGCCCAGCTTGCCGCCCAGCAACTCGGAGGCGCGGTTGGCGATGACCTCGTTGCTGTTCATGTGGAAGCTGACGCCTGCGCCCGCCTGGAAAATATCGACCACGAATTCCTGGTCCCACTTGCCTTGCTGAACTTCCTTGGCGGCCTCGATGATGGCGTTGGCGGTCTTCTCGTCCACCAGACCGAGTTCGCGATTGGCGAGGGCGGCAGCTTCCTTCACCATCGCGATAGCACGGATGAGGGAAGGGTGAGCACGCAATCCGCTGATGGGAAAATTCTCCACCGCACGCGCCGTTTGAATGCCGTAGTACACGTGGCTCGGAATTTCTTTCAGACCGAGAGAGTCTTTTTCGGTGCGGGTGGGGGGCTGGCTAACGGATGACATTATTTCGTCCTCAGGTAGAAAGATGTTCGCCGGAGGAGAAACGTCGCGTCAATTCACCTCGGCGCCATCTCTCACGTGAAGCACGCAAACACCGCACACCAGGGGTGTCATTCTGAGCGGAGCGCGGGAGCGAAGCGACTAAGCGCAGTCGAAGAACCCCTATCGCAGCGAGAGAGCACGGTTCGCAATAGGGGTCCTTGGACTCGCCGGCGCAAGATCGGCCCGGGCTCGCTCAGAATCACAGATCACCAAACCAAGGAAATCATTTCGGTGACGGTCGCCTTGTCGTGAGGGCACGCATTTTTTGCCCGCCCCTTACCCGATCTCCACCATCTCCGCGATCTTGGCCTGCCACTCCTTTGGGCCGGAGTCATGTACCGAGTTGCCGTTGACATCGACGGCAACCGTGACCGGCATGTCCTCGACCTCGAATTCGTAGATAGCTTCCATGCCGAGATCGGCGAAGCCCAGCACGCGCGACTTCTTGATGGCCTTCGAGACCAGGTAAGCCGCCCCGCCCACCGCCATCAGGAACACCGCTTTGTAATCGCGAATGGCGGCGATACCTTCCGGTCCGCGTTCCGATTTGCCCACCATGCCGAGCAGACCAGTCTCCTTCAGCATCTGGCGAGTGAACTTGTCCATACGCGTGGCCGTGGTGGGACCGGCAGGCCCAACGACTTCATCCCGCACGGGATCAACCGGCCCGACATAGTAGATGAAGCGATTGGTGAAGTCCACCGGAAGCTGTTCGCCGCGCTTGAGCATGTCGGTCATGCGCTTGTGCGCGGCATCGCGGCCAGTCAGCAGCTTGCCGCTGAGCAGAATCACCTCGCCGGTCTTCCACGTCGCCACGTCTTCGCGCGTGACCGTGTTGAGGTTCACGCGGCGCGCGCCCGCCGGATTGTAGGTCAGTTCCGGCCAGTCCTTAAGCGACGGCGGCTTCAGCGCGACCGCCCCGGAGCCGTCGAGCACAAAGTGGGCATGACGCGTGGCGGCGCAATTCGGGATCATGGCTACGGGCAGGTTGGCGGCATGCGTGGGATAGTCCTTCACCTTCACATCAAGCACCGTGGTCAGGCCGCCCAGTCCCTGCGCGCCGATGCCCAGCGCATTGATCTTCTTGTACAGCTCGACGCGTAACTCCTCGGCGCGGTTCTTGGGCCCGCGTGCAATCAGCTCCTGGATGTCGATCGGCTCCATCAGAGCTTCCTTGGCCAGCAGCATAGCTTTCTCCGCGGTGCCGCCGATGCCAATGCCGATAATCCCCGGAGGACACCAGCCCGAGCCCATCGTGGGCACGGTCTTCAGCACCCACTCGACAATGGAGTCGGAGGGATTCAGCATGACGAACTTCGACTTAGCTTCCGAGCCGCCACCCTTTGCGGCCACGATGACGTCAACCTTGTCGCCGGGAACGAGCGTCATGTTCACGACGGCGGGGGTGTTGTCCTTGGTGTTCTTGCGTTCGCCGGCCGGATCGGCCAGCACGCTGGCGCGCAGCTTGTTGTCGGGGTGGAGATACGCGCGGCGCACGCCTTCGTTGACCATGTCCTCCACGCTCATGGTCGCGTCCCACTGCACCGTCATGCCAACCTTCAGGAAGACGGACACGATGCCGGTGTCCTGACAAATGGGACGATGGCCTTCGGCGCACATACGCGAGTTGATCAGGATCTGCGCCATCGCGTCCCGAGCGGCGGGCGACTGCTCTTTTTCATACGCGCGCGCCAGGTTTTGAATGAAATCGACTGGGTGGTAGTACGAAATGTATTGCAGAGCGTCGGCAACGCTCTGGATAAGATCGTCCTGCTTAATGACTGTCATTACGCCTCGCTGTAGGAAAGAATGTAAGAGTCCGGGCAAACGCCCACGTTAATTATAAGAACACAGGTGCGCGATACCTAGGGAATTCAATGTGCGCGGAGGGATCCGCATTCCCCAAACGTGGGAGATAAGCACTCAGCACTCAGCATTCAGCATTCAGCCGTCAGCCAACAAGATCTTCCGCGAAAAGGAGACCCCTGCAGACCTTGCTTCTTGATCAGTTCCTTCTTGGCTATTCTGAATGCTGAGTGCTGAGTGCTGCCTCAAACCAGCTTCCCATACATCGACGTGTAGTTCAGGGCAATTTCGCCACAGCTGCCTTGCTCTACGGAATAAACAATGCAAGAGTTGAATGGGCGCGAATAAATGTGCAGGCTCACGGCACGCTGCCCCCATTCGCGCGGGTTGCGGACATCGTGCACCGGATTCAGCGGATCCACCGCTACCGGATTCGCTGGTGTGATCTCGACGACATTGGTGGGAACGATGTGGCAACGATGGGCGGCGAGGTCCTGGGAGAGAAGGCGGAAGTTCCGCACTGCAAGACGACCGATGGGCGCGGCCATCCAGCAATTCTGTCCCTGGTGATTGTGAATGGAACTGCCCATGCCAACCTCCCAGCAGATCGCCAGCAGTTCGTAAAGGTCGGTCTTGTCAATCAGGTTGCGGGTATAGTGCTGCGCATTCCAGAACAGATAGGGCTTCAGCGATTCAGGATCAACCGAATTCTCTCGCAGATATTGCAGTGTCCCGTTGACTCCAGTGAAGTCGTCCTCCTTGAGTTTACGCAGGCCGTCGATGAAGTGCTGCACTGGAATTCTTCGGGTTGCCCGATCTGCTGACGTAGCCATTTGCGAGGCGGCCTCCTTGCGGACCGCTTATTCTAACCCGCTTTCAGCGGTTCGAGCCCTGCGGTCTTGCGGCGCACGAAATCTTGGCGTCCCGAAAGGTTTCTGGAAATCCAATGTGCTACAAAGCGGCTCCAAGTCTATAATGAGCGCAAAGTACCACCCCGGCCAGGTGGCTCAGCGTTCGGCACTGGAGTTTTCCATGAAGTCACGCCCTCTCGCCGTTGCAACCGCAATGCTGCTGAGTGTGCTCCTCGCGGTTCCTTCGTTCGCGCAGAACACCACGCCAACGCAGGCGCCATCAGCGCAGGCACCCAGTAACCCACAAGACCAAACTCAACCCGCGGCAGAGACGAGCCCTAATCCGACTGCCACTGCCGGCAGCACATCAACTCCAGCCTCGGCCCAGGACGCGCCGAAAGCCACTCACGATAAGGGCAAGAACGACATCGATGACATTGGCAATCGCAAGGTCGGTTCCGGCAAGGGCATTGGGGACTGGTACGGGTACGACACCGAGATCAAGATGGGCAAGCAGTACGCCATGATGATCGAGTCGAGTGCGCGGATGATCCAAGATCCGGTCATTGTTGAGTACGTGAACCGCATCGGCCAGAACCTGGTTCGCAACTCCGACGCCAAGGTGCCTTTTACCATCAAGGTCATCGACTCCGACGACATCAACGCGTTTGCTTTGCCGGGCGGATTCTTTTACGTCAACAGCGGGCTGGTTCTCGCTGCCGACGATGAAGCCGAACTGGCCGGCGTGATGGCGCACGAAATTGCGCACGTTGCGGCCCGCCATGCGACCCGCGAGATGACGCGCGCCAACTACGCGAGCATGGCTTCGATTCCATTGATCTTCGTGGGAAGTTGGGGCCTGTATGAAGGCGCGAGTCTGGCCTTGAACCTGGCGCTGCCCCTGACCTTTATGAAGTTCTCGCGCGGCTTCGAAGCGGAAGCCGATTACCTTGGCGTGCAATATATGTACAAGGCCGGCTACGATCCGCAGGCCTTCGTCTCTTTCTTCGAGAAGATCAAGGCGCAGGAAAAGAAGAAGCCGGGCACGCTGGCCAAGGCATTTGCCACTCATCCCCAGACACCCGATCGAATTCTCAAGACCCAGGAAGAGATCCGCGCGGTCCTTCCCGCGCGTCCGGAGTATATCGTCAACACTTCCGAGTTCAACGAGGTAAAGGCCCGGCTGGCGGCCTTGCAGAATCGCAAGAAGGGCATTGAAGAAAAGGACAACACCAAGCCTTCGCTGCGGCGCACTCAAACCGCCGACAGCGACAAAGGCAAACCTGGCAAGGATGGTGACGATCGTCCGACCTTGCAACGGCGCGACGATGACTTCATCGCCAGCGCAGGCCAGCGGTAGCTTCTCCAAGTCTTGCTTGACCGGCGGCCGCGTGCCGCCGGTTTTGCTGTTGAGGCGCTGGGCAAGCCGGATTCACTTTGAGGATGGTTTTGTTGCCCGCAAACGCTATTTTTGTGTCAGCTCAAATACCGGATAGTTTGCGGCGATGCTTGCAAAGCGCTCAGCGGCTGAACCGGCAGGCACTGGGAAGTAGCGCTGCACGGTGGTCTTGAAGCTGTCCAGATAAGCTTTCAGCAGGGCGGGCTTCTCACTATCGGCGACCGGCCACAAGCCATAGGTCTGTCGCGACCGCCCTTTCTTGAGCGTAACCTCGCCTGCTGCTTCCGCATTGCGAACCCACTGAGTGCGGCCGCGAGGCGCCACCAGGTACCGCTTGCCACCGGTCTCCAGCAGATTTATCGGGGTGGAGTACAGCTGTCCGCTTTTCCGTCCCCGGACCTGAAGCAGGTAATTGTGTTTCAGTCCAAAGCCGAGGCCGACCAGGAGTCCGAACAAACGGTTGAACCCGAGTTCCACCGCAGTTGGTTGCCGGAAGGCAGGAGTACTGGGATTGGTCACCATAGATCTATTTTATGCAGTCTCGCAGCCGCTGTTGCGGTATATTCTTCACGCCGACCGGGCTCTGCTTCGCAACTGCACTTGAAGGGTTTCTTCAAAAGGGAATAGCGCAACCGCCAGCTAGCGGAGTACACTTCCGACGGGAGTGGATTGCACATTTCTTCGTACTGTTACAGAGAACTGGCAGAGCGCGCCTTCTATTCCCGGCAGCCCACATTAACCCGTTATGACTTCGTCCGAATGTGAGTCAAATTCCGCAACCTCCAACGACAAATTCAGCGCTACCGTTCCATTGGACCGGAGGCAGTTCTTCGCTACACAACTTTCCGCTTAGGAGAGACCCTATGAAATTCCGCGTTCTTCGCTATGCCTTCCTGTTTTGCTTGCTCGGCAGTTTGTATATCGCAGCCCAACAGGTTGCACCTGATGCCACTCCCGTTGGCCCGCTTCCCACCGCTTCCGGCGAATACGATCTTGGGGCCCAGGTTGACGACCTCGTGCTACCCGGTTGTCAGCCCGTGTCAGGCTATGACTGTAAGGTTGATGTCCGCGCGCACGTGTATTACCCGACACCGCTCACCGGCACTTATCCGGTCATAATTTTCCTGCACGGCAACCACGGAACATGCGGCACTCCCGATCCAGGCCTGCCCGGCGATCCCCGGAACGATGACAGCACGGACTACACCGGCACCGGCATGTGTCCGTCGGGCTATATCGAATCCCCCAGCTATCTCGGGTACGACTATATGGCCTTTCGGCTGGCCAGTTATGGATACATTGTGGCGTCCATTGATGCTAATCGCGGCATCACTGCTGGACCGGGTCTGCCCGGCGACAGCGGTCTTATCAAGGCGCGCGGGATCATGGTGCTGCGCCATCTTCAGCACCTGAGCACCTGGAACCGGCACGGCGGAACCCCCGCCGGCGTTGGGGTCGAATTGCAAGGCCATCTCGATTTCAGCAATACCGGTATGATGGGACACTCGCGCGGAGGCGATGGCGTCCGCGCTGCCTATAACGACTACATCATGACGGGCAGCATCTGGCCGGGGATGATCGAAGATCCCATCACCTTCAAGGGAGTCTTCGAAATTGCACCGGTCGA
>PLBW01000169.1:0-9913 GCA_003135475.1 Acidobacteriaceae bacterium
AAGATGCGCTGCGCGAGCAGGTGTTGCTGGCGACGCCGGTCAGGGCGCTGTGCCGCGAGGATTGCAGGGGATTATGCCCGCATTGCGGCAGCAATTTGAACGTCGAGCAATGCCATTGTGAGCAACATCTTAGCGACCCGCGGTGGGAAGCGCTGAGCGAAATCAAGAAGAAGCTGCAAACCTAAAAGTTCCGATCGCACGGCCAGGCCGGGCGGTCCTGTTTACGAGGTCCTGAATGCCTAATCCGAAACGACGTCATTCCCAGGCGCGCACATCCAAACGCCGCTCCCACGATCATCTGACGGCGCAATCGTTGTCCGAGTGCCCCAACTGCCACGAGCGCAAATTGCCGCATCGCACCTGCCCAAAGTGCGGTTACTATAAGGGACGCGAGGTCATCGAGGTCGCAGAGAGCACCAGCTAGCGCGGTTGCGGTGGTATCCTTTTCCGGCCAAACTTGGGCGGTAAGCTACAGCGCACTCGCAATTTGAGGCTGGACCGCGTCCCCGGTTTGACGGTTACGAAGGTTTGCAACTGACAGGCAGACATGCCAACCACTATTGCTGTTGACGCCATGGGCTCGGACCGCGCGCCCAAACCCGAAGTGGAAGGCGCCATTCTCGCCGCCCGTCACTATGACGTGGAAGTCCTGCTGGTGGGCAAAGAGGACGTGATCCGCGGCGAGCTCGACCTGCATCCCTTCTGGCGCAGGCTCTCCATTCGCATCGTCAACGCCCGCGAAGTCGTCGGCATGCAAGAGAAGGCGGCGCAGGCGATGCGCAGCAAGCGTGACTCGTCCCTGCGCGTCGGGCTTCGCCTGGTGCGCGACGGCAAGGCCGCAGGTTTCGTTACCGCAGGCAACACCGGCGCGGCCATGGCCACCGCCAAAATGGTTTTGGGCGCGATCCCCGGCGTGGACCGTCCCGCACTGGCCGCGGTATTTCCCACCGCGCAAGGCACGGCCACCATCCTCATCGACGTCGGCGCCAATGTCGATTCCAAGCCGCAAAACCTGCAGCAGTTCGCCATCATGGGCGATATTTATTTTCGCAGCATTTTTGGCGGAAGGTTTCCCAGCGCCGAGCATCCGCGCGTCGGTTTGCTTTCTATCGGCGAAGAAGAGAGCAAGGGCAACGAACTTACCCGCGAGTCCTACAAGCTGATTCGAGAGCTGCCCCTGAATTTCGTGGGCAATGTTGAGGGGCGCGATCTCTACAACGGGAAGGCCGACGTGCTGGTGTGCGACGGCTTTGTGGGCAATGTGGCGCTGAAGATTTCCGAAGGCATGGTCGAAACCGTCCGCTTCCTGCTGAAGCAATCGTTGCAAGCTACCATCAGCAGCCAAGTCGGCTACCTGCTATCGCGCAAGGCCTTTGCCGATTTCAAAAAGCGTCTCGACTATTCCGAGTACGGCGGCGCGCCGCTGTTGGGACTGAAGGGCGTGTGCATCGTCAGCCATGGGTCGTCCAACTCGAACGCCATCAAGAACGCGGTGCGAGTTGCGATGGAGTTTGCCAACAGCCAACTTAACGACGTGATTCAGGAGCGCATTGCCGCTGCCAGCAAGAACCTGAACAATCACGTCAGCGACGCAGCCACAGCCGGCCCACTCGGCAGCGGCCTGGTGTAGCCTCCCGGCCTCAGGCGGTCAAAGCTGCACGATCTGTCCGATTTTTCCGAAGGCAGCCCCAAATCACCACACCGCCGAGCAGTGAGAGCGAGACCAGCGAAATCACCATGCCCGCGCCTTCCGCCCGGTCCTTGGGAAGCTCAATGATGAGGTTGTAATCACCTTTCGGAATATCCAACTGGATGAGACCATCAGGCGACGGACTTACCGTAAGAACGTTGACGGCGCCGTCGATCCGCCCCTGCCATCCTGCGTAATAAAAATGGTTGAGAGTGAGCTGGGAATCTCGCGTGGCCTCGACCTTGAGCACTACATGGCGCGGTTGCCAGCTTTCGACTCGTGCAGTACCGCTGGTTTTCCCGGTTGATAGCGCCTCGAGCTCTGCCGTTTTCGGTGGATGCGTCGCCACAAACCGGTCAAAGGCCGCAAAGTCTCCCAGCGCGGGGTTGGCCGGTTTTGGCCACATCGTGCCAGCGTCCAATTGCGTTCGTACAAACTGCCGGGTCCGTTCCGACCCGTCCGGCGTAAATTTTCGCCAGACGGGGAACACTTGCGAGGAAAAAACAACGTCAAGTCCCAGCCAGCCTGCGACCACCAGGCATAACAACAGTCCGATCATTCGGGACTTTGGTTGCAGTAGGTGGGGGCCGGCCACCGCCGCCAGCGCCGCGACGCTAAGAACCAGCAGGACATTCAGACGAAACGGGAATTGGAGGAACTTCATAAACGGAACCATCCGCCAAATAAGGGCGCTGAATTTGGTCATAAAGAACAAACTCAGAACCGCGACAACCCCGTAGAACAGGGCGCTGCGACGAAGCCGGGCGGTCTTTTCCAGCAAACGGATTACGAAAAACAATACTGGGACGGCCGTCAGCGTCGCGAAGGTGACCGCCAGGAACCGCACCTTGAGCCAGCTTTCCCAGGAAAGCGGGTGCGTCGTTCCCGCCACTCTGCCGTACACGTACCGGCCCATCTCAGCAAGTTCGTGACTGTCCTGCCACAGCCACTGGTTTTGGTAGTCACCGTGCCCAATGGTCTGCCATGCAACATAGGCCTTGTCTTGGTCCAGCAGGGCCGGCAACAGGTATCCCGCATTGAGAGCCACACCCAGCATCAGGGCCGCAGCCATCCTGGCTGTAGCCCGAATCTGTTCCTTTCTTTCGCTGAAGCAAAACACATAGGCCACGGGAATCGGCGCAAAAAAGAGCGCCAAGGTGGGGTGAGAGAGGACCGCCAGCCCATAACTCACCGCCGCTCCGGGGATCGCCCACTTGGAGTGCCGAAGCAGGCCTTCGGCTGATAACAGCACCAGGGGAAACCACACGAACACCCAAAGCTCCGCCGATGCACCCCGGTAATAAACATCGATCGCCAAATGAAACGGCGCAATCACATAAACCCCTGCGCCCAGCAGTGCAGCCCCCGGTTTAGTGATCGATCGTAACCACAAGTAGGCAGTGATACCTGACAAGACCTGTGCGACCACGATTGCATATCCAGCCACCAGCCAGCCATTGGGGTCCCGTGCCGCCACGAGTGGCCAGAACAGAGCCGAGACGTAACTGGTGAGCGGCGGGTAGAAGAAGCCGGAAGGTCCGCCGAAACCTCCGTTGACATTGGTAAACCACCTGGGGTACCAATCGCCCTGCCAAAACTGGGTGGCGAACTGCTTCGCCCACCGCGCATGGTCAAGGCCATCGTGGGAGAGATCGGGAACGCCATGGATCAGTACCGGCCAAGTGACCAACAGGGATAACCCAATCAGCAAGGCCATGTGAGTGATCAGTTCACGACGCTCGCCGATCAGCGTCAGACAAGAATGGAAGAAGGGAAACCGCTGATTCTGTTTCTTGCCCACTGGCTGGGACCCTCCGGTTTCGCCGTGCTCTCAGAAGGTCGAGAATACTGGCGTTGGGCTATCATACGGCCACGTGCTTCGCTCAGGAAGGACAATGCCGGCTTGCCCAGTTCACGGCAGTCTTGGGGGACGGCATGGGCCGCATGTGCGCTCGTAAGATCCGGGGTCTTCCGTCCGCCCGATCGATTACCATTTGGAAATGGTGCTTTTTCCTCGCCTAGGGGAGAGCCATTACGGATATACTCTGCGCACCAGGAGTGGAACGTGGTTTCTGCGAGCCGGTTACCTGAAAAAGCGTCGTGGCTGCAGCGTCGATGGGGCGGTTTTGCTGAGCCGCAGACGTTGCTGTTCGGTCTCGTGCTGCTGCTTTCCATATTCGCTCTTTACTATCCAGTTCACCACTATCCGTTCTTCGAGCTCGACGATTATATGTACGTAACCGGCGATGCTCACGTCCTCGGTGCTCTCCATTGGTCAACCGTCAAGTGGGCGTTCACTCATCCCTTCGTCGCCAATTACGATCCGCTGACCTTTTTTTCTCACAACTTCGATGTCCGGATGTTTGGATTGAATGCCGGACGGCACCATCAAGTCAATGTCATCCTGCATGCGCTGAACGCGGTGTTGCTCTTCTGGGTGCTGAGACGAGCGACGGGTTTCACGGGGCGCAGCTTCATGGTGGCAGCGCTATTTGCCATACATCCCATCCAGGTTGAGAACGTGGCCTGGATTGCCGAGCGCAAGACGATACTCAGCACCGTGTTTTTCCTGCTGGCGCTGGGTGCGTATCGCTGGTACGCCCGTAAGCCCGCGGAGCGGCGAATGACGGTTGTCGAGTGTCTGTACGTGCTAGGGCTGCTGGCCAAGCCGCAGGTGATTACGCTGCCGTTTGTTCTGTTGCTGTGGGACTACTGGCCGCTGGGCCGCATGTTTCCCAAGGCGCCAGACTCCTCCACGGCTGGCGCCGAGGTCTTCCCGCCGCAAAGTTTCTCTGCGCTGATCAAAGAGAAGATCTCGCTGTTCGTAATCGCCGCGGTCGATGCGGTGCTGACCATGTGGGCTCAACAAGTAGTCGGCGGTCAGAAGTGGCCCTACACGCTTGCCATTCGGTTAGAGAACGCCATTGTCGCGTACGCTCAATACATAGGAAAGGCGGTTTGGCCCGCCCATCTGGTTTTTGAGGCCGCGTATCGCGGAGACTCGATCAGATGGTGGGAGGTATTCGGATCATCGCTGGTCTTGCTGGCCATCAGTGTGCTGGTGGCCGCAGGACGGCGCCATCGCTACCTGGTGGTCGGATGGTTGTGGTTCCTGGGAAGTCTAGTACCGATGATAGGTCTGGTGGTGCAACCGCACCTGGAGGCACTCGCCGATCGCTATGCCTATACCGCTTTTCTCGGTTTGTTTCTGATGATCTGCTGGGGCGTGGCTGATTGGGCGAAATATCGCCACCTTCCCCGATTTGTATTGCCGGTAACGTGTCTTGCGGTATTAGCCGTCCTCTCGGTGATAACGCACCGTCAGATTGGATATTGGAGGGATAGCGTTACGGTATGGACACACACGCTCCAGGTCACTCCTCACAACTGGGTGGCCGAGTTGGGCATTGCCATCTCATACCAGCAGTTGGGACAACTGGAAGAAGCTTTGCCGCACTTCTATCGTGCGGCGCAAGACAGACCCGAGGACCCCGACGTCAACCTGGGCATAGCCGTCGTCGAGCATCAGCGCGGAAACCTCAGGCTGGCGATTCCGTATTACGAAAAGGTATTGGCGGTTTCGAAGGATACTCGGATCACTACTCAGGTATGGGGCAACCTGGGACATGCTTATAGCGACCTGGGAGATAGCGCTCGTGCCAGGCAATGTTACGAAGCGTTGCGCCCTCGTCCAGCGCCTCCGGCTCTCGCCATCAACTGGCATGGTGCCTGGTGGCGCGACCTTGGTCCGTATGTTCGCCAGCGCTTCAGTGAATGGAGATCCGGCGATGAGTCGGCGCCGCAATCGCGGTGAAGCGGCTCGGCTTCCGGTTTGAACATCCAATTACGCCCTCCTGAGTTCTGGCGATTCCAGGGACATTTGCGCTTGCCGAAAGCTTAAATGGCGGTCACACTAATCCTTGGTTTGTACGCTAAGCAACCATGACGACCCATCACTCTTCTCCCATCGCATTCCTTTTTCCCGGACAAGGTTCGCAAGCGGTTGGCATGGGCAAGGAACTCGCCGCTCTGTATCCGGTGGCGAAGGAAACTTTCGACGAAGCCGACGATGCTCTCGGTTACAAACTTTCGCAACTCTGCTTTGAAGGTCCCGAAGAGCAGCTTAAGCTGACGGAGATTACGCAGCCGGCGATTCTGACCATGTCGGTCGCGGCGTGGCGCGTGCTTCAGTCAAAAGCGATCACCCCTTCCTACGTCGCCGGACACAGCCTGGGGGAGTATTCGGCGCACGTGGCGGCCGGTACCCTATCGTTTGCGGATGCGGTGCGCACCGTGCGCAATCGCGGAAAGTATATGCAGGAGGCGGTGCCGGTTGGTGTGGGTGCGATGGCTGCCATCCTCGCGCTGTCGTGCGAGAAGGTGCAACAGGTATGCGAAGAGGCGGCGCAGGGACAGGTCTGCCAGGCGGCCAACCTGAACTCACCCGATCAGACCGTAATATCCGGCAACAAAGCGGCGGTGGAGCGCGCGGCCGAGTTGGCCAAGCACCGCGGAGCTAAGCGCGCCATCCTGCTTCCGGTGAGCGCTCCGTTTCATTGTGCGCTGATGCGGCCCGCGCAGGACAGGCTGGCGGAGGACTTGCGGGCATTGACGTTTCACGCGCCCGCAGTTCCCTTGGTGTGCAACGTGGATGCCAGTCTAGTCACGACCGGCGAACAGGCGCGCGATGCGCTCATACGCCAGGTGACGGGGGCGGTGCAGTGGCACAACTCGATGCGCGAGTTGGCGGCGCTGGGAGTGCACAACTTTGTAGAGGTTGGCCCCGGCAAGGTGCTGTGCGGACTGGTGCGCCAGATTGACCGCTCGCGCTCCTGCGTCAACGTGGAAGACGAAGCCTCACTGCAGAAGACGGTGAGCCACCTCAGCGCGGAGTCGGCGAAACCAGATTAGGCGCGGATTGCTCGTCACTCTCGGCTAGTACGGCGAGAACCCCAACGTCTTGTCGTCATTCTGCACCCAGATGTGCGCTTTGTCGCTGACCCGGTCGTTGACCGTGACCACTACAACCACTCCACTGGCGGTAGCAAACGGCGAGCCACTGTAGCCCTTCGGCACCGCTGTGCCGTCAATGTGATGGCTTTTGATGATGCCCCATTCGCCACTCGGT
The DNA here is from genome assembly GCA_003135475.1 of Acidobacteriaceae bacterium. Taxonomy (GTDB): domain Bacteria; phylum Acidobacteriota; class Terriglobia; order Terriglobales; family Acidobacteriaceae; genus Bog-257. The sequence goes on from PLBW01000169.1 coordinate 6,819, forward strand.
CCCCAATCCTTGAGGAAGTCGTTGTACGGATAACGTGAATACCTGTCAGGATGCTGTTTCCAATCCGCATCGTGCATCCAGACGGCGTAGGCTTGCTCGTAATTCTGCTGCTGCAGCGCATCGAAGAACTGGTTTACGGCATGCTCTTCCGGCCAGAAGCGGAACATCCACCACAGGAGTCCGATCACGATGACGCCGCCGATGATGGCGAGGATCACCAGACGCTTCTTGCGGGCGCGCGCCGGATCGTAGGGTTGGGCTTCGAACAGGGTCATGCGAATACAGTTTACTCGTCGCCATGGGATCCCATGCAAGCGAAGATCTTTCGCCTGTCGGAGAGTGGCTGGTGGTGGCAGATCTAACTTGTTGCCGGACTTCTTCGTGCGCACTTGATTCGCTGAAACGGAGAAGAAGGTCGGTTTGGCGTTGTAACCGTGCTACTATCCGCAGCAGCTACGCAATCGGTCCGGCAATCTGCTTCCTTGCGGCAACGCGCCTGGTTGCCGGTACGTCGATGCGCGAATGAGACCCCGCGAAAGATGAGCCCGGCTCAACAGGAAAGGAGGCAGTGTGAGGAGATTTAGCTTATCGAAAATGGCCTGCATCGTCTTTGTGTTTTGTGCCGCAGCAATTGCGGCGCCTGCGCAAACCCTGACCACGTTGTACAGCTTCTGCGCCCAAATCAACTGCCCTGACGGTATGACACCCTACGCCCCGGTGGTACAAGCCACGGACGGAAACTTCTACGGCACAACCTCCGTCGGAGGAGCCCATCAGATCGGTACGGTCTTCCAAATCACGCCCGCAGGCGCACTGACCACATTGCACAGCTTCGGATCAGGCGGCGACGGCTCTGTCCCTTACGGCGGGGTCGTGGAAGGCAGCGACGGAAATTTCTACGGCACTACTCAAGCTCAGGGCACCAGCGGACGTGGGACGGTTTTCAACATAACGTCAGCGGGCGTGCTGACAACGATACATAACTTTAATGGCGCGGACGGGAGTAATGCCTACGGGCAATTGGTTCAAGGAAGTGACGGCAACTTCTACGGAACTACCTCCACGGGAGGAACCGCTAACGGAGGAACCGTCTTCAAGATCACTCCCAGCGAGACACTGACGACCCTTTACAGCTTCTGTCAGCAGCTCGCCTGCGCGGACGGACTTTCCCCTTACGCCGGACTGGTAGCAGGCACGGACGGGAACTTCTATGGCACTACGCTTGGCGGCGGGGCCCAGGGGTCCAACGGCACCGTCTTCAAAATCACTCCGAGTGGCGTGCTGACAACCTTGCATAGTTTTGACAACTCTGACGGTGCCTTCCCGTACTCTCCGCTGGTGCAAGGCAGCGACGGCAACTTTTACGGGACCGTGTCCGGAGGCGGACCCCAGAATTCCGGCGCGATCTTTAAAATCACCCCAGCCGGAGACTTCACCACGCTACACTTCTTTGTCCCCGGATCTGACGGGTACGGGCCCAAAGGCGGGCTGGTGCAGGCCAGTGACGGAAACTTCTACGGCCTAACCTCCGCTGACACAGGAACGATCTTCAAAATTACCCCGGGCGGTAGCTTCACTGTGCTATTTCGCTTCAACTTCTCGGATGGCGGCTTCCCTTATTCCGGCATGATCCAAGCCACCGACGGGAATCTCTATGGCACAACCTCCTCTGGCGGCCAGTACAGCGAGGGCACAGTTTTTCGTTTTTCCCTTGGACCGATCACCTATTCCCTGACCGTATCCGTTAGTGGCAACGGCACGGTCACCAGCACCGACGGCTTCATCAACTGTCCGGGCACGTGCAGTCATTCCTACCCTCCCGGTGCGCCGGTGACGCTCAATGCGAGCCCCGCACAGGGATGGAGCTTCGCGGGCTGGAGTGGAGCCTGCACTGGAACCGGGCTGTGTAATTTGGTGATGAATCAAAGTCTTTCCGTCACCGCAGCATTCAGATCCGGCAGCTCCGTACTCATTGATAGTTCGCCCAATCCTTCCACGTTCGGCGACGTGGTGACCATAACTGCGACGGTTAGTCCGGCGGGGCCGCCAGCGCCGACGGGCACGGTGAGCTTCACCTCGAACGCCACCGCGATTTCCGGCTGCACGGCAGTGCCGCTTACTTCCTCGCTTACCGCGGTCTGCATGACTTCGACGCTGGCGGTGGGGACGGACGCCATCGTGGCGACCTACTCCGGCGATACGAACTATTCCGGTAGCAGCGGCGGGCTATCGCAATTGGTTAATCCGACTCCATCGCCCCTGCAATTCGTCGCCGTCACTCCTTGCCGTTTGGTTGACACCCGTCGGACTGGCGGTCCGATTCAAGGTGGAAGCTCGCGGAGCTTCCCGGTTCTGCAGGAGGGCGGCTGCAACATTCCAAGCGACGCGGCCGCGTATTCGCTGAATGTCACAGTCGTGCCCCATGGCCCGCTGGGATATCTAACCATCTGGCCCACGGGCGAAGGCCAGCCGGTGGTTTCGACCATGAACTCCGTTGATGGTCGGGTCAAGGCCGATGCCGCCATCGTGCCGGCGGGCAGCAGCGGAGAGGTCAGTGTGTACGTCACCAACACCACCGATGTGATCCTTGACATCGATGGCTACTTCGCGCCAGTGTCTGGTTCCACCTACGCCTTCTATCCGCTGCCACCCTGTCGCGTCGCCGACACGCGCAAGTCCGACTTCCCCCAAGGTCTGGGTCCGCCGCAACTGTTTGCCCTTACGCCGCGTGATTTTCCGGTGCTGAATAGCACGTGCATTCCCTCCGGGGTCAGCCCGACGGCGTATTCTTTCAATTTCACCGTCGTGCCCGGAGGCCATTCCGTGGGCTACCTGTCCGTGTGGCCAACAGGCCAGTCCCAGCCGGTGGTCTCAACCCTGAATGACCAGACGGGAACCATCGTGGCCAATGCGGCCATTGTGCCCGCCGGCACGGGCGGAGACATCTCCGTGTACTCGACCGATGACACTCAATTGGTAATTGATATCAACGGCTACTTCGCGCCGGCCGGGACGGGCGGGCTGTCGCTCTATGCGGTGGCGCCTTGCCGGGTCATCGACACCCGCCACGTGGGCAGCGGGCAGCCCTTCAGCGG
>PLBW01000169.1:9938-22009 GCA_003135475.1 Acidobacteriaceae bacterium
GCCATCGTGCCCACTAACAACGGCAAGGTCGATGCCTTTGCCAACGGGCTCACGCAACTGATCCTCGACATCTCCAGCTACTTCGCGCCGTAGCTGGACACGCCGGTTCGGTTGCGCTCTTAGTAAGGCGGGCTAGAGACTTCGGTTATTACTTAAGGGCCTGTAATCGCTGGTTAGCCATCTGTGCTGCCGGGCTGGAGGGGTTCTCCTTCGCCATCTGCTGATAGAGCTTGCGGGCCTGGTCGGGCTGATTATCTTCCTCGTAGAGCGAGGCCAACAGAAATTGTGCCGTAGTCTTGCCTGCGGAAAGGGTTGGATGGTCGGCCAGTTGCTTGTAGATTTCGATGGCCTGGGGATCGCGGTTGGTGTCGTGATAAATGGAAGCCAGGGCCAACTTTGCCAGACTGGCGATCTCTTTGTAACGGCTGTCGCCCACGTCTTTCAGGTCCTTCTCCGCGGCGGCATTGTCGCCCATCTCGTGCAGCGTTATGCCGGCGAAGTAGCGGGCCACTCGTCCGGACTGGGTGAAGGAGTACTTGTCGGCAATGTGAGTAAACTCGGCATTGCTGGCCTTGGCGCGTTCCTGGATGGAGCCAAAGCTCAACATGTCCGGCGTTGCCGGGGTGCCGGGTGGGCGAATGGGAGCGTTGTATTTTTGAATGGCTCCCGCCAATTCGCTGCTGGCCTGCTGGTCGCGATAGTTTACGTAGGCCCAACCGCCAATGAGAACGGCGAGAATCACCACTACGGCTACCACAGCGGCCGTGACCTTGGAACGGTGCTCTACCGCCCAGGAGATGGTTTCCGTGGTCGATGTCCTGAACGAGTCCTGCTTAAGTTGATGCCGAGTGTAACTGCGCACGAAGAGTCCTTATCTGGTGTGTTGTAAGGTGGGAAAAGCTCAGTTTAACAGGCGGAGAATCACGGGTCAAACCGGGGGAGCCGTCACAGGCAGCGATCAACAGTAACCATTTTTCCCGATTACCTTCGTGCACCGGGGCTGACCGCCGTCATAGACAGTCATCTGAACCACGCACATAATTGCATCATGTTCCGCCACTTGGTTGATTTCCCAAGAGTTCGGAACTTGTCTGTACATGATGGCAGCGGTATTGTTGTTGGTGTGCGCAGTGTGCATCGGTATGCGGTAGGGCAGGTTACCCCGCAGAGATCCTCAGAGGAGATACCCCGAGAAGGCGTTCCCGGCAATTTCCGATGATTTCCCTCCGAGCGAGTCTCAGCCTGTGACTCACCTCACGGGCTGAGCTTTTTGCTGAGCACTTTCAAACGGCACCGCTACCGAGGGAAAGGGGGGAGAGCGATCTGAAATCGGTCTCCTCAAATAACCAAGTAGTAATCGGGCGCGAGGGCGTGCGGGAGCGCGTAGAGCGGTCGGAGCGCGCGCTGGGCAGCGGCGGGCGGAGCCCTCGGCAGCGTGCGGCGGACGGGGCGGGCGTCGGATGGGTGTGAGCAAGATCACTGACAAGTTACCCCTTCAGTGAGATAATATTCGGCTGTTGTTAGCCAAAAAGGGAAAATTCCTATTTAGGAGCTTGACATGAGTTCATTGTGGCCTTCCACAATTACATCCCTGCACGATACCTTGGCCCTGCTCGGTGAAAGCGTAGAAGAACTCAGGGCTGCCAAAGCAGTCGACGTCGCCGAAGTCATCGAGGAACTTAAGATGGCCGCAGAATCTGCTCGAAACCTGCGGGCGCTGATATTGGCGGAGCTGCCCGAGGCCTCATGGCAGAACCGGCAGGAGCTTGACGAACTCCTTGAGAAGATAGAGAAACGTGTAGAGGCAAGGAATATAGAGCAACTGCGCTCCCGTCTTTTGGGTCTTGCGGCTGAGTTGGAACGCGGCAATATTGTGCACCGTCGGGCCGTCCGGGTAAAGCAACTGAATCAGCTCCGTGACCAGGCGATCAACGAATTACAAGCCCAGGCCGCGGTGAAGGGAGCACCGCAACCTCTGCCGGGCCCTGACGCCGACGAATGGCTCGAGTGGGCATGTTGCTTGAAAGAGCCTGACGATGCTGAATCGCTGCAGACTATTCGCAATGGATTTGCACATCTGGATGAGTTTGTTGCCAATCTAGAGCCCGACATGTGGGTAGTCAAAACGGAAACTGCGGTTTAGGAGCTTGACATGAATTCATTCTGGCCTCCTGCGCTTGCGTCTCTGGACGACTCTTTGACTCTGTCTTGTGAAAGCTTGGGAAAACTCAATGCTGGCCTATCCATCGACATCGCAGAAGTCATCGAACAGCTTAACCTGGCCGCAGAATCTGCTCGAACGGTGCGTGAGTTGGTATTGTCGGAGCTGCCCGAGGCGTCATGGCAGAACCGCGAGGAACTTGACGCACTCATTGAGGAGATACGGAAAACTGTAGAGGCAAGGAATTTAGAGCAACGGCGCTCCCGTCTTTTGGCTCTCGCGACGGAGTTAGAGCGCGGTAGTATTGTCCACCGCCGGGCACTCCGTGTAAATGAACTGAATCAGCTGCGTGACCAAGCGATCAACGAATTGCGCTCCCAGGCCGGTTCGGGGGGAGCAGCACAACCTCTGCCGGGCCCTGAAGCAGACCAATGGGTCGCCTGGGCGTGTGCGTTGAAAGAGCCGGAAGATTCTGAATCGCTTCAGGCTCTGCGGAATGGATTTGCACAGCTCGATGATTTTGTGGCCAATCTAGAGCCCGGCATGTGGACGGTGCCCGACCCCTCAATACAGCAGCAAGCGGAACTTGAGGCACTCATTCAGGAAGAAACCCAGAAGAATTTGCGCTCCCGTCTCTTGGCTCTCGCGACGGAGTTGGAGCGCGGTAGCATTGTGCACCATCGGGCCTTCCGGGTAACCCAACTGAATCAGCTCCGTGAGGAAGCGATCAACGAATTGCGATCCCAGGTCGAGGGCACGGGAGCACCGCCAACCCTGCCGGGTCCGGAAGCAGACCAATGGGTCGGGTGGGCGTGTGGCTTGACAGAGCCGGAGGACGCGGAATCGCTTCAGACGCTGCGGAAGGGATTTGCACATCTCGATGATTTTGTTGCCAATCTAGAGCCCGACATGTGGATAGCTGCCGGCTTGCCTACTCCGGAGACACCGTCGGAAGCGGAAAGCTCTGCCGATAACACGCATCAAGAACCATCCCCGCCGGAGACGCACCCAGAACCATCCTGGCCGGAAACGCATCAAGAACCATCCCGGGCGGAAACAAACGGGTTTGAAGAAACTATGGTGTCGTCGGGACCCATACCGATTAAATTAAAGGCAAGGAAGTCCTCCAAGTGGCGCCGCGTGCCGCAAGTTTCACATTCCCTCGATGAGCCATCTCACTCGGCCATCGAGTCGGATACGCTCACCGCAGACTATGTCACTCCAGCGCCGACCGAAGAAGAGGTTCAAGGGACGCCGGCGCAGAAGGGTGCGCTGCTGAACAGCATAAAGGGCCTCGTCACTGATCCGGTCCGTCGCTTGAAGCATGCCGTCGAGCCGCCCGTCACCGCGGAGGTCTTCCGCGAAGCCAGCGCCGAGGCGGCGATCCCTGACCATCGGGTTGAGTCTGTCTTCACCGCAGAGACTTTCCACGAAACCAGCGACGCACCCACGACGACTTCCGAGATCAGGACCAGAGTTCAAGAGCTTTTTGAGGGGAAATCGCGGATGCTGCTGGCCGTTGCGGCGGTGCTAGTGCTTATTGTGGTGGGAGCCATAATGTGGAGGTCGCACAGGAACCATATTCGCAGTGCTTCGGTTAGCGCCAGCGAGCGCAAAATTCCTGACCTCACGCAAAGCAATCCGCAGAACCAGGTTCAGGACCAACCCCTAACGGCCACCGATCCGAATGCCAAGCTGCCGGCCGATAAACAAGCGAAGCCGAAGGACCAGAACGCCACTGCCAAGCCAGCTACCCCCGGCGCGCCCGAAACGCAGGCTGGCAAGCCCAACAATGCAGTGTTGCAACCTCCTTTGACGGTCGCGAAAAACGAAGCCAGGAAGGAAGAAGCGACGCCTGTTGAAGCAGTCGAAGTGCCGGTTCTCGGCTTGTCAAACAAGGCTCCAAGCAGCGTGATCAGCAGCATCCCGACAGCCCAGCCCAAGCTCGCACAGAAGGTCCAGGTTTCCTCCGGGGTGGCACAGGGTCTGCTGGTCCACCAAGTCACGCCGAGCTACCCCACGCAGGCCCGGCAGGCGCACGTTCAGGGAACCGTGGTCTTGCAGGCTCTAATTGGGAAGGATGGAAGCGTGCGAAACCTGCACGCGTTAAGCGGCCCTCCCATGCTGACCCAAGCAGCCCTGGACGCTGTGAAACAGTGGCGCTACAAACCCTATTACCTGGATGGGCAACCAGTCGAAGCCGAAACGCAGATTAACGTCAAGTTCAACCCTTAGGGCGAGTAATCCTCACTGCCCGCCTGGACGTTCGCCGTTGGCGTAGCTGCGCCCCTTGGACACCTAGGTCGTCGCGGGGGAAACCTGCTTGGCCAGCGCCCGTGACTGCCGGCTTTGCGGATGCGAGGTTTCTGTACCTGCGGCATGTTCCATAACCATCAGCCTTACCTGAATGCCCAATCCCATTCGCATCATCGGCGCCGGACTGGCCGGCTCGGAAGCCGCCTGGCAATGCGCCCGCCGGGGCGTCGCTGTGGAGTTGTTCGAGATGCGGCCGCTGCGCTCGACGCCCGCGCACCAGAGTGTAAACTTCGCCGAGCTGGTCTGCTCCAACTCGCTGAAGTCCGACACCGAGAACACCGCACCGTGGCTGCTGAAAGAGGAGATGCGCCGTGCCGGTTCGCTGCTGATAGACATCGCACGCCAGACCGCGGTCCCTGCCGGGCACGCGCTCGCCGTGGACCGCGATAAATTTTCCCAGGCGGTAACGGCTGCCATCGAACGCGATCCGCTCATCCGGGTGGTGCGCGAAGAGGTCACGGCCATCGACGAGAACGCTGCGATCACGATTGTGGCAACCGGACCGCTCACCTCGGAGGCAATGACGCGTGAAATCCTGCGCTTGAGCGGCAGCCAGCAATTATATTTCTACGATTCCATCAGTCCCATCGTGGAGGCCGATTCCATCGACATGTCGCGGGTGTATATGGCCGCGCGCTACGACAAGGGCACCGCCGACTACATCAACTGCCCGATGACGAAGGAAGAGTACGACCGCTTTCTCGACGCGCTGCTGGAAGCGCACTCGGTTGACGCCAAGGATTGGGAGAAGCTGAACTACTTCGAAAGCTGCCTGCCCATCGAGGAGATTGCGCGCCGCGGACGCGACACTCTGCGCTTCGGGCCGATGAAGCCGGTTGGCCTGCGCGATCCGCGCAGCGGCCACACTCCCTATGCGGTGGTGCAGTTGCGCCAGGAAAATCTGCGCGCCGACTCCTACAACCTGGTCGGCTTCCAAAACCACCTCAAGTACGGCGAGCAGGCGCGCATCCTGCGCCTCATCCCCGGCCTGGAGAATGCGAAGTTCCTGCGCTACGGACAAATTCACCGCAACACTTACATCAACAGTCCCACACTGCTGCGCGAAACCTTGCAGATGAAGCAGCATCCCAACGTGCTGTTCGCCGGGCAGATCTCGGGCGTCGAGGGCTATGTCGAGTCGATCGCAACCGGATTGCTTGCGGGCATGCAAGCCTCCGCCCTGGCGCTGAACACAGAACCGGCGCCTCCTCCGCGCGCCACCGCCTTTGGTGCGCTGGTGAACTACATCTGCCACGCCGAAGCGAAACATTTCCAGCCCGCCAATATCACCTTCGACCTATTGCTGCCGCTCGACGAAGCCACGCGCCGCCGCATCCGCGACAAGAAGCAGCGCCACGCATTGGTCTGCGAGAGGGCGCTAGCGGAATTACAGGGATGGCTGAAAGTTTGCGAAGGGTCGCTCAATTCTACTTGCGCGTAGAGCTGGAGTTGCAAGACCTGGCGAGAGCGGAGAAAATTAAAACCAGGGAAAATTAAATGGGCCCGCTGCCAAGGAGCGGTGACACTTCCTTGGCCTCGGGCCCATTCGATCCTGAAATGGATCGGAGGTGATGCTTTTATGCTACGCCGGGCTGTGAAAATGTCAAGAGGAAATTCGGATCACTTGCCATTTTTCCAGCAGTTGCGCATATTTTGCATACGCCTTCAAATGGCTGAAAACAGGGAGGATGCACAGCATAGCGCGCGGTATCCGCCTATGAAGAATGGCTTGTGTTGAACGACATCAAGAATGGGCCGACTCGATTGCAAATGCGAAGCTGCTAAACTAAGCTCTGCCACGATCTTTCGATTAGGCCGGGATGGCGGAACTGGCAGACGCAGCGGACTCAAAATCCGCCGAGGCTTATCACCTCGTGGGGGTTCGACCCCCCCTCCCGGCACCAACCTAAAACCAATTTTCCACGAACATTCCTTAAGTCCGGGATGAAGAAATCTGCCCACGACGACGGTCCTTGGGCATAGATGTCCGAGCGCCAGGCACTCAGTTCAACGCACCTTCGGCCGCCACGCGCCGGAAAGATCGTCGAGGTCATACCCGGCGGAGACCTCCTGTTTGGTGGCGTAGTGGTAAAGCGCGGCGACGAAGATTCCCTGAGCGGCTGAGTTGGCGACACCCAGAAGCAGCCAGTAAATTACCATGACGGCGAAGCCGGCCATCATTTCTGTTTGTCCGAGCCGCGCGCCCATTATCGGGAGAAGCAATCCCGGCAAGGTGAGAAGAAAAAAGATAAGTCCGAAGCTGAAGCCGCCGGCAACTTCTTCGCCCCAGGTCCTGCGAAATATCTGCTGCGATTTGTAGAGCGCCTCGACGGGGCCCATGTCCTCAGCGGCGAGAAGGGGAACGACGAAGAAGCTGGCGAGCGTCCAGACGAAGCCGGTGATGCGGGTAAGGATGCGGCCCAGAACACTCAAGCCGCGCTCCAGCATTTGCAGGAGTATGCCCACCGTTGCGGCCAGCAGCGCCCATTGAAGAATGCTCCACTTGCGCTTCCATGCAATCTGCAAGCCATCATTCAAGGTGGCGTGGCCGCCGGCGAGCCGATTTGACGCGATGCTGACCAGCGCTACATTGAAGTAAATCGCGAGGCCATAGATTACGAAGTAGAACAGGAAAATAAAGGGCGCCATGGCTTTGCCCAGCAGTTTTTGCTGGGCAACATCGTGGGGAAAGGGTCCGGGAGGCATCACCACGATCAGTCCGATACCGAGGATGATCGCCGCCGCAGCCAGACAGAACATTGCCGATAGAACCGGCAACCACATCAGTTCCTTGTCCGACTTTAAGACCGCGAAGCTCTGCCCGAGAAGGTCCCAGCTTCGGGAAAGTGTGTCCATGCGATTCTCCCTAATTCTCGGAAACGCAGTCTAAGCAGTAACAGGCCGATCTCAGCAGATCGTATTGGTGCACGTCAATGACTCTCGTCACAATCCAGAACCGGCTCTTGTACCGGCCCACATTGGAGCGGTTCCGGGATTGGTGCATCCGCCCGCACGGGTAGTGCGGCGCTTCAGCGATTTTTCTTCTTGCCCTATACGCGGGCCTGAAGGCCCGCACTACCCGTGCAAACCGGACACATCTATTGCGGAACTGCTCTAGAGCGCAATTCCCACTCAATTTGAGTCTGAACTCGTGTATAGTGTTCGCTCAATCACTTCAATCTCCTCAAGGATCCCATGTCAACTGCATCGCTGACTGTCCAACCTGTGTCCTGGTTCAAACCGAAGTATCTGCTGATTGGGCTGTTTGGGCTGATGGTGGCCTATGTGCTCGGCCACAACGAGAGCTTCCTGGTGAATCTGAACGCCCCGGTGTGGCAGCACTACCAGCCGTTTAAATGGTGGCTGTTGCCGCACGGGGTGGCCGGAGCGTGCGCGTTTGTGCTTGCTCCCATGCAGTTCTCCGACCGGCTACGCCAGCGCTATACGAAACTGCATCGCGTCGCAGGAAGGGTTTACGTTGCGGGCGCGTTCATCGCCGGTCCGCTCGGGATCTATATCGCGGCCTTACAAGAGCGATTGGGAGCTCCGCGTTTTTTCAGCATGATCGCCGTGGCGCACGGCAGCTTGTGGATGCTGACCACCGGGATCGCCTTTGNNCGTGGGCCCTGGGGTCTTTGTAGGAGCGCGTGTGGTTCTGGGCGTGACCGGCTTGGAAAAGATGGGGCCTGCGGCGGTCGAAACCGTGGTGTATATGTGTCTGGCGTTCTCTATCGTCTTGGCAGACATCGTGCTGCAAGTGCAGGAGCAGCAGCGTTCGCGTCCCGCCGCACGCGCCGCCAAGGCAGTCGCGGCCTAAGTCGGAACGGGTCAGTTCTTTGCTTTTGGCGCGGCGGCTTGGGCGGATTTCTGGAGAAAGTTATCCAAGTTTTGTTTGACTTGCCGTGTATTTGGGTGATCGGGTCCTAGTGCCTTCTCGTCGATCGCCAGCGCCCGCCGCAGGAGAGGCTCAGCTCCTGCATAGTCGCCTTTGGTGTACAGCAACATTGCGAGGTTGTTGAGGCTGTTTGCCACATCCGGGTGATCGGGCCCCACCGATTTCACGCGGATCGCCAAGGCCTGCCTCAGCAGCGGCTCGGCTCCCGCGTAGTCGTGCTTTTCCCTAAGCAGCAAGGCTAAATTGTTGAGGCTTGTCGCTACTTGTGGATTGTCTGGCCCCACCGTGCTCTCCTGCATCGCTAACGCTTCCCGCATAAGCGGCTCGGCTTCCGCGTAGCTGCCCTTGCGGTAAAGTAACGCAGCCAAATTACTTAGGTCCGTAGCTACAGAGGGGTGATCCGGTCCCAGAGTTTTCCTATCAATCATCAAGGCTCGCCGGAAGAGCGGCTCTGCTCCAGCGTAGTCGCCTTTAGCCTCGAGCATCGCGGCCAGATTGTTGAGAGTTTGCGCGGTCAGTGGGTGATAGGGCCCTAGCACCTTTACGTCAATCGCCAGAGTCCGACGGTAAAGCGGCTCGGCCGCCGCATAGTCCCCTTTAACGTAAAGCAGACCAGCCAAGCTGTTGAGGTCTCTCGCTACGTCTGGACTGTCTGGCCCCAGTGCGTTTGCGTCGATAGCGAGAGCTCGCCGGTAAAATGGTTCGGCAGCCGCGTAATCCCCTTTGTCCTGAAGCAGTTCTGCCAAGTTGTTGAGGCTGGTTGCTACCTCCGGGTCACCCGAACCCAACGTTTTCTCTCGGATTGCCAGCGCCCGCCGGAAGAGCGACTCGGCAGCCGCGTAGTCGCCCGCCTTCTGTAGGCTGACCGCGGTGTTGTTTAGAACAGTTGCATCATCCTGTCTGATTTGCAGGCAGTCCTGATAAGCCACTGCCGAGTCCTGGTATCTGTCTTGCTCATAGAGAGAGAAACCCAAGAAAAACGCGGCATCAGCGACGGCGTTTTGGCCGGCTACTAATTTCTCCTTACGCTGCTTCAGCGAGTCTTGCAGATCAGCGGTTGCCTTGCTGTAATTTCTTTCATACAAAGCCGCCAGGCCCGTTTCATAGGGATCGGTGGCCTTCGCGCCCCAAGCTTTTATGGCTTTATCGAGATCTTCGGGGCTGAGGCCGAATTGCCTGGCGACAACTTCGAGATTCGCTTTTGGGTTCCCCTGCGCGGCTTGCTTGTCGGCGCTACTGGGAGTATTTGCCCTGATGATCCGCGACACTGCCGCCAGAACCGTGCCGCTGTCTAAGACTGCACGGCTCGCGCGCTGAACCACCACCACCTCCACAAAGTTGTCCGGCCCGTTCTCAAATGAGGGAATCAGGATCCGGGAGTCCCATGGTGAGACCATCACCAGGTCTTGCCCCGGCGGAGATTTCAAAATCCTTAACGAGACCGTGCTGCCCTCCTTGATCGATGCCGCCAACCTGATGCGGGCTTTGCCCCTGAGATCAGTGACGGCTGATCCGCTGTCACCCTCGACTCCAATCTCCAGGCCGGCAATCGGACGCCGCTCCACGTCTTTTACCTGAACCACGAGGAAACCGGTTTCTGCCCAGGCAATCGGGCAGGCGAGGCACAACGCGGTGAGTACAACAACGAGCACCGCATTAGTCGCGCTCGCAGGACTTAGGCAGAAACTTGGCAAGTTACTTATTTGTTTTTTTTGGGACATTGGGCTTCTTAATCTTTATCTTTGCAGTGAGCGTTACCGAAATCGTGGTGTTTCTCATTGCTGCAAGATCACGACTGTTCATGACCACCACTTCGACCGATCTGTCTGATTTGAACGATGGAACCGGTACCTTTTGGCCGTTCCAAGGATTGGCTATCCCCAAGTCAGTGCCCGGAGGACATGCCACAATCTGCAGAGAGACCAAGCTGTCTTCCTGCGTGTTTGACCCTAACCTAATGCGAGCCTTGCCTTGGAAATCCGTCTTCGCATATCCGCCATCCTCAATCACGCCAATCACCAGTCCGACAACAGGGTGACCCTGTGGGTCCGCAACGTGTACCACAAGGATGCCGCTTTCCGCCCAGGCAATCGGGCAGGCAAGGCACAGCGAGGCAACAATAAAAATGATTAGCAGCGCGTTTCGCAGAGCACGTTGCATACTCTTGCCGTGAACTCGAGCAGGAATCAACCTTAGCTTACATCCGCTTCGACACATCGCATAGCAGATATGGCTGGTGATGGGATGGCGTCGAGTTGGTTTTGCATTTTGCGAAGAATCGTCCGCGACTCCTTCGCCTGCTGGTAATCTTGTCTATTGGTACCTGACCTTTGACCTCGAACAGCCACATCCAGGAACTTGTCCGACGAATTCGCGCGGGAGAGCCGCGGGCTTTGGCGCGGGGCATTTCCGTCGTCGAAGATCACGGCGCGCAATCCACCGAACTGCTGAAGGCGCTGTTCCCCTATAGCGGCAACGCCGTACTGCTGGGCATGACGGGCTCGCCGGGTGCGGGCAAGAGCACGCTGGTGGACCAGGTCGCGCACGCCTACCGCAAGCAAGGGAAGACCATTGGCATCGTCGCGGTCGATCCCACCAGCCCATTCAGCGGCGGCGCAATTCTTGGCGATCGCATTCGCATGCAATCGCACCACGCGGATCCCGGAATTTACATCCGCAGCATGGCCACGCGCGGCTCGCTTGGCGGATTGGCCAGCACCACTGCCGATGTCGCGACGGTGCTCGACGCCAGCGGCCGCGATATTGTCATGATCGAGACCGTTGGTGTCGGCCAGGACGAGGTGGACATCGTGCGCCTCGCGGATGTGACCGTCGTCGTGCTGGTGCCCGGCATGGGCGACGATGTGCAGACCATCAAGGCCGGCATCATGGAGATCGCCGACATCTTCGTCATCAACAAGTCGGACCGCGAGGGCGCCGAGCGGGTGGAGCGCGAGATTCGCGCCATGCAGGCGATCACCCCATCACGCGCAAATGCGGCGCGTGCTGGGGGCCCCGAAGCGCTGGCCGTGCGCAACGACAATTGGACGCCTCCCATCGTGAAGACCGTGGCCAGCACTGGTGCTGGCACTGCCGAATTGCTGGCGGCAATCGAAAAGTATCGCGCTTATCTCCAGCAGGACGGCCGCGCCCGTGCCCGCCGCATCGACAACTGGCGCCAGCGCATCGCCGAGATGTTGCGCGACGCGCTTTTCCAGCGGGTGCTGGCGTATTACCTCAGCGAAGGCGAGGCCACGCGCTATGCCGCGGAGGTTGCCGAACATAAGCGCGACCCGTATTCTCTGGTGGAGAAGATCATCGACAATTTAGGGAAGCCAGAATGAATCACATTGATCATCTCGGTATCGCGGTGAAGTCGCTGGCGGAGGCCAGGAAGTTCTACGAAAAGCTCGGCCTGCAAGTGATGCCGGAAGAGACCGTGGAAGCGGAGAAGGTGCGGCTGGCCATGGTGCCGATCGGCGAAAGCCGCCTGGAGTTGCTGGAGCCGACTTCGCCGGACTCGCCCATCGGAAAGTTCCTCGACAAACGCGGCGAAGGCCTGCACCATGTCGCGCTGCACGTCAGCGATCTGGCCGGCACCGTCGAGCGGCTGAAATCTTCGGGAACGCGCCTGGTCTCCGACGAGATCAAGATTGGCGCGGGCGGGCATCTCTACATTTTCGTTCACCCTTCCAGCGC
>PLBW01000129.1 GCA_003135475.1 Acidobacteriaceae bacterium
ATTATCTTGGAGCATCTACAGCGCCCCGGCGGAAGAAAAGCGCGTACACCGGCGCAGAATCGTGGGTAGAGATCAGAGCAAGCAGAGAAAGAGGACACCCAGAAGCGCAATTCACCGCGCCATCGCGCAATGTCACGCCTTTCCGGATGTCCTCATAGGGGCCGGATCGCACGCGTCAGACGTGGTACCGGGCACCCACCGAAAGCACCGGGCAGGGCGCTTCGCAGGCGACCTTGTACGCTACACCCTCGCCCAGATGTTTGGTCAAAGCCACTGGCCGTTTCACCCCCAGCACGATCATATCGACTGTCGGTGCGGCAATTCTCACAATCGTCTCAGCGGCGGGGCCGAACTGGACCATGTACTCCGGCTCATGCCAAAGCTGGGTCCCTTCCGGTATCAGGGCGCGGAGTTGTTTCTCCGTGGAAGCCACTACCTCGCTCGGGTCAACCACGGGCATAGCTCCGGGTTCTGGCTCCGGCAGAGCAACACCAGGTTCTGGCGCCACGTGCAGGAGGGTGAGACGAGCCCGGTTCTCCTCAGCCAACGATATGGCGTAGGGTAGTCCGTGCAACGACTCTGGCCCGAAGTCGGTGGCATACAGGATGTGCCGTAAGTTGCCATCGATGTTCCAGCGGGTAGCGTGCGGCCCCATGGTGAGCACTGGGCAGTCGGTATTGCGAAAGACCTCCTCCGCTACCGAGCCGAGCAGCAGCTTTCCTAGTCCGTTGCGGCCGCCGGTGCCGATCACGATGAGGTCAATGTCATGCTTGCGGACCAGTTTGGAGAGCACTTCCGGAACTTCACCTTGCTCAATCAGTTCGTTGTGTTCGACATCCTTCAACGACGCGGAGCGCATCAAGGCAGCCAGCTGTTGATTAGCTAACAACATGGTTTGCTGGGGATCCGGCTGCGCAGCTTCGACAAACGGCATGTGAGGCAGAACATTGACGGTGTACAGCCTGGCGCCGTAGTGGCGAGCCAGGTCCAGAGCATGGGACAGCACTGTTTGCGCCGATGTCGAGAAGTCAGTGGCGAATAGAATGTTTTGCAGTTTAATGCGGGTTGGAGCAATTACTGTTGGCATCACAAACCTCCTTCCGAAGCAGGAGGTGCAGGTGCTGGCGGGAATTTTGCCCCATGCCGCACCCGGTCCTCCAGCTTCGATGTAGCCCGTAGGCATCAGAAACGTGATTCCGCTTCGGTTTCGGGTTGCAGTGGAACATCGTGCACACCTCGGCAAAACCGCCGTGGGTTACTCTTCCAGTGCTTCCTCCAATTCCTCGGTGACAGCGTGGTTGAATTCTCCTACCGGGGTGTGCTGGGTGACATACTCGGTCTTGCACGTCGCACAACGTACGCCCGTGTCGAAGATCTCCCAGGTTTGATTACCGCAGCTGCAGGTGTATAGATCAGCCATAAATGCTTCCTTTGAACGAGGTGATGCGCCCTCAGCCACGATCGCGGACCAGGCCATCGCAACGGCTGACTTCCAGAATGCCTGCTCCTATGGCTCGAGCCGGAGCGAGTGGTTGCGCTGCCATTCCGCAGATGTCGTTCCTGAAGGGCATATGGATGGATGCGGGGAGCACCATACCTCTCCCTTTAAGGAATTAACTTGGTGAACTTGGGGGCCACGGGACACTCGCGGCCAGACGCGGCAGTGTCTTTTCGCTGCAGCAGTGCTCAGGCGGGACAGTATCTTCTCGCTGCTCGCTTGTTATAAGTATCCACCTGCACGGATTCGGTTGCTGTGATGCAGATCACGCCTCTGTGCCCACGGCCGGGGAGCCTTGTCGGCGAATGCACCGAGCTGGCGCCTCGTGGCGTACTGATATTCCCGCTCAAGTATGGGAAGAGGCGGCCCACAGTCTCACTTCAACATCCTTCGTGGAAAGTCAGAATTGGACGGTTCGCACGAAGGTCCGGCGCTACACTCGTTTGAGCAATGGATCCCACTCCCCAACAAGGGCTTATCTCGACATTCCCCGACGCGCCCTCTAGCTGACGCGCAAAGGTTCGGCTTGTCAACCCGTTGTACAACTTTGCCGGTGGCAAGGACGGCGCTAATCCTGTCGTACGCAAGGACCTTCGATCAGGAAGAGGTCACTGTGACGTTTCCATGCTCAGCAACTTTGGCCCCTGCTTGATCTGGAAGCGTCCATCGACCGTCTCCCAGATCCAACCGGAGTAGCCGTATCCTCCGACCGGCTTGGTGATAAATGCCCCGCGCCACGATTCCGCACGGCTCTGGTTATAGGCGACGGTACCAAACTTCCCAAAGGTATATGCCGGCACCGGATGGCAGTAAGCGCAACCCAAAAGCTCCTTCGCCACCCCAGCCGCCTCGCTGCCGCCGTACACCGCCGCACGTAATCCATACTTGTGGTCCTTCGCGCGTGCCAGCACCTCGCCGGCGGTCGCAAAGCACGACGTGAAGGCCACCGGTGCGAAGACCTCCTCGCGCATGCCCAGCATGTCATCCGCGCAGTCCTTCACCACCGTGGGGTAGACCAGGTTGCCTTCGATGCGGCCGCCCACCAGAACTTTAGCGCCCTTCTCCAAGGCATCGGCCATTTGCTGGTGAAGGCGCCGCACCGCGACCGTGCTTGCGACCGGCCCGATGTCGGTCTTGCTATCTGCCGGATCGCCCACGACCAAGCGTCGCACACGTTCGACAAACCGCTCCAGGAACTCCTGATAGATGCCGGCTTGGATGAAAATCCGCTTGGGCGCGGTGCAGGTCTGGCCCGAGTACATGAACTTCGATGCCATCAGGTCGTCCAGCGCCAAGTCCAGGTCGGCATCGGCAAATACGATGAATGGGTCCTGCCCCGGCCCCTCAAATACCAGCTTCTTGCCCGCCGCGCGAAAGGCTTCTTCGTAAGGCAGGATGTTCTCGTCGAATCCGAATGCCACCGCCGCGGTCACTTCGGGATCGGTCAGCGAGTCCTCAAGCAAGCTCTTGCCGGTCCCGCCGTAGAACGCGACGGCATCGCCGAAGATCGGCCGATAGAGGTCTTTGGTCAACGCCATGATGCGCTGCCCCTTCGACGAAAACTTCACGGTCAGCCGGTTGCCGACGATATAGATCGACGTGATCGCAGTATTGAGCCATGCACTGCCGTTGTACGACAGCATCAGATTGACACGCGCCCTGGGACGCAGAGGCAAGCGGTCTCGCAAAAATACCGCATCCGCGTACATGCTGAGCCGATCGATAGTGGTATCCACTTCGCGCGTGCTGTCCTTGACCGTAAATTGCAGGTCGCGGACGGCGCAATCGACTACTTCCCCATGATGTTTCCTGAGCGCCTGGGCAAGCACCAGCACATGCTCACAGCGCTCCTCGAATGACATAAGAACTCAACTCCCTTGCGAGGGACATACAACTTCCGCGCTGGTTGTAATGTACAACCGGTTAGGCCCGAACGAAAAGCACATCGGCAATCGGTTGCCAGAACTGCCCGCATCGAGACGGCGGAACGCGTCCACCGCGCAACCGCGCGATCCGTACAGCTCTTCAATTTCCCTCCTCACAGCTATCGGTGATTCGAATCACAGAAGTGCT
>PLBW01000217.1:0-6967 GCA_003135475.1 Acidobacteriaceae bacterium
CAAGACAGCTTGTCCTGGATGGTATTGACATATCCGTCGGTGAAATAGACCACAACCTTGACCACGTTTTGTCCCGGCTGCACAGAAACGCTGTCGTTCTGGGCCTTCGCGTCAGTCAGTCCGCCAGGGCCAAAGGTACCGCCGGAGAACTTACTTTTCATGGCATTGACTGCATTGGTAATCGGAGTGATGAAGTTGTAGCCGATCGACACGTCTATGGTCGCATTGGAGGCGAAGCTGATCATTGCGACCTCGTCGTTGTTGTTGTCGAAGTAGTTTATGAACGTCGTGACCGCGGGAGGAAGCGCTGTCGATCCGCCATTACTAGCCATCGAACCTGAGCGATCCAATACCAATGACATCACTAGCTTGCCGCGTGTCGCCTGGGCGCTGTCGCTGACGGAAAGGGTTCGCCGATTGGGCAACATTCGCATGAAGAAGGTTCGGATAGTGGCTGCGGCGTTGACATTGACCAGGGTTTGGCCATAGGAGTCCGTAGAAAAACTTACGGTCACCGTTGGTGAGACCTGGTCAAGACTGGACACCTTGTAGTTGCCATTGAACGAATTGATCGCCAGATTCCTTGCTATGGTTTGTCCTTGAGCAAGGTTTCTCATGGCGGTGAGGCAGGCGGCGTCCACAGCCTTGGACAGCTTCGCTTTCGTCACATAAGCGAATCCCACATCAATCGCCAAAGCCATGAACAGCAGCATAACCGTGAAGCATACGGCTACCAGGAGAACCACCTGCCCGCGCTCGTTCTCCCGGCTCCGATTGCGACTGAAGAGTTTCACTCTCTCGCCTCCCTATCAGTAGTACGCCACGTCGTATAGCTGTGATGGCAATGCGATTCCGACCAAAAACTTGCCGAGCGGCGTGATCGGCTTGTATTGGTAGAAGACCTCCGTCACATAAACCGTCTGGTTGAGTTGGGGAGTGACCAAGGCAGGAAGGATAGCTGTGCCACCAATCGTACTTCCGATTTGGCTACTCGCCCCCATGGCACCTTGTGATACTTGTCCTGTCAGCTGAAGTTTGTTGTTGTTGTTGAAAACTGACGAAACGATCACTCTCCCATTGAGACTCAGGTTAAGCGGCGCCGATGCTGCAACCACGGCGGCGGCGGTAGCGGAAAGCGTGGAGCCGCGGGAAGCCATGCTCGACCCTTCCCCGGTCAAATTTGTGATTACTTCCTTAATGAAGATGGCACGACTGAAATCCACCACCGCAAACACCAGGGTGAGCATCAGGGTTGCCGATATGGCAAATTCCACCAGCGCCTGCCCAGAGTCGTTCGCCCTTGGCGGGTTGCGCATGGCGTGATCGCGGCCTGGTGCTGCCATCTTGATTCGCTCCGCTAAGTGGTATTGCCCGGTGGGAAGGCCTCATTCTTGAAGCTGACGGCGACCGTAAATGTATAAGTACCGTTGTTGAAGAACCGGGCAACGATAGGTGTCATGAGTTTCAGCTTGGTGGTCAGGGAGATTGTTAAGGTGTCTTGCGGACCGCCGGCGCTGCCTTTTCCCCCGGTGGTGCTGGAGATTTGCATGTTGGAGACATCAAGGCCGATGGCCGCCCGCTGCGCAACTTGAATCATCGAACTCACGCGCGATAGGTTCTGGCCCGGATGGTTCGGATCGGAAAGGTGGTTTCCTGTGACACCGTAACGTCCCGCCATGCGCACCGCGTTCTGCAGCGTCATCTCAACGTAAAACAGACGCGTGAAGTCGAACACGCCAAATAGCAGGAGGAAAACCATGGGTGCAACCAGGGCAAACTCCAGGAGGGAGGTCCCCCTTGTCGCCCCGCCGTAGCGCTGCTGGAGTCTTACGTCCTCGTTGCGAGTCTGCACCTAAGAGTTATCGGCACAACCTGCGCGGCGGTTTAAAGCGGTTTCAGGCTACAAGACGGGGACGGAACGTTCCACGTGTTTCGTACCATGCAAGGCTTCCTGCAATGGGAACAAGTTCACATTTGGGAACACACTTATGCTGCCTGCCAATTCACTATGGGGAGAGCACCGGTTCTGTTCCTGAGCCTTCGTCGCTGCTGTTACTGGGCTCCGGAGTCTTAAGGATTTGCTGCCGTAATGCGCCGCCGCCTGAAGATGTAGTCCTATTGCCAGAACAGCGAATAACGCCGGAGCCGCAAGCTTCGGCGTTTCTTTTTCTGGCGAGTACGAGGTAGGTTGAGAAGGCTGCCTGGTCTTCCGATGGACAGCGGGGTGCGACCGCTGACTCCAAAGCTATCGCTTCACAATTGGGTTGTAGCCCTCGCCGGTCAGCTTCGCCTTCATCGCCTCGGCGTCCTGGATGGAGGTAAACGGACCAACCTGCACGTGGTAGAGCTTGTCGTTGGTAATGGGATTGTTCACCACAAAGACGTTGTAGTTTTTCTTGCGCAGCGCGCCAGCAAGTGCGACAGCGTCGTCTTCCCGGGAAATCGCAGCGATCTGCACGACGATTGTCCCTGGGCCGGTCACGGGAGCTGGGCGGGTCACCTGGGGCGCAGGGCTGGAGGTAGCCGCACTCGGCGGGGTTGCACTCTTTGCCGTGGTCACGGACGCCGATTCCGGGGTTGCCGTCGCGTTCAACGGAGCCGTGGAAGATGGTTCCTTAGGCGGCAATGGCGCGGCGGCTCCCGTCTCCTGCACCGCTTTGTAGAAAGTAAGATTGCTTTGCGGATTGGAGGTNNTCACCGCCACTACGGCCGAAGGCTTGTTCTGACTGCTTCCTGAGGCAATCGCCGCCGACTCCGTCGCAGCGGTCGCCGGCTGATCATTCAGCGCCTGTTCGCGCCCCGTATTCTTGCCCAGCGAGTAGCCAATCGAAAAAAAGACCCCGCAAATGGCTGCCAGCAGAAAGAATAGCCCCAGCAGTTTTCCCATGCCCAAGGTTATTTCCGTGTCGTCAGAAGCCATAGTCCTCACGTTCCTCGTTATTTCTCTGGCGGCCCGGAGCCTGCGATTTTCGCCGGGGCCGCTTGCACCCGGTTCAGCAGCCCGGCCAGCAAGTCCACCGGCACTGGGAAGATGATGGTGGTATTCTTCTCCACTCCAATTTCAGTCAAAGTTTGCAAATATCGCAACTGGATGCTGGTGGGCTCCTGGGCAAGCAAATGAGCGGCGTCAATCAGGCGCTGGGCCGCGGCAAACTCGCCCTCGGCGTGAATGATCTTGGAGCGTTTCTCACGTTCGGCCTCGGCCTGCTTGGCCATGGCGCGCGTCATCGTCTCCGGCAGGTCCACCTGCTTGACCTCGACGTTGGTCACCTTCACGCCCCAGGGATCGGTGTGCTGGTCCAGAATGGACTGCAGCCGCAAATTGATCTTTTCGCGGTGGGCCAGCAACTCGTCGAGCTCGACTTCACCCAGCACGGAACGCAGGGTGGTTTGCGCAAACTGCGATGTCTGGTACATGTAATTGGAAACCGCGACCACAGCTTTGTTGGAATCGACCACGCGCAGGAAGATGACTGCGTTTACCTTCAGCGTGACGTTGTCGCGGGTAATGATGTCTTGCGGTGGAACTTCCAACGCTTCCTGCCGCAGCGAAACCCGCACGATGCGATCGATCGGCGCGAACACAAGTATGATGCCTGGGCCCTTCGGCGTCCCCAGCAGGCGCCCGAGGCGGAAGATGACACCACGCTCATACTCGGCCAGGATTTTGATCGAGTTGATGATGTAGAGAGCGACAATGACGATGACAACGATGCCAGCTATACCGGGCACGGGGCGCCTCCAGCTACTTAGAAGTGTAGAACGGGTACTACCAAAGATTGTAGAACCAATTGGACGAGTTACCTAACTTGGTAACAGGACAGCCATCAGTCGTCAGCCAAAAC
This sequence comes from Acidobacteriaceae bacterium, assembly GCA_003135475.1. Lineage (GTDB taxonomy): Bacteria > Acidobacteriota > Terriglobia > Terriglobales > Acidobacteriaceae > Bog-257. The sequence goes on from PLBW01000217.1 coordinate 3,846, forward strand.
ACTGGGAGGGGCTGTCTGGCCAAACTGCCGGAGTACGGGAATTGCTGATAACGGATAACTGGCTACTGGCTACTGGCTACTGATAACTGACTACCGCTTTTCCACTTCCAACTCGAGGCCGTCGACCTTGCGCACCACGACGTGTTCGCCGATGCCGACTCGCGACCCGGCGTGCGCGTTCCACAGCTCGCCCTGGACAAAGACCTTCCCTTCCGGATCGATGTCGGTCCGCGCTTCACCCACCGCGCCGATCATGCCTTGCAGGCCGGTCACGACTTTGCTGCGTCGCGCCCGGAGGGCAATGGTCATCAGAAACACCGTGATCAGACCCAGCGGCACGCTGACCCCAAGCGCCGTCCATAACTGCACCCGCATTTGCGGAATGGGGCCATCCACCAAGAGGAGACCACCCAGCGTGAGCAGAACTATCCCGCCGAGGCCGAGGATGCCGTGGGTCGCAAATTTGGCTTCCAGGGCGAACAGTACGAATGCGGCAAGGATGAGGGTTAACGAAGCGTACCGCGTGGGCAGCAAGTTGAGCGCGAACAGCGCCAGTAGGATAAAGACCACTCCCACCACTCCGGGCACGATCGCACCTGGGTGATTGAACTCGGCGTAGAGCGCGAGCGCGCCGACCGCCAGCACCAGGAAGGCAATGTTGGGATCGAGCAGGAAGTTCAGGATTCGTTGCTTCAGCGTCATGGGCAATTCGTCGATCGAGTCCCCGGCAAGATGCAACTTCGCCGTCTTGCCATCGAAGCGCTTGATGGTGCGGCCGTCGAGCTGATGGAGTAAGTCGTTCTGATCGCGAGCCACCACGTCGATGAGGTGCTGCTGCAAGGCTTCCTGATCGGTCCACGACTTCGACTCGCGCACCGCGGTCTCCGCCAGTTGCACGTTGCGTCCCCGAGGCCCGACGTAGGAGCGCATGAAGGCGGCAGAGTCGTTCTCGACCTTGGCCTTCATGGTGTCGTCCATTTTTTCGCCGCCCAGGGTGACGGGATGCGCTGCTCCGGTGTTGGTCCCGGGCGACATCGCGGCAACGTCGGCGGCTTCGAGGATGAAGAAGCCCGCGGAGGCCGCTCGCGCCCCGCTGGGAGCCACGTAGATGATGACCGGGACAGGCGAAGCCAGGATCGTCTGGATGATCGTGCGAGTGGAATCCAGCAGGCCCCCGGGCGTGCTCAGTTCGATCAGGACGGCATCGGCGTTGGTCTGGCGAGCGTGTTCGATGGCGCGGTCGATGTACTCGGCGGTAATCGGCTGAATGGTGTCATCTATGCGGATCTTGACGATGCTATTCGCCGCCGCCACGCTGGTGGCGAAAAGCGCTAGCAGCCCGCAAGAGAGGATGAAACGAATCCGGGACATGTGTGCCTCCTTCCGGAGGGTCATTGCCGCTGGCCACCAAGAGCAGTGACCCCAATGCGACAAGCGCGCCAGTAGTAGTGCCGGGAAATGTGGCGACTACGCTGGCGTTTGCCTCCCGGGGGCACTCTTATCATAAATGATGACGGGGGGCACAGGGCGCATGACAAATTTGTGAATGTGGAATGACAACTTTGATCTAACGCTTGCGCTTGCTGGGAAGCTGCACCGGAATTTCCATCATCAGCCGGCCCATTCGCACGGCGTCTTCGGCTTCGGGCTATCCACTCTCCCCTCGCGGGGTGACAAACTCGGCTGGAGGCCAGGGCCCGCTCAAGCGAAGCCGAACCCCCTGGGATGGTCCGGCGCTGCGTAGCGACGCGACGAAGCGGTCGCGGCTCTCCCGAGGCACCAGCGCAAACCAGCGATGGCTCTTGCGCTCCTGCCGGGCCCGCCACTCGCGCACGCAGCCGGCGGTGACGCTTTTCAGTTTGCTGTCGATGGCCGCGATCCGTGCTGTCGCCTGCGAGCGTCGTTGGAGATATTCACGGCCGCTGACCGGTGTCGCCAGGTCAACCGGCTCATTCTCAGCCCAGCTTCCCACCACCTCGTACTGCACAGCATCGCCAATCCGTTCCAAGGCCGCGCGATACAGGTCCTGCCCCTCGGCGAGCTGCTTCTCGATTCCGTCTTCGCTTTCCAGCAGCGTGGGAAAACGAAATGGAATCGGAGTCGCTGTCGCCAGAATCTCGCGCAGCACCTGGTGAAATTGCAACGCCGCTTTCTTTAGCGATTCGGCCGACCCTAGGCAGGCTTCAGGATTGGCGATCTCGCTCCAGTACACCTGCACCCCTAACATCTCACGCGACTGGACCGCGCCGTCGCACACTCCCGCGGCCATTTTCACGATTTGGTTCGGCTGGGTGACGCAATAGAGCAAGCAGGGCATTCAGCGGCTCACGAGGCGTAGTTCTCCACCGCTCACTCTCGCACGCGCCCCGTCCCCACAGCAACTGGTGTTGTCGCTCTGGATGTCACATGCCCGCTCATAGGGATGAAGAGCACCACGGAGACGTGGAGATCACGGAGAAAACTCGATAGAAACCAAAACTCCGTGCTCTCCGTGTCCTCCGTGGTAAATGATTTTCTATGGAACGGCCCCCCTGTTGTGCCGGCGCTCCGAACGTCTCCGCCTTAACTCACCAGGTACTCCATCGCTTCTTCCCTGGTGGCGAACGTCGGGATTTGCCGGGCGGAGAAGCTGCGGATGGAATCATAGAACGTTTTGGGAAGGTTCTCGGTCAGCACCCAAGCCGACCGCTTCAAGTGAGGACGATCGAAGACCGCCGCGATCTTAATATGCTCGACCGCCTCGCGACTGAATTGCGCACCGGTGAAATCGCCCAGCAACAGCACCGATCCGAGCGGCTCGCGGGTGACGAACTCAGGCAGCAGGTCGGAAATCGTGGCCACCTCAGCCGCCGTGCAATGACTGCAATCCACCAGTAGGATGCGCTGCTCCCGATGCGTAATGAACCGAATACGATCCAACGGCTACTCCTGTTCAGTGATTCGGTACTGCCTCTCCTGGTAAAGCCCAAGTTTGCGCAGTTTACTTCAGAACGTCCGGCGACTCAAGCGGCGGCTTGTCGCATTTATCCCCACCCCGCTTCGTGGTAGTTTGGAATCATGATCCACGAGATCTTCCCGGTCGGCCCGCTGCAGTGCAATTGCTCGGTGATCGGCGATGAACA
>PLBW01000217.1:6972-43741 GCA_003135475.1 Acidobacteriaceae bacterium
CTGAAGCGTCTGACCGGCGCGCCGATTCTGCTGAACCAGAACGATAATGCTTTGCTGAAGATGCTGGATGTGCAAGCAACATGGACCGGCATGCGCCCTCCGGGGAAGGTCGTGATCGACGCCAGCCTCGACGCTGGCGACCAAGTTCGCGCTGGCGGCTTGGTTGCAGACGTTCTGCACACGCCGGGTCACACCGAAGGCAGCATCTGCCTGTATTTCGCGCCCGAGAAGAAACTGATCGCGGGCGATACGTTGTTCGCGGGCTCGATTGGCCGCACCGACTTGCCGGGTGGCTCGTACAAAAAGATCATGCAGTCGCTGCACGGCCCCGTGCTGGCGCTGCCTGACGAGACCATCGTGGTGCCCGGACACGGACCGCTCACCACCATCGGCGAAGAGCGCGCCACTAACCCTTTCCTGGTAGGGTAGGGCCTGTTTCAGAGCGCCTCTAACTTTAATGACTTGTCATCCTGAGCGGAGCGCCCGCAAAACTTTCCGACACGCTTCTGTTGCGGGTCGGGCGGGCGCGGAGTCGAAGGATCTGCGTTTGCTCCGGCATCGAAACGAGAACCGCAGATCCTTCGACTCGTCGGTCGCCACGGCGACCTCGTCGCTCAGGATGACAGGCTAACAATTTCGATTGTGAAAGATCGCTACTCACGCCATCACGGCCGACACTTCTTTCACCTCACCACTTGTTTCCAACTCCTTGAGTATCCGCGCCACCAGCACACTCTGCGGAATTACCAGCACAAAAACATAAGACAAAATCGTTCCGCCAATCACGCCCAGCGAGCCAATGTGCCGCACCAGCGCGATGGACAATGCGATATTCACAACCGCCGCCACGATGGACAGCGCGGCCTGCTCACGGATCCGGTTCAGGGCTGCCAACAGACAGGATTCGACGCTCATGAATCCGCTGATTAAGGCCCACACTCCCATCGCCAGCAACAAGGAAAGTGTCGGCACTGCCGCGGGTCCCGCCCATACTCGAATCAATGCGCGACCACAAACCACCAGCACAGCCACGCAGCCTAGATTGAGCGCGACCGTGCCTTTCATGGTCAGGGAGAAGGTGCGCCGGATCCAGCCGTAGTCGCGCTTGGCATAAGCCTCTGCGTAGGCCGGCCAGAGCGCGGGAAAGATGAGCGATTGCAGTACCGCGGCGAATCCCACCAGTCGCCAGGTAACGCTGTAAGGCGTGACCTCCGCCGCTCCAAGATAATGACTGACGACAATGTTGTCGGAGCTGAACACCACCACGGCAGCCACCTGAATGAAGAAGAAGGACGAGCCGGAGTTAAGCAGTTCCCTGCTGGTCGAGCGGTCGAGCAGCGATGGCCGGGGCAGAAGCCACGGTTTATGCCACGTGACCACAAGAATCAGATTAGCCAGGCTGGCGAAGATCAGGCATCCCACCGACATCACAAACAGCATCGGCATCGAGACGCGCAGGGCGATACCCAGGGCAAGCCCGATGACGCCGGCCACCGCGCCCGCGCAGACAGCGTAATTGTTGCGATGCAGCTCCTGGTAGCCGGCGAGAAGTTTCGCGCCCAAGTTGCACGGCAGGCCAAGCAACATCAGTGCGACAGCAACCAGCACCGTGTCTCGCACCTCGGCTGCCGGCACGTTCGCGCTCACGTTGAATAAGCTCATCCAGTTCACGCGAGAACAGACGGCGGCGAATGCTCCGCCCACAACCGCCGCGATGGTTCCGGTGACCAGCAGCGCATTAGTGAAATAGCGCGCTGCGGAAGCCTTGTCGTCGAGCGCGTACGCCCGCGAGATGCTATTGGTTAAGGTGTTGGCGATGCCGAAGTCCAGCAGGTTGATCCACACTACGGTCGTGGTGATGGTCGCCCATACGCCATAGCGTTCGGCGCCCAGATAGCGCACGGCGAGGGGCAAAGACACCAGCGTGATTGCCGCCGACAGCAACCTCGCAGCAGCGCCCGACGACACCGCCTTCGCGATTCGACCGTAACGAGACGCCGGCAAGCACGTTGAGGACATGGCTGGTCTGTTCAAGGCAAGTTCGCTGGCCTGCTCCTTGCAACCTTGGAAAGTACCGCCGCTTTGCTGACAGCAATTGCCGCGGCGGGACCAATTACCGGGTGAAAATCGTCTTTATGCGGAGGCGACAGGTTCGTCTCGATGCCCGACTGTGAAGATGTATCTCTCAGCATCTCGCGCACGGCGGCAACTGCCTGCTCCACCGACACAGTGGTGATGCAATGCGGCGCCGCGGAGAGGCACTCTGCTTTGCACAAATCCAGTCCAGCCGCCGGTTGCAAGACCCGCACTTGATCGCAATACGGTGCGAAGCGGATGGGGCTATTGGCATGGTTCGGATCGCCGCCACTGGGATGCCGTGAGATTACGATGGTCTTGCAGTTCATCGCGCCCGCCAGGTGCGCACTTCCGCTGTCGTTTCCGATGAAGAGATCGCAGTGCTCCAGCAGCGCACACACCTTACGGAGCGGCGCGCCACTGACAATGATGGGTTCGCAGCACAGAAGCTTCGCAAGCTTGCCAGCTTCTTCCCATTCGCCGTCTGAGCAAATGATCATCGGCTGCATGCGACGTTCTTTCCACAGTTGCGTCAGGGTCTGGGCATAGTTTTCCAGGGGCCATCGGCGGCTGGCGCTGCTGCCACCAATACCGACGGCGACCACGGTACTCGTGGCGGGTATGTTTGCCAGCAGCTTCGACGCGAACTCACGGTCGCGGTGGGTGAGGCTGATCTCCAGCTTTCCGTCTTCGACCTTCCCGCCTAATGCCCTTACGATTTCAAGATTGCGCAATACTTCGTGCTGGACCGGACCCGCCGAAAGGCAGGCGTTGAATGCGGCGTCGAAGCCGCGATTGTGACGCTGCTTGGCGGGCGAGGCCGTCTCGGTGTAGCCCACCCGTTCCTTGGCGTCGACCAGCGAGCACAGAAATGTCGCGAGCCGGTCATCAACATCCCATCTCGGAGAGATGGCGACATCGAAGCACCTGCCGTGCAATCGGCCCCAATACAGCCACAGCACCGCCAGCAAACTGCGCGCTCGCGCCGGTAACCACGCAGTCCGCAACGGGCGCAAGCCAATGATCTCGTCAATGTTCGGGTTGGTTACGAGGAGCGAGCGAAAAGCATCTTGCACCACTACCGTGCAGGACGATCCAGGAAAGGCACGCTTCAGTTCCCGGAACAGAGGCGTTGTCAGGACCACATCGCCGAGCCCATCTAGCCGGATGACAAGCAAGGAGAGCGCATGGCGACGAGGAGAGTCGGCCCTGGCTGCGGGCGCCAGGTGAGCACGCCAGAAGATTGCCAACTTTGTCGGCACGCGAACGGACAACCACAGAGGCGGCAGCATCTATCCTTTCCAACCTGGGAATCAAGCCATGACGGTCGATGAAGTCAGTCTCGACGAAGCTTTCGGCCCCGTCCTCGCGATCAAACGTGTAGTGCTGATTCCCTCGACCAAAGGTATGAGTTCGACACGCCCTCCCCAGACCCGCACTTCGCGAGCCCCGACGACAGCTTCTTCACAGTAGTCACCGCCTTTCACCAACACGTCCGGACGAATCGCCTCGATCAGTTTCAAAGGTGTGCTTTCGTTGAAGACGATCACCGCGTCCACCGCGCTGAGCGCGGCCAGAATCCGCGCGCGCTCACGTTCGCCCACGATGGGCCGCAACGGTCCCTTGACCTGGCGTACCGACTCATCGCTGTTGAGCCCGACAATCAGGCGATCGCCCTTGCGGCGCGCCTCCTCCAGCAAAGTAATGTGCCCTATGTGCAGGATGTCGAAGCATCCATTGGTGAACACCACGCGGTCGCCGGCCGATCGCCACATCGCCACGCGGGAAACTAACCGCTTCAACGGCAAAATCTTCTCGTCCATATGAAGAGCGAGTTCCTGCGACAGTGCGCCCAGCAACTCTTCTCGCTGAATGGGAACGGTACCGGCCTTGTTTACCACGATTCCCGCCGCCAGGTTCGCCAACTGGACCGCAGTCTCGATCTCGACATCGCACGCCAATGCCAGCGCCAAGACGGCGATGACCGTATCGCCGGCCCCGGAAACATCGTAAACCTGGCGGACGACCGCGGGCGCGTGCAGGCGCGAGTCCTTGCGCAAGACTGCAATGCCCTTGTCGCTTAGAGTCACCACCATGAACTCCATATCCAGCGAACCGAGGGCGGCTTGGCCTGCGGCCAGCACTCGATCGATGTCAGAGAAAGGCTCGCCGGTAGCTGCCGACAGTTCCTTCAGATTGGGACAGATCGTAGTGGCGCCGTGATAGCGCGAAAAATCTCGCTGTTTGGGATCCACCAGTACGGGGACCCCTAACTTGCCGGCTTCCGCAATGATGGAACGGCAAACGGCTTCCGTCAGGACACCTTTGGCGTAATCGGAGAGCACAACCACATCGGCGGTCGGCAGCGCGGTGGACACGCTCTTCAGCAGCTTTGCATAAGCGGCGCTGGAAGGTGACGGCGCGGCCTCGGTATCGAGTCGCATCATTTGCTGGTTGCCGGAAAAGATGCGCAGCTTGGTGGTCGTCGGAATGGCCTCAACTGCGGTCAAACCCGGCTCAACCCCCGCCTCGGCCAGCATGGATTCCAATCTTGCCTGCTCGTCGTCGCCGCCGCCGAACCCAGCTACGGTGACGCAAGCTCCCAGCCCTGCAAGGTTCATGGCTACGTTGGCGGCGCCGCCTGGTCGCTCGTTATGCCATGCAGCGCGGACCACGGGGACTGGCGCCTCGGGCGAAATGCGTTCCACATCGCCCCAGATGTATTTGTCCAACATGACATCGCCGACCACCAGCACCCGAACGCTGTGCCAGCCCGACTCGACGACAGCGATAATGCCAGGCAAGTTGGCGATCACTGTGCGCCTGCCTCGACTGCCACTGCGTCAGTGATGCAGGTGGCAAGTTCTATCCATTCGCACAGAATGTGCCCGCAAAGAATATGGCCTTCCTGGATGCGCGCCGGATCGGTGGCAGGAACGCGCAGGCAAACATCCGCGAGCGTGGCCATTCGACCTCCGCTCCGGCCAGTCATGGCCACGGTGAAGGCCCCCAGTTCACGCGCTTTGGCCAGGGCGGCGCAAACATTCTTGCTGTTTCCCGAGGTCGAAATCCCGACTAACACGTCTCCTGCCACGCAAAGAGCTTCAACCTGACGTGTAAACACGTCGTCGTAGCTCCAGTCATTGGCGATGGCGGTCAGAACAGAAGAGTCGGTGGTGAGAGCGATGGAAGGAAAAGCGCGGCGCGTGCGCTGGAAGCGTCCCACGAGTTCAGCCGCAAGATGCTGTGAGTCGGCTGCACTGCCGCCGTTGCCGCACCACAGAATTTTGTTTCCCGCTAGCAGACAGTCGGTGATGCGCGCAGCGGCGCGCTCGAAGGAGTCTTCCTGCGCCACGAACTGGCGAATGATGGTGAGGTGTTCGGCGATAGCGTCAGCGAAGACGCCAGATAGGTTCAACGAAGATGGCATTCGCTCCTCGTTTCGGCCAACGAGTTTCGAGGATCTTCGCAGAACNNACTGCCCGGCTGAATCGCGCTCCGGGCGCACGCTGATGCAGAGCGCCGCTTTATTTAGCGTCGCGGATTTAGCGCCGCGTTCGCAGCGAACCAATGAACCTAGCGGACAAGTTGCTCGAGCGCCTGGTGCACCACGCTCAGGCTGGCGGGCCAAAGAACTACGATCGTCAGCGAGGCGGCCATAAGCGCCCCGGCACCGCTTACCAGAGGAATCAATTCCTTCACCGGCTTGTCGGGAATGGGCTGAGGACGGAGCAAACGGTCCACCCTCTCCGACAGATCGTGATCGTCGGCCATCAACGAGCTGGTCAGATAGGAAAGCTGCGGCTGGTTGCCCATTTTCGCCACTTTTACCAGCGCGTCGGCCAGCGAAAGAGCGCGACGGGGATCGCCTGCGCTGGCTTGATCGTCGGCCGCCCATTCGATGGCTTTCGCCCAACGCTGTTCCAGGGTCGCAAAACCGCGCATGAAAGGCAGGACATCGGGCGCCAGCAACATGAAAAAGCGCTTGAGGTTGTCGCCCGATGCGCGATGGGCACGCTCATGGCGCAGGGCAGCGTCAATCTGTTCCGCGGTAAGCCCGCGCATGACGCGACGCGAAATCACCAGCCGGGGATGCACCACTCCGGCAACGGCCAACACGGGAGATTTATCTTTGAGCAACAACGCCGGAGCGGTTTCTCCCGGCATTTCGATCGGCTTGCCGTGGCGCTCACAGCGATGCAGATAGCGCGCCGTGCCACGGACCGCATGGACCACCCGCACGATAGCCAGCGTCCAAATCGCCGCTCCCAGCACCGCTGCCAAGAAACAAACGAATCCGACTTTTTCGCCGGCCGCTTCCGGCTCCAGCCACAGATAGCTGGGAATGCAGAAAGCCAGCACCGCAAACAGGGTCAGGGTAAAGGGAAACATGCGCACCGCAAATAGAAGACGCGACGCGGAACTAGGCTTCAGGCGTTCCGCCATGCGCATCGCGACCCCGGCACTCCGTTGGGTCGCCGCAGCCAGGGTCACGTGAATCATGAAAAACGAGGCGCAACACAGGCAGAGTAAGCGCAAAGTGTACGGGAGGCTCATAGCTTCCTCCCCGCTGACAGTTCTTGGCGCTTTTTCAGGATCTTCTCTTCCAACTGATCGAGCAAGACGGCGTCGTGTTGGCCGACGGCGTCCACCAGCGATGACAACAACAGTTCGCGGGCGGGTTGCGGACCGGCCAGAAAACCGGCGATCAGGTCGCCAGCGCGCTGGCGCTTCCACTCTTGACTGGACAAGCGAGGCAAATACAGGAACGCGCGCTCCGACTTCTGCCGATCCAGCATGCCCTTCTTGAACAGCCGGTCCAAGGTCGTCATTACGGTGGTGTATGCCAGCTTGCGTTCCAATTTCTCGACCACGTCGCGCACACGGCTCTGACCCGCGGTCCACAGGACCTCCATGACGCGAATCTCCAGCGGGCCGAGTATCGGGTGCTGGTTCGTGCGGGTTGTCGCATTGCTAAGCAAACTGTCGTTCCTTTCCCACCAGCGTAAGGGCTGCGGTGAGAGCTGTCAATTTAGAAATCGCTCTATTTTCCTGTGGAGCTGTTCGTGGAAAACACTTGGCCTCGCACGGGAGCCAAAAAGGGAATGACGTAGCCCCTTATATCAAAATGGCCGGACTTGATGGCCTCAACTATGAGATCGTACTTGAATTCGCCCCGGCTGAACGACTCATCCTTCAAATGGAAGACGATCATCTGGTCTTGGGCGCCTCGCATCGAAACCTGTTCCGGCGTCATGTTCTTGACCACCAGCAAGATCGCTCCCCCTTTTTTCTCGTCCGCCTCTCGCTTCTCTTGTGACTCTTGCTTTGGTTGCGCTTCCCGCTTCTCGCGCGGCTTTTGACCTTCTCGCGGCAACTGGAATCCGGGTACCAGCTTGCGCGCCTCCTCCAGATTCGTCGCGGGGAAGTTTCCCGGCTGCCAAGCCCCTTCTGCTATATCGCTTGGACCCTCCACGATTGGAAACGTTACTAAAGTCTGGCCTGGTTGCAACTCCCTATCTCCGTTATAGAGGGAAAACTCGCCTACTGCCACCGGCAGTGCGACCACTTTTGAGCCCTCCGCAATAAACAAGGGCCGCGGCCCCGGTTCGGTCCGCTCTGGAATACGAATGTAAGCGGTATCAGACGTTTCGGCCACGACCATCGCAGGGCGGTCCTCGAAAGCGGCGAAGGTTTTGCCCCCTTCTCCGCTGAACGGCCCACGGACGGTGCACAGTTGGTCCTTCAGGCATAGCGCCGCCGCCTCAAACGAAGCTGGCGTTTTCTGCTTCTTGACCGCGCTTTGGGGAAAGCTTATTAGCTTGGAAACGGAATGAGCGGAATTCCCCGTTTGCTTGAACGTGATATTAAGTTCCGAACTGCCACGCGGCACAGTGAAGGCGATCGGTCTGTCGGCGCGCTGCGGGCTTTCGCCGGGCACTTCGACACTCCAGCCCGCCAGCGTTGAAGCTTCGCCCGCCGATTCAGGCGGCACCGCGACTCGGGTGACCTTCACTCCTGCCATGCGTTCATATTCGGCCGGGTTTGCGACCATGCTGCCCGAAACTCGCTCGCCAGGATAGACCTGCGCCGGCACCACCAATCCGAACTCCTGGTTCGCCCTGGTGGCAGTCGCCTCTACCTGCGCCTTGGATTGCGACTTTTGTCCTTCGCCGGCCGCCTTTCGGGCGGCCTCCAGATGTTGCATGACCTCGTCATACGTGAACTTCTTGACCTCTTCCGGTCGCCCACCGGATTCCTCGCCCGCTGGACACTCGATAGACTTGTAGTTTTGGGTGGCGGTGTTCCAATCCCCGCAGGTGTAGACGTTGGTCATGGGATCGTGGGTCAACCGATGTCCGCCGACTTGTTTGCCGGCCTCGTCGAAGTCCTGGACGAACTCGCCGGTGAAATTTGCGCTGGCGTCGTAGGTGTTCTTGGTGGTCCTGTGGACCTGGCCGTCCGGCCAATAGAAAGTGGTGGTTTGGTCAGCGACGTAGTATCCGGGCCGATGCTCGTAATCGACTTTCTGCTCCAGTTTGCCATCCGCGGCGAGGGTACGTTGCTGCGTCACCTGGCCGGCGGGGTTGTAGTCGAACTCCAGCTTTCTGCCGCCTCCACCGTCCTGCACTACGGTCTTTTGTGCGAACAATGGTGCTGCACCCCATATCAGGACCGTGAAGAAAGCAAAGCTGAGCCAAATACGCGGTGGGCAGTAGTTATGATTTTGTCGCACGTGTCTTTCCCCTTGGCGAGAGTCTTACCGTTGATGAAAGTTTTGAAAAACTCAGGGAGCTGGAATGGGAGCCTTACGATTGCCGCGCACACACTGGGGCCACCCGGTAGCTGTCAATTTTCTAGTCTAGCACGGAGATCCTCCACGCGCAGGCTGCTCTCAATCTAGCCACCAGCGGCGGCGGCAAGCGAGAAAGAAAAGAACAACCCTTACATTCAGTCGTTCCGCAGGAGGGCGGCGTCCCGAGTGTTGGTTTTCACCGGCCTTTCTGGCCACCACAAGGTGCTTACCAAAAACGGAATGCGAGCTGCCGCTTTCGATCTGCGCCATTTGTAAAATTTCTGTGACATTTTTGTCATACAGACTGGGCCAAGAACCGGAACACCGATGCCGCCTTCTCGCTTAAACCCTTTGAAAACAGTGGTGTGACTCCACTCCGGCGAAGGCCCGAACGCACTTGAGAAGGAGGGGGCTGAACTGGGATGGAGCCTGTAACTACGTGAATAATAGTTGCATTGCGCCATCCCTTGTGTTTCAATCTTTCCACCTGCCTAGAAACACTTCAAACAGGTAACGAATCACAATTGCCCAACTACGAAGACACGAAGAACCGTGTTCCAACCACACACCTGCCGAGTTGCGAAGACTACTGCGCGCAAGCGACACCCAATGCGCCTGTAGATCAGTTAAGGAGAATGGGATCGATATGACAAGAAATACCGCGAAAATTATTGGTTCGTCCATGCTCGCCATGGCCGTACTCGCACTCTGTGCCCTGCCGCTCGTTGCGCAGGAAATGACCGTGAACCACGCGACGGCGTCTGGCGTTACCGCGCGGCTTAGCGAACTGGCGAGGCTGCCACAGCCACTCCAATATGGCTTCCACGAAGCGCCTCCGCTTCGCCTTCTTCCGAAACAAAACTTTGGAAGTTCCGTGGATCCAGTGGAACAGAGCAGCAGCGCTGCTCCCTCATCCAATTACTCAATCATTGCGAATTTCCTTGGAGTCGGCAATGGCTTCCCGGGATACTCCGTTCCTGACGCTCCCCCGGATACCAACATGGCCGTGGGCGACACTCAGGTGCTGCAATGGGTGAACGTTTCCTACACCATTTGTTCCAAGACATCACCCTACGCGTGCGGGCCGGCCATTCTTGGCAACACGCTTTGGCACAACGGCATCCCTGGGACCGCGTGCGCCAACAACAACGCCGGCGACATCCTCGCCGATTTTGACCAGAAGGCCGATCGCTGGTTCCTGTCGCAGAACGTCTTTAGTTCGCCGTACGAGGTATGCATCGCTATTTCCGACACCAACGATGCGACTGGTACCTGGCACGTTTGGCAGTTCCCGGTACCCGGTAGCGGCTTCCCCGACTACCCGAAGATCGGTATTTGGCCGACCTCCGGCGTTAACAACGGCTACTACCAGGCCCAGAACAACTTTGGCCCCGGCGGCAGCGGCTTCCGTGGTCCTCAGATCTGCGCTTATGACCGTGCAGGGCTTTTGGCTGGCCACACGAGTCCGACCCAGATTTGCTTCCAGTTGTCCTCCAGTGAAGACAGCTTGTTGCCCGGCGACCTGGATTCCATTCTCGGTGTGCCGAACACCCTGGCTGGAACCCCCCAAGACGAGTTCTATATCGGCAGCGTAGGCGATGTGGACAACTCCCATTTGTCTCTGTATCAGTTCCACGCGGATTTTACGACTCCTGCCAATTCGTTCGTTTTGGGTAGCCCCAACACAATCCTCCAGACCGTACCTACCTATAGTGGTTCCTGCGGTGGTGGATTCGGTGGCGCTTGCGTTCCCAGCCTGGGCGGCGCTCCCATGGATTCCCTGGGCGATCGCTTGATGTATCGCTTCGTTTATTGGAATGATGGTCCCGCACCCAGCGCCGCACCGTGCGCCATTTGTGCGGTTCCTCACTTCCAGCACTGGTATGTGAACGGCGACGTGGAATCGTCCGGTGGAGAGATGGGCGTCCGCTGGTACGAGTTCCGGGCTCCGCCGATACCCGGTATCGGCACCCTGACGTCTACCACGCTCAACACTTACCAGGCGGGCACGTTCGCTCCCGACAACACTTACCGTTGGATGGGCTCTCTTACGCAGGATAAGGCAGGCGACATCCTGGTAGGTTACAGTCAATCCAGCGCAACTACGCACCCGGCAATTTACGTGGCCGGACGCACGCTTAATGATCCGGTTGGCCTCAGCAATCTGGAATCAGAGTTGTTGGTGGTTCAGGGCAACGGTTCACAACCGGATACTTCCAACCGCTGGGGCGACTACAGCTCCATGCATATTGATCCGACTGACCACTGCACCTTCTGGTACACCACCGAGTACTACATGGTGACGGCAAGCTTCGACTGGAGCACGCAGATCGCTTCCGCGAAGTTCTCGAACTGCCACTAGAAGAAAACCCCGCTGGGCCTCACGGCCTGGCGACGACGCAGTAACTAACCTCAACCACAGGGCATTCCGGCAGCGGGATGCCCTGTTTCTTTCTCCCATGCGTATTTCTGCGCTTCGGTTTGGCAAGAATCAGCGCGATTCCAAAGTTACTGTTTCGTGGGAGCCAGGGCGGAGTGTCGCTTTAGCGCGGTTCCGGGATTAGTGTGAAGCAGGGTGGAGGCCCTGGGCAGAGTCGAACTGCCGACCAACGGTTTAGGAAACCGCTGCTCTATCCATCTGAGCTACAGGGCCACTCCTCGGAACAGGCTTGACGACTTCAGTTTACCGCAACGGGGAGTTGCCAATCGTTCGTTCTCGTTGCCCAATCGTTGCGCAATTGCGGAACGGCGCTTTCCAGTTTCGCCCTTGCCGCCGTTGCATCGCCGGGTGCTATCTTGATGTAATACGGGCTCGGTGCTCTCACGTTCGCGGGACGCAGAATTCCGAGAGGAACGAGGGAAGCGGAAATTGCCCTAGCTTTCCAACTGCTCCTGGCTCTTCTTGAGGAGTTCCCTCTCCAATGCCAGTCGAGTCTGGGCTTTTTTCAACTGGGCTTTCGCTTTGTCGCGCTCGCGTATTGCCTTCTCAACTCGTTGCTGGGCATTCTTGATCGCAGCCATTGCCTTCTTGTGTGATTGCAGCATGAATCCTAGTGTAGACCTGCAGGGTCATGGCACGCTGGGCGAAGACGATGCGATCTGGAAGCGCAATACCGACTTCGCAATTTGGTATTGGTATTTGGCGGCAGCGAACTGGATCGCGGCTTCCGTCTGCTGCAACTGCGCCTGGCTCAACTCAACAATCGAACTCAAGCCAAGGGAGTAGCGGGTCTGCGATAAATCCAGCGCCAGGTTGGCCTGATCGACGAACTGCTGGGTAACCCCGATCCGGTTAAATGCGGTGATGGCGTTCAGCCAACTGGCACGCACGTCGTTCGCGATCCGGTCTTTCAAATCACGGAGTTGCTCTTGGTCGGCCTGTGCCCGCAACGCTGCCTCCCGCGAGCGCGCGGGATACAGGAAGCCATTGAAGATGGGAATGTTGACATTAGCTCCCACCGCCCCGTACCAGCTGGTGAATGGCGAGACGCCTGCGATGGTGCTGCTATATGGAGTCCGGCCCACAACACCCAACGCCTCAACGGTGGGAAACAGCAGGTCGCGCTCGGCTTTCTGGAAGCGCTGCGCGGCCTGGTATTCATAGCTCTGGGCGGCAATTTCCGGCCGATTGCTGAAGGCCTCGTCCACCAACTTGCTGACAGAATCGGGGGGAGGCTTCAACTGCTCCCCGGACTCCACCAGATCAAACGGCTGTTGCGAGGGATATCCCAGGATCTCTGACAGCGCTGACAATGCGGCCTGCTGATTATTTTGCGCGTCGAGCAGCAACAACTTCGCTTGCGCCACGTTGACGTTGGTAAAACTGACGTCGAGTTGCGAGCGTAATTTGTTTTGAAACAAGGTCGTGATCTGGTCCGACACCAATTGCCGCGCGCCGACGGTTTGCTCGGCAACCTGCAGCAGAGCGACCGTCTGTAGGGCGTTATAGAAGGCCTGGTCAACCGCGAGCGTGATCTGGTCGGTGGTGGCAACCGAGTTCATGTCGGCTGCCTTGGCGCGCAGTGCGGCGGTAGCCACCAAATTGTTAGTGCGCCCAAAATCGGTGATGAGCTGCGACAAGGTGAGCCCGCCGGCGGCACGCTCATAAACAAGAGGGTTGTTGAGATTGCCCGCCGCGATACGGCTTCCCTCTTCCGGCTTCACCGCCGTAAGGCTGCCGTACAGGTTCGGGTAGTAAGCGGCTTTCGTTTCCCGCGTAACCTGCTTTGAAGCCAGGGCCAGCAGGCGGTAAACCGAGATCTGCGGATTGTTTTTCAGCGCCAGGGCCTCCGCGTCCTGCACCGTCAGGCGCTGCAGGGCTCCGGTGGTTGGCAACCGAGCCGGCGTCTGGGTGCGCGGGATGGTTTGCATCTGTGGCGGCGGCGCAGACGCGGGGACGGCGAGCGTCGTTTGTGGTGCAGGCGGCCCTTCCGGGGCTGGCGAACTGGTTTGCGCTGCGAGAGAACAACTGCCTAGCATCAGGGAAACAACCAGCCAGAGGATCTTGCGTCTCAAGCCTGCACCTCCTGCGGTGGCTGCGCCTCTTCCTTGCGATGGATCAGCAGATACGCCGCAGGAACAATGAACACCGTCAGCACCACCGATACCAGGAGGCCGCCGATGATGGAACGCGCCAGCGGTGCATACTGCTCGCTGCCGGCTTCCAGGGCCAGAGCCAGGGGGAGAAGCCCCAGCAGGGTCGCCAGCGAGGTCATCAGGATCGGCCGTAGCCGGACCCGGCAGGCGAGGGCCACGGCCTCCCGGATCGGCATGCCGCCCTCGCGATACCTTCGGGTTACGTCCACGATCAGAATGCTGTTGGAGACCACGATACCGGTCATCATGATGACGCCCATCAGCGACATGACATTCAGCGTGGTTCCGGTAAGGAGCAGTACAACAATCACGCCGGTAATCCCCGGCGGAATGGCCAGCAAGATGATCAAGGGATCGATGAAGGAGGCAAACTGCGCCATCAGGATCAGGTAAACCAGGACAATCGAGAGAAGCAGGCCGAGGCCGAAGCTCTTGAAGGACTGCCTCATTCCCTCCACCGAACCGCGCACATTTACGCGCACACCCTCGGGCAGCTTGGTGTGCGCGACGATGTCGTCCACCTTGGAGGCCACCGACCCCAGATCTTCGCTGGACGGCGCTACATACAGGTCAATTACCCGCTGCAATTGATAGTGATCGACTTCGGTGGGGGAGTTGATGGTGGTGATATCGGTCACGGCGCCCAGTTGCGTGGTATCGGTTCCATTGGCAGAGCGCAGGGGGATTTGCTTCAGGTCATACAGAGAATGGATCTGGGTGTCGGGATACTGCACGGTCAGCATATAGTCGTTGCCGGTCTTGGGGTCGACCCAGTAGCTGGGCGCGATCATTTGATTCGACGTCAGCGCCGTAATCACGTTGTCCACCACTTCTTTGGAGGAGAGTCCGAGCCGCGATGCCATCTCGCGATTGATGTCGAGCCGTAAGGCGGGATAGTCAAGGTCCTGCGGGACCAGCACGTCGCTGACGCCCTTCAAGGCCTGTATCTGTTGCCGCAGCGCCTGGGCGGTGCGGTAAGTCTCTCGCTGATGGCTACCGCTTACCTGGATATCAATCGGCGCGGGTAATCCTAGATTGATGACCGCGTCCACCAGCCCTCCGGACTGAAAATAGCTGGTCAGTTCGGGCATGTCCTCAGCCAGTTTTCGCCGCACCCGGTGCATGTACTCGTAACTGCCGACCTTGTGTCCTTCCTTGAGGCTCACTTGTATGGTCGCGGAATGCTGCCCGGAGTTGCTGGTGTACATGGAGGAGAAGCCCGGCGTCACGCCGATGTTGGAGAGCACCATTCCCAGGTCACGGGGCGCCACCACCTGGCGAATATCCTGTTCCGCTCTCTGCATGTATTGGTCAGTTAGCTCCAGTCGCGTGCCGGAGGGCGCTTTCAGGTTAATCATGAACTGTCCAGGATCG
The DNA here is from genome assembly GCA_003135475.1 of Acidobacteriaceae bacterium. GTDB lineage: Bacteria > Acidobacteriota > Terriglobia > Terriglobales > Acidobacteriaceae > Bog-257. Next base: position 21,815 of record PLBW01000217.1, read on the forward strand.
GTGCGGGGGAAGAACGAGACCCCGAGCAGGGGATAGAGGGCAAGGCTGAAGAGGAAGATCCCGAGCACGCCCACGACGGTCGCCACCGGCCGCAATAGAGTCTTTTCCACTGCGATGTCATACCTCATCAACATCTGGTTGTATTTGCGATTGAAGCGGGTGACGAAGCGCCCGAACAGTGACTGGGAGGAATGATGCGCCGCTGCACCGTGGGCCGACTTGATGAACCGGGAGCAGAACAGTGGGACCACCGTCATGGCCACCCCGTACGAAGCAAAGAGCGAGAATACAACCGCTAGCGCCAGGGCGGTAAACAAGAAACGGCTGACCCCGTAAAGAAAAATCACGGGAAAGAAAACGATGGCGGTGGTGAACGTCGCCGCCAGTACCGGGAGGCCCATTTCCCGTCCGCCCTGCTCGGCTGCCTGGGCCATCGGTTCGCCATTCTCGAGGTGGCGGAAAATGTTCTCCAACACCACTACAGAGTTGTCGATCAGGCGGGAGAAGACCAGTGCCAGTCCGCCCAGGACCATGGTGTTGATGGTGCCGCCGCCCAGGTTGATCGCCAGCAACGCAGCCAGCGCCGACAACGGTATGGAGAGCAGCACCGCCACCGTGGCGCGAACGCTGCCCAGAAATACCAGGATCATGAGTGCTGTGAGCACCAGCCCAATGCCGCCTTCGTTGGCCAGGTTCCTGATCGCTGTCTTTACATACACCGACTGATCGAAGACAACTTTGGCCACCAGGCTTTTCGGGACATCCACCAAATCCTTGATGGCGACCTTAATGCCATTCACGATGGCAATGGTGTTGCTGTCACCACCCTGCTTGAGCACCGGCAGATATACGGACTTCTGTCCATCCACGCGCACGATGCTGGTTTGAATCTGCGCCGCATCCATGGCGTGGCCGACATCGGCGACCAGAACGGACGCATTGCCGACCGTTTTCAGCGGCAAGCGGTTGATCTCATCCGTGGTCGGAAGCTGGCTGTTGGTGTAGAGGTTGTAGTCCTTGGGGCCGATCCGCACGTCGCCGGCCGGTAGAATCAGGTTGGACTGGTTCACCGTGCGGACCACGTCCATCACGCTCAATTGATTGGCCTGCAGCTTTACCGGATCAACATAGACCTGGATCTGGCGATACTTCCCTCCGAAAGGCTGGGGCACGGACGCTCCCGGAACGTTCGCCACCTGGTTACGCACGTTGTACTGGCCGAGGTCGCGCAGTTCGGTTTCCGTCAGCCCCTGCCCCTTCAAAGTGATCAGGCACACCGGCAAGCTGGAGGCATCGAACTTCAGCACCACCGGAGGCAATGTGCCCGGTGGCAGCTTGCGCAGGTCGGCCAGCGCGAGATTAGAAATTTCGCTGACCGCAGCGTCGGCATCGGTGCCCGGCTGGAAGTAGATCTTGATCAAGCTCACGCCGGGCAAGGACCGCGATTCGATATGGTCAATGCCGCTCCCCAAGGTGAAAAAGCGTTCGAAGCGTCCGGTAATGTCGGTTTCGATCTCCTCCGGGGGCATGCCCGAATAAAACGTTGCGACTACGACGACCGGGATGTTGATTGCGGGAAACAGGTCCACCGGCATGCGTGCCACCATGGTGACGCCCACCACGGTAATCACCAGGCACATCATGATGATGAAGAAGGGATACCGGATGGCGAAGCCGGACATTACTGTGTGCCTCCCGCTTCGCTGGTTGCTTCTTCGAACCTCGTCACCTTGGGCTCGACGAGCTGCCCGGCGTGAAATGAATCGAAGTTAGCCACAACGACCCGTTCGCCTTCGGCCAAGCCCGCCAGTACTTCGACTCGATTCGGGTCTTCCATTCCGGTCTGAATTTCTCGCGGCTGAACTCGATCTTGCGGGTCGACTACCAATACTCGAGACTTGCCGTCGTGGCGCTGCACCGCCTGGATTGGGATGGTCAGGACGTTTGTGTGGCGCTGGACCTCTAGCCCAACATCGGCATACATTCCGGGCTGGAGCTTGTACTTTTCGTTGGGAACGTCAATTTCTACCTGCATGGTACGGGTGGTACGGTCGAGCGAATCGGTGAAGCGCGTCACTCTACCGGTGAAATGCTCGCCCGTGGCCTGCACGGTCACGTTGGCGGGTTGGCCGACATGCACCGAGGCAGCCAGCGATTCCGGCACCGGTATGCGCAGCCGCAGTAGGTTGACCTGTGCCAGCTTCACCACCGGTGCGGAATTGCTGTTGCTGGTGCCGGCCTGCACCAGGGCGCCAGTGTCGGCATAGCGCCACGTCACCACGCCATCGAAAGGCGCCGTGATGCGCGTGTAATCGGACATGGCCGCTACCTGGCTGTTGTTGGCTTGGGAAACTTCCAGTTGCTGTCGCGCCCCAGCTAGTGCCGACTTGGCGGCTTCAATCTGAGCTTGGGTAGCGCGGTCCTTGGCCTCGGCATCATCCAGTTCCTGCTCCGCAATCAAACCCGGCCGGGCCGTCGATGCCTGCTTCAGACGCAGCGCATTGGAATGCACGGCCCCGTGGTCGGCTTCGGCACGCGAGACCTCGTTCTGGGCGCGCTGCACCTCCTGTTGGCTGTGCCGGACTCCGGCCCCTGCACCCTGCAACTCCGCGACCAACTCGGGCACCTCCAGCACCGCCAGCACCTGCCCCTGTTTCACTCGGTCGCCGATGTCCACGTTGATTTTGCGAATGTATCCCGCTACTTTGGCGTGAATCTCGACTTCCTGGTAGGGAAGAAATTCGCCCGCAACGGACAGCGAGTTGGCGATGTCAGCCCGCGTCACCGGAGCCACCGCCGCAAACGGGACGCGCTCGTTGTCGCCTAGCGGTACGGCGGCGTGGACTGTTTTTCCATGGGACGAGCTGCCGGCGCGCACCCGCCCGACTTGCCAGACCGCAACGATCAGACAAAACAAAATCGCGCCGAACACAAGCAGCGTGTTTCGACGAATCGTCATGACGTACCTCGAATTCGTTTGACCTTAACTTGCCAACCGGAAATTCACGATTGGCGTGCCTTACCCAGACCGGGAACTCAAGCAAGAATCAGGCTGATCGGAGAAACCTTTGGCTAATTATCGAACCGGAGGAGGACGAAGACACCGACGCCAGTGCAACAGACTGCGGCGGACTGGGGCGGGAGTGCGGAAGAGAGTCTGCACACCAAACTGGCGATGCAGATACAGATAGTGGATGAAGAGAATCGCAAACCAGATCAACAGGCTGCCAGACGGAGCGGTGGGCTCGACTTCCGCCCTTTGTCCGTTGAGCCACATCTTCGCAGAGGTCGGGGAAGTCACCCCAGTACCGGGGCCGCTGCCGTACACTCCAGTTTTTGCCTGAAGAGCAAACAAAAACACTACGGTGGCCGCAAGCACTATCAACAGTGCTCGCCACGGTTCTCTTGGATTTCGTGCTCGAAAACTCACAGATGAAGACAGTCTGACCGCCTGAATACTAGACGTAGAAACACAGACTTGGGAAGCGAGTTGAACCCAAAGTAAGGCTTTGCGGAAATCATCTCGCACCGAAGTACTTGAACACAAATTGATTATCGCAATTCCCGGTATTTTGTCAATAATTCCCCGCAAAGTCAATTTTCTACGCGATGTCCATCAATTGAAAGCTCCAGCGACTAGACTGCTTGTAGGCGGATGCTGTGGTGCAATCCTACGGAAGGCAATCTTATGGCTAATGTAAACACCAAGAAAGGCGCCATCGGAATTCTGACGGGCGGCGGCGATGTGCCGGGTTTGAATCCGGCCATCCGGGCGGTCACGATTCGGGCGTTGCGCGAGGGCTATGAGGTCATCGGCTTGCGACGAGGCTGGGCCAGTCTGGTGGACATGGTTCGCGAAAAAGATTACGACAACAGCGACAACTTTCAGCATCTCACCGAAGAAGAGGTCAATCGCTGGGGCCGCACTGGCGGGACCTTCCTTCACACCTCGCGCACCAATCCCGGGCGAGTTACCCAAGCCAACCTTCCGGCCCACCTGCGAGGCTCTTATGCGGCCCCAGTGAACGATCTCACCGCGGAAGTGCTCAAGAACCTGGACTGGCTGGGAATCGACAATCTAATCCCCATCGGCGGCGACGACACGCTGAGCTACGGGGTGCGGCTGCATCAGCAAGGGGTGAAGGTAATTGCCATTCCCAAGACGATGGACAACGATGTGCCTGGGACCGACTACTGCATTGGCTTCAGCACCTGCGTGACCCGCACTATCGAAATGACCAACCGGCTGCGCACCTCCGCCGGCTCGCACGAACGCTTGCTGGTGCTCGAAGTCTTCGGTCGCTATGCGGGCTTCACGGCCATGTTGCCCACCATGGCCGGGGCAGCCAATCGCTGCGTGATTCCCGAATACAAATTCAACATCGAACGTCTGGCCGAGCTGCTCATGTCTGACCGGCGCAAGAACCCCAGCCGGTATTCCGTGGTGCTGATCTCCGAAGGCGCGACCTTTGAAGGCGGCGAGATGATCTTCGCGCACGACACCGCAGACGCTTTCGGCCATAGGAAACTGGGCGGCATTGGCAACCTGGTTTCCGACAAGCTGAAGGAACTCTCTCCCCGCTATAACAACGGCAAAGCGGTGGACACCATCAACCAGAACCTGGGCTACCTGGTCCGCTGCGGCGATCCCGATGCCATTGACTCCATCGTTCCCATGGCTTACGGGAATCTCGCGTTGGACCTGCTGCTAAGGGGAATTCATGGAAGGCTGGTGGTGCTGAAGAACGGCCGCTACAGCAACGTCGCGATTGAGACCGTGGTGGCCTCGAAAAAAGTGGTCAATGTGAAGGAGCAATACAACACCGAAAGGTTGCGGCCGTATTACAAGAGCTTCGAGGACAAGCCGCTTTTCATGATGACGAGCGAGAGCTGACGGGCTGGCTGTTGTACGGGTAGTGCGGGCCTTCCAGGCCCGCGTCCAAGGCAGAAAGAAGAATCGCTTCCGCCGCTGAGGTCGTCAACCTCAGCGGCGGAAGCTAGGAATTGCACGAGCGATTTTAACGCGGGCCTGAAGGCCCGCACTACCCGAGATTTAACTACCCTGGAATCGTTCTATTCTTGTGTCAGACGTGCGCGGCTTTGACCGTTGGCCCTACCGAGCCCAATCTCAGGACGATCTCTTTCAACCCCCGGTGTTGCTGGAGCCGGCGGAGATACTTGCTCTCATCGGCGGAAACCTTGGCGCGGATGACGTCCACCAACGCCTGCTTCTGCGGATTCGTCCATTGCCTAAGCTCGGGCGCCAGCGACAAAACCAACGCAAAATTTTCGAACGCCGAGTGCTCGACGGGACTCCATGTTTCAAGATCTACCTGCAGTTGTTGGGATAGATTCTCCGTGGCGGCCCGCCGCAGTTCTTCAGGATCGCCGTCGAACTGTTCCGCCATCCGTTGCTGCACCGCCAGCCCGATTCTTCGGGTTGAGAAGGTGTCCCATTGTCCGGGTAAGTTGCCGCCAAACTCATAAAACACATGCTCTGCGGCCAACTGCCGCAGGATACGCGCCGAAGTCCGGTGCGCCGGATCGCGTGTCATTTTCGCTTCCTCTTTCCTGGTGATTGCAAGCAATGCGGCACGTCCCGGACGAAATCCCAGCTTGCGATAAAACCAGAATGCGCCGGACTTGATGGCCTCTTCGTTCTCATGACCGAGCTGATAGGGATAGACCGAAAAACAACTCACGCGGGTAAGCTGATGCAGGAAGTGAAGGACTTTGGAATAAATCCAGGCTGTCTCTCCGTCGCGAAAGGCGTAAAAGGTGTTGAAGCCAACCTCCATCCATTCAAATAGCGAGATGCCCTCGATGTAGTTGATGGGAACGCCATTCTTCAGCGTCAGACCCGCATGATAGGCACGCAGCGGCAAACGCCGCTCGGGGGGTAGTCCCCAGAGGAAGATCTGCACACCGCGTCCCGCATCCGCCTCAAAGACCTGCTTCGGATCGCCACGGGTTGTGCCGTACAGTTCGCGATAGCGGACAGTAAGGGCGGTGCGTGTCATATCCAGCACGTCTTCGCCTTGAGGCCGCGAAAGTCTGCGGACCGGCAGCGGCGACGAATCCATCTCGTCGGCCAACGAAACCTGGTTGCGGCGCAGCAGTGGCTGCCGGTGGTAGAACATTCGCGACACTTTTCGACGGGCGCGCGTCCGGCCCGCCGCAGAATTGCCCAGCTTCCACGACACGTTGACCGCTAACGAGTCATAGAGCGACGTCCTCTCCAAGCTGGTAAGAGGCGTATCGGCGACGCGCTGCAAAAGCCATGGCAGAATCTTTTCCGGGCCACCGGCGGCATTCGCCATCCAGTCCAAGAAAGGCGTGTCAGCTTCTACGAGCGAATCGTCTCCCAGCAGCGGAATAAAACGAGGCAATGTCGCCCCCATCTGGCGACCCTGCTCCTCAAAATTCCACTCGACCGTAAGCTGTTGCGGATAGCGCTGCGCCAGCCAGCGAGCCACGTCGTAGGTGAAGTTGTCGCTGATCGTGGTGCCCGCGATGCCGGAGAATTCCTCGTCGTCGAACCGCTCCAGGTCAGCGCCCGAGGCCTGAAGTCTCTCCACCTGGTGCATGATGCCGGCCAGCAAATCGTCGGCCAGGTGCGCAACTTTGCGGCTTTGCGGAAACGCCCGCAGGAACAAGAGCAAGTCATGAAAACGGATGAGCGATCCGGCATCGTCGAACTCGACCTGCCCCATCGCAGACAAAAGCCTCTCGATGGTCTCGGCACAACCGGGTCCGAATTGAGCTTTGGAGGCTTCCAGTTGCGCCCAAGGGGATACCTTGCCGGCCGTCACGTTTCACCTTGGCTTGCGGCGGAGGCCTTCATGACAGCAGGAACTTCAACCGAGGGCGGTTTCAACTCTTCCATCACGTAAGGCTTTCCGGTTGACGACGGCATCAGAGCCGAGACCTTCGCCGACCTCACGGCCCCCGCCACCACAAACAGGTTGGTCACCAAAACGACCGTGAATGACATCGCGGGCAGGAAGGCAAATACCTCCCCACGGGCGCTGACGATCGCCAGCGCCAGCACGGCCGTGACCAACCCGCGTGGCAGCATCCAGAACAACAACTCGGTTTCCCGGCGGGTCACGTCCCGGACCGCCCAGCGGCTGGTCTGCATGGCGAGGAAGCGTGCCAGGAGCAGCGCCGCGAGAATACCGGCGATGGGAAGCAGGTATTTCCGGCTGACAAACTCGGCAACAAACCCCAGGAGAACGAAAAAGAACGAGCGCACCAGAAAACTCAGCTCAGCATGGAAAGCGAGGAGGCGCGCGCCCTGTCGAGTCATGTGGGGTGTACGGGGCAAATTGGCCAGGGTGACGCCAAAAATCAATACCGCCAGCAGGCCGCTCCCACCGAAGTAGCGCGCAAGCGCGTACATACCCAACACCACTCCCAAGTTCGCGATGTTGGCGTTGGGATAGCCTGCAATCCGCGGCCACAGTCGTGACCAGATGGCGCCCGCCACCACGCCCAGCAGTAGCGCGATCACGATGTGCTGGGAAAAGTCGGCCGCCACCCCGAACAGCAGCGAGTGGCTTACCTCCGCATTCAGCAAGCTGCCGATGAGCAAAACGGCGACCACTTCGCCCAGGGTGGATTCCAAAGTCAGGGTGATCTTGACGGATTCAGGAGTAGAAATCTGTTCCAGGGCGGGTATGACAATGGTGCCGCTGGTGCATCCCAAGGCGGCTCCCAGAAGCACGCAGTCGCTCCACTGGAGGTGGAGCAGCGCCCTGCCCATCAAGGCAATCAATCCTAGGCTCAGTCCATAGCTGACGATCATTAACAACAGTGCCGCGGGAGCGTAGCGGGCGGCCTGTCGCAACCTGAGTTCGGCTCCGCCGGCGAAAAGAATCAGGATTAGGGCCAGCGTTCCGAGGATATCGATGGTGCCCTGAAAGGTAGCGGGACGAACCCAGTGCAGAACGGGGCCAAGGGTCACGCCGATCAACAGCAGCACAACCAAGTCGGGCACACGGGTCAAACGCGACAGCCGGTTGGCAATGTACGCCACCACCAGCAGAACGCCAACCATACCGAATATAAGGGTCAATTCCACAATGAGGATCTCGCCAGTTCAGCGCCGCACCAGGATTGATGGAAGGACACATCATATACGGAAGTTCGGAGATGCCATAGACAGAATGTCTAACTATAGGAAGCCGGATACAAGGGCGACGTTCCTCGGTCTCCTCGGTAGCAAAGTCACTTACGCAGCGCTGGTACGAAATCTCGCCCAGACTATCCACCCCACCGCCAGCAGCGTGAGCACGGCAATAATTCCTTGCGAGATCACGCAATAGAGACACCATACTTCCAGAACGCGGGCCTCGATGTTCGTCAAATACAAAGCGAACCCCATCCCGATCAGGACGCACACCAGCAACAGCCCACGGCGGCGCATAAAGCCCAAAACGCCGATCAGCAGGTATCCAACGATGCCGATGGCGGCCACCGGCACGCCGCGGATCACGGCGTACGGGCTGTGGTTCACCACCCCGCAGTCCCACTTGTCATTGATACTGCAGGGCTCGGAACCCGTATCGTAGTGGACTTTCAGGGCCAGGCCGGAAACCACGATCCCGGCGATCGCCAGCAGAACGATGAGATAGCGCACGAAGTTTCTCCCGTGTGGAATTGTAGCGTGGAAGTTTGCAGCACGGGGTCTGGCTCCGATCCCGCCTGCGGCGGTCGTCATCACAAACCACTGTGATGTAGTAGAATCTTGCTGCTCATGCGCCGTCTTGCTGCCAGTTTACTGCTTGTCCTGCTGTTTGCGGGACTGGCTCTGCCCATGCTGCTGGCGCGGGAATCCGGTGTTCCGGCCTGCTGCCGGCGCAGCGGCAAACACCATTGCATGATGCTTCCTCAAGGCGATGGCTTCCGGACAGTGACAGCCAAGTGCCCGCATCGCGGTTTCACCGCTCTGACCTCGCACTCCACACCTTGCAGCACCGCGGCTAGCGCGATGTGCGTCAACCTGGGTTGCGAAAATTCGGTTGCTTTCGAATCGCCTGATGTCGCGCCGCACGTAGCCGGCAATTCCCAGAAACGCGGCCCTCCTCTCGCGTAGTTCCGTTCTCCCAACAGACTCGCAAGCAAACCAACCAGGCCCTGCTAACGATGCGGCAGAGCGAATGGTTCTCCGCGTATCTGCGCTGCGTTCAATGCTCAACGCCACGGCTACGCGCGGAGGATCGAGCCACGCTCTCTGGTCCACGACAGCTACTATGGAGAGAACCAATTTGCAGCATAATGCCCGGATTGCGAGGACGGCCGCGCTCATCGTGCTCGTCAGCGCGTTGCTCGCAATGGCAGTCTCGCCATCGGCAGCAACCGTGTTCGGCAATGTGCGAGGCGTGGTTCACGACCCGCAGCACCATCCCATCACTGGGGCACACGCCACGCTGCAAGCCGGCGATTCGGCTTATTCCATGACGGCGGAGACTGGCGCCGATGGAGAGTTCCACTTCGACGCGGTCCCGCTCGGCCAATACACCGTCAGCGTCGAAGCAGCCGGATTCGCCCCTCAGACGCAGGCCCTGCTGGTCGTATCAGGCAGTGCGCCAATCTTGCATTACCAGATGGCGATCGCCGCGGCGCAAGAGAAGGTCACGGTCACGGCAGCGCCTGAGGACTTGGATCCGGAGTCGCCGCGCAGAGACATTGTGATCGACCAAAAGCAGATCTCGCGCTACGCGGGTGTGGATTCGAGCAACAGCTTCAAGATCATCACGGAATTCGTTCCCGGGGCGTATATGGTGCACGATCAGCTCCACGTCCGTGGCGGCCACCAGGTCACATGGGCAATCGACGGCGTGCCGGTTCCGAATACCAATATTGCCTCCAACATTGGGCTGCAGTTCAATCCCAAGGATGTCTCCTACCTCCAGGCCGAGACCGGCAGCTATGCGGCCGAGTACGGCGACCGGACCTACGGTGTTTTTAACGTAGCCCCGAACAACGGATTTGAACGCAACCGGGAAGCGGAGCTGATCGCCAGCTACGGCACCTATAACGTCACCGATGACTGGTTGAGCTTCGGCGACCACACCGCGAAGTTCGCTTATTACGCCAGCCTCAGCGGCAATAATACGGACTGGGGTCTGGAGCCGCCCACCAGCGTCAATCTGCACAACCATGCATCGGGAGGCGGTGCATTCACCTCTCTCATTTACAATCCCAATCCCAAGGACCAGTTTCGTTTCGATGCCGGCCTCCGCCTCGACTACTACCAGGTGCCGAACGACCCCGACATGCAAGCCGCGGGCATCCAAGACCGCCAGCGCGAACAGGACATCTTCGGAACGGCCACCTGGGTGCACACGTATTCCCCCGGGCTCATGCTGATTGCATCGCCGTTTTATCACTTCAACCGCGCTGCGTATGAGGGAGGCCCCAACGACGTTCCAATCGCCACCGACAACCGCGCTTCCAACTATGAAGGCGGCCAGGTAACAGTTTCTGCCATCAATGCCCGAAACAATGCACGCGCGGGGATCTATGCCTTCGCGCAGCAAGACAACACATTGTTTTCGGTGATCGCAAACAATGGTTCGGGAAACGCCTTCAGCCAGCGCGTGTCTCCAGGCGGCAGCCTCGAAGCGGTGTTTCTCGAAGACCAGTTTAAGGCAACGTCGTGGCTAACCTTAACCGGAGGGCTTCGGCTTACGCACTTTGACGGTCAGCTCACTGAGAATGCCGCCGATCCCCGTCTGGGAGCGGCCATCCGCATTCCTAAGCTCAATTGGGTGCTGCGGGCCGCTTACTCCTATTGCTACCAGCCGCCGCCGCTCGACACCGTGTCGGGACCGCTGCTCCAGTACGCGGCCAGCCAAGGAGTTGCCTTCCTCCCGTTGAAGGGCGAGCGCGACATTCAGCAGGAGTACGGGGTCACCATTCCGCTGCACAACTGGGTGTCAACCCTCACGTACTTTCACACCGGAGCGCGAAATTTCTTTGACCACGACGCTCTCGGCAATTCGAACATCTTCCTGCCGCTCACCATTCAAGCGGCCCGCATCAAGGGCTTGGAGGCAGCAGTCCGCTCGCCGCTGCTTCTCAACCATTACCATGCCCATCTGGTGTTCTCGAACCAGCAAGCCCAGGGGTTCGGAGCAGTAACGGGCGGGCTGACGGATTTTTCGCCTCCGCCTGTTGGAGGTTTTTATTTGGACCACGATCAGCGCAACACGCTCTCCGCCGGCATGGAGGGCGATCTGCCGTGGCGTAGCTTCGCCGCTTTGACGTTCAACTATGGCTCGGGGTTTCTCAACGGTGACGGTCCCGACCACCTCCCCAGTAATTACACCTTCGATTTGGCGCTGGGCAAAACTTTCGCCGAGAAAATTACGGTCAGGTTAATCGGCGCCAACATCACGAACAATCGCTACCAACTGGATAACAGCAACACCTTTGGCGGCTCGCACTGGGCCGATCCCCGGATGCTGTCGGTACAGGTGAAATACCGGTTCCACTACTGAGACTGCTCGAGCCGGCAGCCTGGGTGCAAAACCGGCCATTGTGGACACGCCCTACTCAGAGAATATTCACCGCCCTCGCTGCCAGCAACACAATGATGGTCATCGAAATGAGCGATTGCAGCATCATCAGGCCCTTCGCCCAACGTGAAAGAATTTGCGTATCCGTCGGAGACAATGCTGTGCTGGTGTTGAAAGAGAGGAAAAGATAGTCGATGAAGCGGGGATGCCAGCTGTCGGGCTTCGCCGGGGACAGTTCGTGAAGGGCCATCTGAGGAAAAAGGAAGGCTCCGAGCTCATGATTCTTTGTCTTTTCCCGCCGGTAGGGGCCTCCGGCATCTAACTTCCAATACCAGGCGGCAAACACCAGCACGTTGCTCATCCAGAGCGAGCCCGCCGACTGCAGCAGATGAACGGGCGACTCCTTGTGGCTTGGCAGGAAGCGTACCAGCAGGACAAGGGATGCGATCACGGCCAGGGTGACGGAACTGATCAGAATCAGCCCGCCAACGTACGCCATGCCCTCAGCGCCCCTCGAATGAGAGATCGAGACCAGCGTGGTGAGCACCGCGAACACCGCCACCAACAGCCAATTGGGCCCAAGGTTGAGTATCTGGGGCAAGGAGAAATGAAGCGCTACCACGGCTGCCAGCGCCAGAATGACCGGCCAGCGAGGCTCCACGTAACGTGATCGATTGGGCATGCATCCGATAATACTGCGTGTGCGCGTTCGGGCGAAGCGATAGCGGACCCGCACTACCCGTGCAAACGGATACACCAATCCTGGAACCGCTCTAAGAAAACCCCATCAACGGAGTTGCTGAAGTGGGACGGAACCATAAGCGTGAATCAGTTACTTGTTCGGAACCAGTCTGGCATTTTCGTACTGGCTGAAGATAGCATTCGCGCCTTCGTGCGCCGGCGTTCCGGCCAGCAACTGTTCTTTGCGGTAAACCAGGCTGCTGGCATTGTAAGTCGCCAGTTCGAAGCCATGACCGTGCGTGATTGCGTCCGTGGGACAGGCTTCCACGCAGTAGCCGCAAAAGATACAGCGGTTGTAATCGATGTTGTAAACCTTGGCGTAGCGCTCGGCGCCGCTCACGCGTTTCTCCGCGGTGTTCTCGGCGGCTTCGATGTAGATGCAGTTCGAGGGGCAGGCGGCGGCGCACAGGAAGCACGCCACACACTTCTCCAGTCCGTTCTCATCGCGCTGCAGTACGTGCATCCCGCGAAAACGCTCCTGAAACATCGCGCCCCGGGTGGGACCGGGACCGTCAGGATAGTTCTCCACGATCGTCGGGTTGAACATTTCCCGGAAGGTCACGCTCATGCCCTTGGCGATCGCCGCAATGTTCTTAACGATTCCCATGCTCGTTTCAGTATAACAATCCAGTTATTCTATTGCGCTTCGGGACCGAGGCTGCTACCGGGCTGTTCCGGCCCGCCCGGCAAGGCCTGCTTTCAGCAATTCGAAATGATGTTGCGCGTGGCCGGCTGCAATGTACGCCAGCGCGCGGACGGTAACTTTATTTCCATTGGCAATGCCAGCACTGTTCTCGGCCTCAGGCGGCAGCGAACCGAACAGAGCGATGGTCGCTTTGCGGATGCTCTCGAATTCGGTCAGCAGGTCATCGAGGCTGCGCGAGTTCGATTGCGCTTCGCGCACGAAGTCGTCCTGCTCGAAGCCCTGCAGCTCCTTCGGATCGCCGCGGGCAAAGCGCAGTGCCCGGTAGGCCTGGACGCGCTCGGTATCGCACAGGTGCCCGAGCACCTGCTTAATGCTCCACTTCCCCGGCGCAGGCGCCGCGCTGGCAGCCTCTTCGGAAACGCCAACCAAAAGTTGCCGATAATCGCCAAGCTGCTTGGCGAGAAAATCCAGTACTGGGCCTTGGGGCACGCGGGCAATGTAATTTTTGTAGAACTCCGCGTATTCGGTAGGATCGGGACGGGTGAGCATGCTCATAACTGTGACACGGACGATACCGGGAAGCAAGTTCGGGAAGGCCGGGTGCCCCAGGTCTCGCGCTTTTCGAGACCTGGGCGATTATGAAGGTGCCAGTACGCACAACCTGCCGGGTCTCGACTGCCTGCGAGACTCGGGGCACCCCGGCAGTACGAACAACCCCCCAGGTCTCGAACCCCGCGAGACCTGGGGCACCCAAACCTACCCGGGCTTAACTGACGGCCGGCAACTGACCACTGCATCACCCCAGACCGAACTCTTTCCACCGCTTGGTCACTTGCTCCTTGGTTTTCTCGTCCATCCTGATCTCGTCCGGCCACGGGCGGGTGAAGCCCTCGCTCGGCCACTTGCGGGTGGCGTCAACGCCCATCTTGGAGCCGAAGTCGGGCAGCCGCGACGCATGGTCGAGTGAGTCCACGGGCCCCAGCGTGAACTGGATATCGCGCTCGGGATCGATGTTGTTCAGCACTTTGAGCGTCACGTCGCCGAGGTCCTGCACGTCCACGTCTTCATCCACCACCAGAATGCATTTCGTGGACATCGCCTGTCCCAGCGACCAAATCCCGTTCATCACCTTGCGCGCCTGGCCGGGATACGACTTCTTGATGGAGACAATCATCAGGTTGTGAAAAATGCCTTCGACCGGCAGGTTTATGTCCACAAGCTCGGGAATGGTGACGCGCATCAGCGGCAGGAAAATCCGCTCCACCGCTTTGCCCATCCACGCGTCCTCCATCGGGGGCTTGCCCACGATGGTGGTCGAGTAGATCGGGTCTTTGCGATGAGTGATGCAAGTAACGTGAAACACCGGGTAGAGATCTTCCGGCGTGTAGAAGCCGGTGTGGTCACCGAACGGTCCCTCCATGCGCAGTTCATCCAATAGCACGTAGCCCTCGAGCACGATCTCCGACGTGGCTGGCACTTCCAGGTCCACGGTCTCGCACTTCACCAACTCGACCGGCTTCTGTCGCAGAAATCCGGCAATCATGTATTCCTCGACATCGGGAGGCGCGGGCACGATGGAGGAGAACATCATCGCCGGATCGGTGCCGATGGCGACGGCCACATCCATCTTCCCTGCGACCTGCTTCCCTTCCGCCGCTCGCGAGCCTCCACCTGAGCGCGCCATCATGTCCAAGGCTGCGGTAACGGGATGCGCCTCGCCGGCCGCCGCGGCCCGGCGCATCTGTTGACGATAGTTCTCTGCTCCTTGCTTCTGGCGCTGCCAATGCATGCCGGCACTGCGCTCGTCGTACACCTGCATGCGATAGGTGCCGGCATTGCGTTTACCCGTCTTGGGATCTTTGGTGATCACCGAGGGCAACGTGATGAAGCGTCCCCCGTCCTGCGGCCAGCATTGCAGGATGGGAAAATCCAATAGAGAGAAATTGTCGCGCTTGATGACTTCCTTACAGGGACCGCTGGAGACTTCCTTGGGGAAAAATCTCCCCATCTCCGCCAGCATGGGCAACATCTTGATTTTGTCCAGCAGCCCTTGCGGCGACTTCACGTCCATGAAGTACTTAATGCGGTCGGCGATCTCGTCGAGCGAATCCACATCCAGCGCCAGCCGCATGCGGCGTTCGGAGCCGAATTGGTTGATCAGCAGCTTGGCTCCGGGGTAACCCTTAACGTTCTCGAAAAGCAATGCGGGGCCGCCGGAACCATGTTTTCCCCGCGGTCCCCATTTGGAGACCCGGTCCGTGATTTCGGCAATCTCCAGGACCGGATCAGCTTCCGCTTTAATGCGCTTCAACTCTCCCGCTTTATCCAGCGCGGAGATCCAATCTCGCAGGTCGTAATAGGCCAAACCCACCTCGCTTCAGTGGTCCGCCGCCGCAAAGCGGCCGAGAGACACTGTTGGTAGTCGTTTCAGAATCGGAGTAACTGACGATTATAGTGGGCGACCAATCGAAGGCACTGCGCTGCTTGTGGGAAGTCTATCTGGACGCCGGTTTTAATTGCGGCTGACCCAAGTAACGGCACTTATTTTCCACTAGCACGGAGGTGCCGAATCCGAGCAAATTAATTACCAACAATTTTCTTATTCCCCTTGAATCTGTGCGGTCAATTGCATAACCTTGAAAGTATTGTGGAGAGCGGCAGCGCAAGTCTCTTGTCGCTCATCGGTGTTCTCAGCAAGTAGTCCGATTTTGCAAAGATAGTTTTTGCTGTGAGAGTTTTCACCCGCCTCGGCCATCTCTGCAATCCTCATGCTTCCCGTGTGTCCCTCCTCGCCGCAAGCACCAGAGAATGCAATGGACAAGAGGCAACGGAGAAAAGCAACCGAGAATCCATTCTTCTGACCAAGGAAGGTTACTATACACGTGACTCGCATCGATTTCCCCGTAGATGAATTGACGCGCCCTCACTCCGAAGAGGAGATTCAACGGAAGCTGGCCCAGGAACGCGCGCGCCTGGCCAGCATGATGGGGCTCGGTAGTGGCCCCGTCCGCCACTTTAATCGCCCCGCCGAGCGGCCCTTCACCGCGGAAGAGCGCGGCAAGGTGACCATTCTGTTCGGTGGCCTGACCTGGAAACACGAGCGCGTGATCCAAGCGGTGTTTGAAGGCTGCGGCTATCGCTGCGAGATTCTGCCCGTGCCGGACGTCTCGGCGTTTCAACTGGGCAAGGAGTACGGCAACAACGGTCAGTGCAATCCCACGTACTTCACGGTTGGCAATCTGGTGCAATACCTCCAGGGCCTGCAAGCGCGCGGGATGACGAAGGACGAAATCATCAACAACCATGTCTTCTTTACGGCCGGCTCCTGTGGTCCGTGCCGCTTCGGCATGTACGAGTCGGAGTATCGCCTGGCCTTACAAAACGCGGGCTTCGATGGCTTTCGAGTACTACTCTTCCAGCAGAATGACGGCGTAAAGGCCGCCTCCGGCGAATCCGGGCTGAAGTTCACGGTGGACTTCGGCATGGGCATGTTCAATGCCCTCAACCTCGGCGACATCATGAACGAGATGATCTACCGCATTCGTCCCTACGAAGTCGAGAAGGGCAAGACGGATGAAGTCTTCCAGTCGTCCATCGATCCGCTGTGCACCCTGCTGCGCGAGCGTAAACCGTTTGAGGACCACGAAGACTTGCCGGAGTGGATGGCCAAGAAGGTACGGGCCAACAAAGGCAAGAAGTGGGAGATTTGGGTCAATTCGCTGGCCAAGGTCCGCGAGCAGCTTTACGGCAACCCGTACAAAGAGGCGCTGGCGGCTGTCCGCGAACAACTCGCTACCATCGAGGTGGACCGCCTGCGCGTAAAGCCGGTCGTCAAGATCATCGGCGAGTTCTGGGCACAGATCACCGAGGGCGATGGCAACTTCCATATGTTCGAGTTTCTGGAGCGTGAAGGCGCGCAGGTGCTGGTCGAGCCTATCGGCACTTGGGTGATGTACATGATGCATCAGGCCAAGGCGCGCGCCGCTGCCCGCCGGCCGCTAGACGCTCCTTACAAGAAAGTGAAGTGGTACGAGCTGAGAAGGATGGCGGTGAACGAGTTGAAGTTCCGCCGGAAGCAGTGGTTGTGGGGCGTTGGCGAGCGTGTCTATGCCCGCCAATACCATCGCGTGGTGGAGGCGCTGGGAAACGTCGCCCACCATCTAGTGGACCAGAAGGAAATGGCCGCGATGGCGAACCCCTTCTACAACCAGTTCGCGCGTGGGGGTGAAGGACATCTTGAGGTTGGCAAGAACGTCTGGTACACCAAGAACCGCCTCTGCCACATGGTGCTGGCGCTGAAACCGTTCGGTTGTATGCCGTCGTCGCAGTCGGATGGCGTGCAATCGGCTGTGGCCAACCACTTTAAGGAGATGATTTTCCTGCCCATCGAGACTTCGGGCGAAGGGGAGATCAACGCGCACAGCCGCGTGCAAATGGCGCTGGGCGAGGCCAAAGTCAAGGCTCGCATGGAGTTCGAGCGGGCGCTGAAGTCCACCGGCAAACGGCTGGAGGACATTAAGGACTACGTTGCCAAACATCCGGAGCTGCGCAACCTGTTTTATCCGGTGCCGCACGTTCATGGGTACGCCGGCGTGGCTGCCAATTTCGTGCTGCATGTCAACGATCTGATGGACGGCAAGAAACGCCCGGCGCGCGTGCCGGTGACTCCACCGCAGAAACTGACGGTGGCCGCCGCCTATGGCGATTAGTGGTTGATTTTTCAGGTTGAACGATAAAAGGAAGGTCACTCTCTACATGCCGGAAGTGCAAGCACCGGAAGGTACGCAAGCTGCCCCGACCTATCGTCTGGATGTGCAGCTACACGACCTGCTCATGAAGCCGCCCGAGCAGCCACGGCTGTTGCCACCGCCTCCGAGTGGCAAAGAGCAGAAGCTGCCGACGTCGGTGTTCCCGCAGTATCCCGAGCTGATGTCGGCCGCGGACGAGGATTTCTTCCCCAACAACGGCCGTCGCAAATACAAAGGCAAGCACATTCACCGCGCAGCCAAAGGCTGGGCGTTCCCGTTCTTCCGTTCGCGGATCATGCCGGGCGAGTTTCATCCCATTATCGCGTACCTGTTCAATGAGTGGAAATGCAACCTCGACTGCCACTACTGCTGGGCTTTCGACAACAGCGTCCGCGGCATGACCGAGGATGTGGCCAAGCGCTCCATCGACTGGCTGCACGACACCGGATGCCGGGTGCTGGCGCTGATGGGTGGCGAGCCCCTTCTGCGTCCCGACTTCGCCCATAAGATCATCTACTACGCGGCGAAGAAAGACTTCTGGATCTATCTGCCGACCAACGGACGGCTGATGCGGCCTGAGGTAATCGACAAGTTGGCTGACGCCGGTGTCGCCACTTTCAACATCGCGGTCGATGCCTGGGACGTCAAGCCCGGACTGCCGAAGGCGATGGTTCCGATCCGTTCGTACTTCGATTACCTGGTCAAAAAGCAGTACAAGTACGGCTACAGCGTCTTTCTCAACATCAACATTTGTCACAACAACATGGACGATGTACGGCAGCTAACGGAACTGGCGCACGAGAGCGGCATCGCCACCGACTATCACATCTGCGAGTCGCCGATGACCGAGCAGCCACACTTCAAGCACCTGTACTCCAACCCGACGTTCATCCGCGAGGAAGACCACCCCATGGTGTGCGAGCTGGTCGATTGGTTGGTGGAAAAGCAGAAGTCCGGCTACCACATGGTGAACTCGGTGGAACGGCTTTCGCAGATGAAAGAATTCATCAAGGGTGAACTGGAAGACTGGAACTGCCGCGCCGGCCACAACTCGCTGATTATTCGCGTGGACGGCACGCTCGCGCCCTGCTTCCCCATGTATTCCGCCGGATACGACTGGGGAACCATAGAGAACCACAAGTTCGAAAGCAAGCAGTTGAAAGAAATGAAGAAAGAGTGCCAGAAGAGTTGCTTCTCTACCCTGAACCATATCCTGGCGTTTTGCTATAACGATCAGCGGGTGATTCGCTGGTTGTTCACGCAGGCCAAGCGTGGGTTTCAGGGAGTAAGCGGAAATTTCGGCGACTGAGATTTTTGTTACCGGTTCGGTTTTTCGGAGGGCTAGTGGGTTCGCATTCTCATCAACACGGCTCGTGCAGCACTGGCGAAGAGAAGGTCGACGTCCAACTGGACGCCCTTCTGAACTCGCCGACCGTTGAAGACTCGCTTCCCGCACGCGTTTTGGCCCGTTCGCGCGAAGTGAATGCGCAGTCGGGCTTCAAGGCGGTCTATACCGTCGGCATGGATGTTGGCTCGACCACGGTGAAGGCGGTCATTGTCAACGCCGAAACCGACCAGATCATCTGGCAGGACTACCAGCGTCACGAAACCAGGCAGCCGGAGAAGTTGCTGGAATTCCTCAAGCGCATGGAGGAGGAAGTCGGCATTGCTCCGCACAACTGCCGTGTCTTTATCGCTGGCTCGGGCGGAGGCGCGCTGGCCAACCTGATCGGCGCGAAGTTCGTGCAGGAAGTCACCGCAGTGTCGCTGGCGGTCGAAAAGCTGCACCCCGAGGTGAACTCGGTCATTGAATTGGGCGGGCAAGACGCCAAGATCATCGTTTTCAAGGAAGACGGGAATACCGGCCGCAAGAAAAAAATCCCGTCGATGAATGACAAGTGCGCGGGAGGCACGGGCGCCGTCATCGACAAGATCAACGCCAAGCTCAAGATTCCTGCCGCAGAACTCTGCGACCAGGGCTACACCGGCATCAAGCTGCATCCGGTCGCAGGCAAATGCGGTGTGTTTGCAGAAACCGACATCAACGGCCTGCAAAAGCAGGGCATCCCGCCCGATCAGTTGATGGCTTCGCTGTTCGACGCCATTGTTCTGCAGAACCTCACGGTCTTGACCCGCGGACATACTTTGCGACCGCACGTGCTGTTGCTGGGAGGGCCAAACAGTTTCATCCGAGGAATGAAGGAAGCGTGGCAGCAGAACATTCCCCGCACTTGGGAAGAGCGTAAGGTCCAGCTTCCAGAAGGCGCCAAGCCGGAAGATCTGATCAAGGTCCCAGAGAACGCGCAGTATTTCGCAGCGCTGGGTGCCGTCGAGTTTGGCAAGGACGAAGAGTCCGAAGTCGGAACCTACACGGGTACCGAGTGCCTCGAGGACTATATCTCGGTCGGCCGGCAAGCGGAGAAGGCGAAATCGGGCGCTGCTGGTTTGAGCGCCTCCGAGGAAGAACTCGCCGGCTTCAAGCAGAAGTACGCGGTCCCGAAATTCGTCGGCGCGAAGTTCGGCGTCGGCGAGACGGTGCGTGGATTCGTCGGCCTTGACGGCGGTTCCACTTCGACAAAAGCTGTGCTGCTCTCAGAAATCGGCGATGTGCTCTGCAAGGCCTATCAGCTCTCGGGCGGCAATCCCATACAGGACACCATCGACATGTTCGTCGCGCTGCGTCAGCAAGTGGAGTCGCAGGGAGCCACCTTGGAAGTGCTCGGGGTCGGCACCACCGGATATGCCAAGGATGTTCTGAAAGACGTGCTCAAGGCCGATGTTGCGCTGGTGGAAACCGTGGCGCACACCGAATCGGCCATGAAGTTCTACAAGAATCCCCACGTCATCGTGGACGTGGGCGGCCAGGACATTAAGCTGATCGTATTGAAGGATGGCCGCGTCAAGGACTTCAAACTCAATACCCAGTGCTCGGCCGGAAACGGCTATTTCCTGCAAGGCACAGCCGAGTCGCTCGGTTACAAGGTGGAGGAGTACGCGGACATCGCTTTTTCGGCCAACACCATGCCGGTCTTCGGCTACGGCTGCGCGGTGTTTATGCAGTCCGACATCGTAAACTTTCAGCGGCAGGGTTGGCGCGGCGAAGAAATTCTCGCTGGACTGGCGAATGTCCTGCCGAAAAATATCTTCCTCTATGTCGCCGGCATTCCGAACCTCGCGAAGTTGGGATCGCGCTTCATCTTGCAAGGCGGGACACAAAAGAACCTGGCTGCGGTGAAATCCGAGGTCGATTTTATTCACTCGCACTTCCACGGCGTCGGGCACGATCCAGAAGTTATTGTGCACGAGCATTGCGGCGAGTCGGGCGCGATCGGCGCTGGCGCGGAGGCCATTCGTCTTTACAAGAACGGCCACCGCACTACCTTCATCGGACTCTATGCAGTACAAAAGATCGGCTATCGCACCACGCGAAACGAAGATACCCGCTGCTATTTCTGCAAGAACAATTGCCTGCGCACCTTCATCGACGTGAATGTCGGCGACCATTTCGAGCCTGCTTCGCCGCTGCCGGTGTTTAAGTCGAAGGTCCCGCTGCAAGCCGGAGAACGTCGCCTGATCATCTCCACCTGCGAAAAAGGACAGGTCGAGGACGTCGGCGCCATGCGCGGCATCAAGGCGGGCTTGGACGCGGTCAAGAACGCCAATCCGAATTTGGTGGACATCGCTGCCCGCGAGGTTTGGCGCTCGCGCAATCCGCAGAAGGTTGCCGATCCCATTCCCAGCCGCGGCTGGACGACGGCTGCCAAGCAGCGCATCGCGCTGATGAAGAAGCGCTCCAGCTTGCGCATCGGCATGCCGCGTGTGCTGAACATGTACCTCTACGCACCTCTGTTTAGCGCGTATCTCGAGAGCCTGGGCCTGGAGCCAGAGAACCTGGTGTACTCCGAGTTCACCGGCCAGGACATGTACCGCGCCGGCGCGGGCCGCGGCGCCATCGATCCGTGCTTCCCCTCGAAGGTCGGCATCCCGCACGTTTACAACCTGATCTTCCAGAAGCACCAGAAGAAGCCGCTGGACGCCATCTTCTTCCCCATGATCGACACCCTGCTTCAGCCGCTAAAGAATTGCAATGGCAGCAATGCGTGCCCGACCGTGACGGCGACGCCGAACTCGGTGAAGGCGGCATTCATCAAAGAGAACGATGTCTTCAAGGAAAACGGCATTCAGTATCTCGATCCCATCCTGAACCTCGACGACAAGAAGCTGTTTGCCTTGCAGATGTTCCGGACATGGGCGCCGATCCTGGGGC
>PLBW01000217.1:43808-43930 GCA_003135475.1 Acidobacteriaceae bacterium
CAGAAGCTGGGCTATCCGGTGTTTTCGCAGAGTATGCTGCCGACGGACGAAGACCTGCTCGACCGGCTCTTCGGCGACGAGGTCCGCTCCGGCGCCATTACTCACGCGCTCGATATTCGCGA
>PLBW01000046.1:0-8965 GCA_003135475.1 Acidobacteriaceae bacterium
CTTCTTCTTCTCGACCAGTACAGCAGCATCCCTCCGCCGAACAGAATCGTGTTGAGCAGCACAATCTTTGCGACTGCGAAGACCTTGTGCGGCTCGCTTGCTTCGGGAACCATCGAGCCCAAGATGACCGCGCACGTGGTCACAAAGCCAACAGTCGCCAGCGCGATTGCAACCGGTTTTCCGCCCGGAACGCGGACCACACCCGGCTCGACCGGCTCGCGTTGCAAGCGAATCATCGCCGCGAACATGAACAGATAGGGCACGAAGTTGGTGATGATGGTCATGCTGATCAGCACCTGATAGGCGCCGTGGACGGTACTGCCGAATTGCCCCAGCACGATGAAGAGCACGCAGCACAGCGCTTGCACGATCAGCGAAACGTAAGGCGTCCCCCATTTCGGATGGACGCGGCCGAACGCCCGTGGCAGGAAGCGATCAATGCCGGCGACGAACGGAATGCGCGACAGCGCCGCCAGGTAGGCGCCCACTCCGCCGAGATTGGAAATGCAGATCAGCAGCGCCACCGCCGGTCCCAGGCTAGTCCAGCCCACACGCTCGGCGCTGCTGGATATCGCCTGCATGATCCCTTCAAGGCTGTTCAGTTGACTGTGCGGCAGTACGACCAGAATCGCCACCGTTCCCAACATGTAGCCCGCAGTGATGAGGACTCCCGCGACCAGGAGAGCGCGTGGGATGGTGCGTCGCGCATTCTTGATCTCGCCGCCCATGAAAGATGCCGACTCTGCGCCGCTGAACGCGTAGAGCACGGTGGACCAAACCCCGATCGTTCCCCACTGCAGCGACGGTTTCATCGACACTGCGGAGAAACTGGTGGCCGAGCCGAATTTCATCCACGCCAAAACTCCGGCTCCGCAAAGCAGCGCCACCGGCAGCCACGTCCCGATTGCCCCAACGTTGCTCAGCCACTTGCCAATATCGAGGCCGACGATGTTCAGAGCCAGCGCCAGCCCCAGCCCGAGTAGCGAGAATGTCACGAAGAATGCGGCACTGCCTTGCAGGCCTTTCCATTTGCTGCCGCCGACATAAAGAGCGTTGCTGGCCGCGAAGTAAAGCACCGCGGGGAAATAGGGCAGGTTGCTGGTCCAGTAAATCCATCCGGTCAGAAAGCCGGCGAAGTCGCCGAAGGCGCGCTTGCTCCAGACATACATGCCGCCTTCCTGCGGATAGCGCGAGGAGAGTTCGAGCACGCACAATGCCAGCGGGATGAAAATGGTCGCCAGGCCGATCAGCCAGATCACCACCGTGCTCGGCCCCGCGCTGGCTGCCACCGCAATCCAGCGCAGGCTCAGCGTGGCCACCACGTAGAACATCACCAGATCGCGGAAACCCAGGACCCGCTTGGGTTGCGGAGTGTTGCCGTGCTCGGCGGCTGGCCGATTGGCGCTTGAGTCGATCATCATGGCTGGTACATGAAAATCCGGGCCGCCGTCACAACGGCAAACAGTACCGATAGAACTGCTCATCGCGCTTCCAGCCCAGGCTTTCATAAAGCTTTTGGGACGCATAATTGTCGATCGCCGTCTCCAAGGTCAGGCTGTCGGCCTGGGTGTCCTCCGCCAGTTGATGAGCGCGCTTCATCAGGGCGCGTCCCACCCCAAGTTTGCGCGCATCGGCCACCACGTAGAGGTCGTTGAGGATCCAGTGTCGGGTTAAGTTGACCGACGAGAACACCGGATAGAGATGCACAAAGCCAACCGCTCGCGCGCCGTGACGAGCGAGGAACAGCACCGACTCGCCTTTGCTCAGTCGCGCGAACAGAAAACGGCGCGCTGCTTCCAGGTCGGGCGGCTTGTTGTAGAACTGCCGGTAGGCATCGAACAGCGGCGCCACGTCGCCTACATCGGCCGGCGTGGCCTGTACAACTTCCAGGGACTCTGCTAGGGAACGCATGGGGACAAGGAAACACGCCAGCGGCTGGCCGTCAACTCTTTTGTTGCGCGTGCCTGCTATGATTTTCGGCGAGCCGCATTCGGTAGGCTATTCATGGACCCTTCGCTGCACGACATCCTCGCCACCTACAACGACCGGAGCCCGCTCGATCAGGCGTACACGATTCCGGCTTCGTGGTACGTGGATGCACGCGTGGCCGAACTGGAGCGCCAGAACGTATTCGGGCAGACGTGGCAGGCGGTGGCGCGAGTGGATCAGGTGCAGCAGCCCGGCCAGTACGTCACCAGCGATCTCGCCAGCGAGCCGCTGGTCATCGTGCGCGGCAGTGACCGCCAGTTGCGCGCGTTCTACAACGTCTGCCGACACCACGCCGCTGCCGTCATGACCCAGGCGCAAGGCACGGCGAGCATCCTTCGCTGTCCCTATCATGGCTGGAGCTACGGCCTCGACGGTTCGCTGAAGGGCGCGCCCGAGTTTGAAGGCGTCTGCTCGTTCGATCGTGCGCAGAACGGGCTGCTCTCCGTGCGCGTGGAAACATGGGAACAGTTCGTGTTCGTGAATCTGGACCCGAAAGCCGCACCCCTGGCGGATTTCCTGGGCAGGCTGATGCAGCGAGTCGCTCCGCTCGATCTCGGTTCGGTGCACTTCTTCGAGCGCCGCTCCTACAGCCTGAACTGCAACTGGAAAGTGTTCGTGGACAACTATCTCGACGGCGGCTACCACGTTCCTCATCTGCACAAGGCGCTGAACAGCGTACTCGACTACAAGCAGTACACCATCGAGACCGAAGACCGATGCTGCCTGCAATCCAGTCCGATGGTCGCATCGAACGAAGACGCCGCCACTTCGGCCACGCGCACCGGTGACCGCGCCTGGTACTTCTGGCAGTATCCCAACTTCATGATCAATCTCTACCAGGGCTACATGGATACGAACCTGGTGCTGCCGGATGGGGTCGATCGCTGTAAGGTCATTTTTGATTTCTACTTCGACGACGTGAGCGATTCCGCCGCCGAGCGAAATCGCCAGAGCATCGCCGTCGGCGAGCGGGTGAACGATGAGGACGTAGGAATTTGCGAAGCAGTGCAGCACGGCTTGCACTCGCGAGCCTACGGCGCAGGGCGCTTATCGGTGCGGCGTGAGGCCGGTGAACATTTGTTCCATCGGCTGCTGGCCGAGGATTTGAAACGTGGGTTAGAGAACACGACCATCAAAGCAGACCCCTCACTCCGCTCGTGATGGCAATTCCTGAGAATCGTTCACTTGCGCAAGTCTTTAAGTATCTCTCTTGCGGCATTTGCCCCCGAAGTTCCCGTCACTCCAGTCCCGGGATGCGTACCCGACCCGCATAAATAGAGGTTCGTGATTGGCGTGCGGTATTGCGCCCAGTTCAGCAGCGGCCGCATGGTGAACAACTGATCGAGCGCCAACTCTCCGTGAAAGATGTGCCCGCCAGTCAGTCCGTAGGTTTGCTCCAGGTCTTTGGGCGTGATTACCTCGCCGCCTTCGACTAACCCAGGGAGGTCGAGAGCGTACTCTGCGAGGGTCTTCACCACCACGTCGCCAAGAACATCGCGCTGCGAGTCCCAGTCGGTGTCGCGCAGATGGAACGGCGCATATTGCATGTAGACGGACATCACATGTTTCCCTGGCGGCGCGAGCGACTGGTCCCACAATGTGGGAATGGTCGCCTCGAGGTAGGGATGCGGTGAAAACTGTCCATACTTCGAGGCATCGAAGGCCCGCTCCAGGTATTCGATGTCGGGCGAGACTTGGACTCTGCCGGACAAGAGAGCCGCATCACCGTTCGCGCCTTTAAATTTCGGCAAGCCGCCGAGAGCAAGGTTCACTTTGGCGACCGTCCCGTTCATGCGGTAATGCTGAAGCTTTTGCAGGAAGCTCGGCTCCAGATATTGAGCATCGACAAGCCCAAGTAGCGTGCGCTTTGGATCGGCATTGGAGACGACCGTGCGGGCGGCGATCTCATCACCGTTGGCGAGGACGACTCCGGCGGCAGAGCCATCCTTCACCTTGATGCTTACTACTTCGCAGGATGTGCGAATCTCAGCGCCGGCTTCTTTCGCTGCCGCAGCCATCGCCGCGGTGAGCGCGCCCAGCCCTCCCACAATGTAGGAGACGGGCGCTGCCGGGTTTCCATCCGACGCACAGCGTAACAGTAACGTCGCACTGGAACCCGCGGACCACGGGCCGAGAAAGGTTCCGAAGATTCCCTGCGCGGCGACAGTGCTGCGCAATAATTCCGTGTCAAACCACTCGGCGACCAGATCGGCCACGGCCATCGGTCCCCATCGCATCATGCGATAGAGGTCCTTCTCGCCCAGGCCGCGCACCTTGCGGCCAGCCTTTATCAGTTCCCACAAATTACCTGCTGTCGGACCTTCCAGGTCAGGCGGCGTCATTGTCATCAGCAGATTGGCCACTTCGCCGATGCGGGCCAATGGCTTCTGAAATTCAGCGTAATTCGCGGCGTCCCTCTGCGAAAACTGGGCGATCTGCTGCTGCGACTTGCCGACGTCGCCGTACAGAACCAGTGGCTTACCGTCGGTTGATAGTGACAGCACGCGCACATCCGGCGTGTAGGTCTTCAGCCCGTACTTCGCCAGGTCCATATCTCTGACAATGTCAGACCTCATCGGTCCGGCGCTGTGGGCCAGCCGGGAGCAGCGGAAGCCGGGATGGAACTCCTCAGTGATGGCGCAGCCGCCGACAGTGGGCCTGCGCTCCAGGATGAGCGGCTTATATCCAGCCTTGGCGAGATAGAACGCGGTGACCAGCCCGTTGTGCCCAGCGCCGAGGATTACGACATCGCGCCTCGCCGGCATGACTAGCTGGTCCCTTTCGTGTGCTTCAGGATTTCCAGTGCCGCCAGGCGTCCCGGAGCGCCCATGATGCCGCCACCCGGATGCGTGGCCGAACCGCACAGCCACAGGTTCTGAATGGGCGTCTTGTATTGCGCCCACCCGGGCACCGGTCGCAGGAAAAACAACTGCTCCAGTGAAAGTTCGCCCTGGAAAATGTTTCCCTCGGTCAGCCCAAATTCGCGCTCCAGATCGAGGGGCGTGACCACCTGGCGGCCCACAATGATGTTCTTCAGGTTGGGCGCGAATTCAGCGATGGTGTCAATCACATTGTCGCCGAAGGCGTCACGCTTCTCGTCCCACGTTCCCTCTTTCAACTTGTACGGGGCGTACTGCACAAAGCACGACATCACATGCTTGCCCGGAGGCGCCACCGAAGGATCGGTGAGGCTCGGGATGACCATGTCAATGTAGGGCCGGCGCGAGTAGTTGCCGTATTTGGCGTCGTCGTAGGCGCGCTCCATGTAGTCCACACTGGGGGAAATGGAGATGGCGCCGCGCAGATGATGGCCTTCGCCCGGCAAGCACGTGAAGTCAGGCAGGCCATCGAGTGCAAGATTCACCTTTCCCGACGAGCCGCGGTATTTGTAGCGCTTCACCTGATCGCGAAATTCGTCGCTCAGGTGCTGAGGCTCAAGCATCTTAAGGAACGTGAGATTAGGATCAACGCTCGACGAGATGACGGAGGCGTAGTACTCGTCGCCACTCGTGGTGGCAACGCCAACTGCCTTGCCGTCGCGGACCAGAATCTGGGCGATCGCGGCCTGCGTCTTGATCTCGACTCCAAGCTCGCGTGCCGCATCGGCGATCGCGTTGGAGATGGCCCCCGTGCCGCCGCGAGCAAAACCCCAGGCGCGAAACGCGCCGTCAATCTCGCCCATGTAGTGGTGCAGCAGCACGTAGGCCGTGCCCGGCGAGCGCACTCCCAGGAAGGTACCGATGATTCCAGAGGCCGACATCGTCGCCTTGAGCACATCGGTCTCGAACCACTGATCGAGAAAGTCGATGGCGCTCATGGTCATGAGCTGCACCTGGTTGTACTTATCTTCGCCGCTCAGGTCCTTGAAACGGCGGCCGAGAAAGAGCAGCTTGAACAGGTCCTTTGGATTCAGCGTGGTCGGATCGGGTGGCACCATACCGAGAATCGGCTTCACGAAGCGGCACATCTGCAGCATGGCCTTGCCGAATTCTTCATAGGCCTCGGCGTCAAACTTGGAGTGCCGCCGAATTTCACGCATGGTTTTGCCGTGGTCGTTCACCCGCCACAAGTGGTCGCCGTTCGGCATCGGCGTGAAGGTGCCGTCCAAGGGAAGGATCTCGAGACCATGCCGGGGAAGCTCGAGGTCGCGAATGATTTCGGGCCGTAGCAGGGAAACTACATACGAGCACACCGAGAATTTAAAACCGGGAATGATCTCTTCCGTGACCGCGGCGCCGCCCAGGACGTGACGGCGCTCCAGCACCAGGACCTTCTTCCCTGCCCGCGCCAGATACGCGGCATTCACCAGGCCGTTGTGTCCGCCGCCGATCACGATCGCGTCGTATCTTCCTGAATCCTTCGATCCCATGGTGCCTCGTGCAAGTTCCCAGCGCCCCATTACGCGTAAACCCGCGCGTCATAGGGATTCCGACGCATCGCGATTTGTGCAGTGCGCGCCTCATTCTAAAGGTTGGCGTGGGATTTGTCGTTAGTGGCTGCCCACTGCCGGAAGCGCCGTGCTCTGCTGTGCTTCGTCTGCTCGTGCGGGACCACGACCCAGGCCGGTCAACCTTGCCGCATAGCGCTCGCGGTAGCTATAATCCGCGCACGTCGAAGCGAACCAGGAGTCACCGTGCCCATAGGAACGGCAGTCCACGAGCGCACCTTTCCACTCTGCCAGAGCCTGAATTACCGGGAGTGGTCGGGGTTCTATGCGGTCAGCGTTTACGAAACTCATCACGAGCACGAATACAATGCCATTCGCAATGCGGCCGCGCTTATCGACGTGACCCCGCTGTTCAAGTACATGATCGCCGGGCGCGACGCCACCCGCTTCGTGAATCGCGTCATCGCCCGCGACATCAACAAGGTCGCCGTCGACCAGGTGATCTACTGCTGCTGGTGCGACGAAGAAGGCAAGATCATTGACGACGGCACCATCACGCGCTTGGAAGAGGGCCGCTATCGCTGGACCGCCGCCGACCCCAACCTGCGCTGGTTCCGCCAGAACGCCATCGGACTCGACGTGCAAATTGAGGAGATCACCGAGCAGGTCGCGGCCCTCGCGTTGCAAGGACCAACCTCGGGAAAACTGCTGAAGAGCATCGCCGAGGCCGAAATCGAGAACCTCAAATACTTCCGCAAGACCAGCGGCAAAATTGGCGGCGTGCCGGTAGATATATCGCGCACTGGCTACACCGGCGATCTGGGATACGAAATTTGGATCCGGTGGCAGGACGCCGTCAAGGTTTGGGACGCGCTGATGGAGGCAGGCCGGAGATTCGATATCCATGCCACGGGCATGCTGGCTCTCGACGTGGCCCGAATCGAAGCCGGACTGATCCTCGCCGACGTGGATTACATCAGCAGCAAGAAGGCCCTGATCGCGTCCCAAAAATACACCCCCGCCGAAGTCGGTTTGGCCAAGCTCGTCCACTACGAGAAAGAAAATTTCATCGGCCGGAAGGCGCTTCTGAAAGAAAAACAGACGGGACCTCGGCGACTTTTGATGGGGTTGGAAATCGACTGGAACGAAGTGGAAACGCTATTTGACCGGATGGGACTCGCGCCGCAAACGCCCGCCACCGCCTCGCGCGTACATGTACCCGTGTACCAGGGGCGCGATCAGGTCGGGAAAGCAACTTCGACCACCTGGTCGCCTCTGCTCAAGAAATTGCTTGCGCTGGCCAGTTTGCAGCCTCAGCACGCGACCCCGGGCACCACGCTGCAGATGGAAATCACCGTGGAAGCGGTCCGGCACAAGGTGTCAGCCACCGTCTGTTCTCTGCCGTTCTTCAATCCACCGCGCAAAACCAAAACACCGATTTAGTCGGGACCGGCAACGGATGGGCCCTGTAAGAGAAAACCCGCTGAAAACCGCGGCGGACAGGGAGCTGCGGGGAGTTATTAAACTAGGATCGATTGCCGTCAGCAACGCGGGCCTTGGCTTCTTCCCGAGGATAGAGCAGACGCTCAACCGTGCGATCCATGGTGTCAAGCAGGCTGTCTTCCGGTTGTACCCTGGCATCTTCGAGCGCGTAATTCCAGTCCTTCGACCGTGCCGCAGCTACAGCAACACTGCTACGAGCTGGCGCCAGTGCAGTGTACCCCAGCCAGATCAGGATGGCGACGTCGTACGCAGCATTGTTGATCTGGCGCAAAACTGACACGTGCACAAATGTCCCATGCGACATGCCTACCGCAACCAACATGCTGATGGAGGCGAAAATACCGAATCCCAGCGCGATGCCAAACACCAGGTGGCGTCGCGAGATGCCAAGATACTCACTGAACAGCAGAAGGAAAAACACCAATCCACATTGCATTAAGCGGACGCTACGCTGTACCAGAAGAATTCCATTGGTAATCGTGTCAACCTGGCTCGAGTGTGCAGCAGTGATGGTCCACATCACCCCGACTAAGAGCACCACTAAGGCCGACCAGCGAAATAGGATGACACTTAGATCCCGCAGGGCCTCGTAGGGGCGGAATGCCTCGTGGAAGATCTCCTGGAGAACACCAAATGAAATCAGAGCGCTAAGCGCTACGGAAACCCAGTAGCTCCAGTAGTACGTTGGGTAGGAGTACTTCTGCAAGACAAAAAGAATCGGTTCGCTGAGGACTTGCAGGACGGTATAGTTGAAGAAGTAAGGATAATCGCGATGCAGTCCGCGCCTGTACATCGCCACCAGCACCCCTAACTGCATGAGAGTGCCGCCAAACCAAAGGACGTAATCAGTCGGGCGTAGATGCATAGCGTTTTTTTAGCATAGCTCTGAAATCGGCGCAATACAAGCACCGTTTCATGGGACTGAGAACTAGCCCTGATCGGCGGTTTCCGGACTGCCTTTACTCTGGGCGGGTTCTCCTATAGCGCCATCGGCAGCCTTTCCTGGTCATTGTCGCAGGGCTTGCCCGGAGCGCACACCGGCATCGGCCCGCCGTCGCCCGCCTGCAGCTTCAACTGGTCATTGTT
>PLBW01000046.1:9044-14834 GCA_003135475.1 Acidobacteriaceae bacterium
GCAGGGCTTGCCCGGAGCGCACACCGGCATCGGCCCGCCGTCGCCCGCTTGCAGCTTCAACTGGTTGAGCACGCAGTTGGGATGGGCCGGAGGGCACAGCGGCATCGGCCCGCCATCGCCCGCCAGGAGACGGAACTGATCGCCATCGCCCGGAACCAATGAGATCGACCAAGCACCTTCAGCCGCAAGGACTGACGGTGCCATGAGATTGTCAGGAATCGGAGTTGTAGAGGCGCACAGGACGCCAGCCGACAACAGCATACAAATAACCAGAATCAAAACGTTCTTCATACAATTTCTCCTCGTCGTGATCGAGCAAAGTTCTTAACAAGTAACAAACCATTGGAGCGCGATGTTTAATTACTCGCGTTCATCGCGGGGGGCAAAGTCGTAGGCATCGGTGCAGATCCTTCCCCAATGACTACGGCTGTATTGGGTTGACCGACGGAGGTCGCGCCACTCACGGCAGTAAGAGCTCCGGCTAACATTAAGGCGGCTAGGGCGGCGATGATTGTCTGTTTCACGGTTTATACGACCTCCTGAATTGAACTTTTCTGAGTGCTGCGTTTTCGGTCCCGAGTGGATAAATCTGCTGCCGGCAAATCTTCTGCCAGATCTGGCAATCTGTGATAACAGCAGTTAAATCAGCTAGTTAATAGGCCTAGCTGTATTGCGTTTGCCTTAGTCCACACGCGCTTTTTCCAAGGATTGTCGAGGTCTGTTCGCTCGCGCGTGTGAGGCTCCATGAACCTGATACTACAGTTCGAATTATAGGTACCGCTGTGCCCAATCGCACATAATTCGCGCTCACCCTATGACGGAGGTACATGTACTAATAGGGGATTCGGCCCCCTGGGGACGCACCGCTCTTGCGCGTTTTGACGCTGATCTAAGATCAGTACCCACGTTTTCGATCCCCGTACTGAATTTCGTCTTATGGTAGAGTATTGCACCATTACCGCGGTGTAAACATGACGGACGGCGCAGGTAAAAACCCAAATCTCTTGCCGCGCGCCGACTTTGCAATAAAAGTCGCGCCGACCGCTTCGTTGCAACCCTCACAAGTTTGTCCCAACTGTTCTACGAACCTGCGGCAAAACCACTGCAAGTTAGTCTGTCCGCAGTGCGGATATTTCCTCAGTTGCTCCGACTTCTACTGAACCATTGCAAGCTGACCGCCAAAGTCATCGACGCTGATGGAGCCACTGCGCTTTCCCGCGAGTTTCACGCCAGTGCCGCTTCTCGTGTAACGTGGAGATACAATGGATTCGCTTTTTAGGAGGACCGAATGCAACGCACAGCCAGTGCTCACTGGTCGGGTGGTTTAAAAGACGGAAAGGGCACCGTTTCGACACAGAGTGGTGTCCTCAACCAAACCCAGTATTCTTTCAGCACACGTTTTGAAAATGGGGCCGGAACCAATCCGGAGGAACTGATTGCCGCAGCGCATGCCGGTTGTTTTTCCATGGCACTGTCCGCCCAGCTTGGAAGCGCGGGCATGACGGCGGAGAGCATCGATACCAAGGCGACTTTGACCCTGGACAAAACCGAGGCTGGCTTTACCATTACCAGCGTACACCTCGACGTAAAGGTCAGGATCCCTGGAGCAGACCAGGCGAAGTTCGACGAGGCCGCCCAAAATGCCAAGAAGGGATGCCCTGTTTCCCGGGTTCTCAATGCCACCATCACCATGGATGCGCAACTCGTTTCCTAATCCTGTTGACGGCTGCCTGGGTGGAACCGGGCAGCCAACGCTCCTCCGCCGAGATCCCTCGAAAGCGCAGGACGTGTGAACGTAAGAGCTGTGTGCCCCAGCCTAATATTTGGCTGCCTGGGTAGTTAGGTAGCCCACGCTCCCGGTTGTGAAAATCTTGCCCGTGTTTTAAAGTTCTCAGCGCGGGTCAATGAAAGGATTCCTATGACAAAGAAAATTACTTTGCTTTTTGTGTGCTTTGCGATTTCACTGCCACTGTTTGCGGAAAACAAGTATTCGAAACGCTTGGCTGAGTCAACCACGGTTCTCACGACCATCCTTGACAAGCATGAGGTACCGCAGGACGTTCTGGACAAGACGGTATGCGTGCTGGTCTATCCTGGCGTCAAGAAAGTCGCCATCGGCATCGGCGGGACTTACGGACGGGGCGTGCTCAGCTGCCGGACCGGCAACGAAATGACCGGCGCCTGGAGCGCTCCAGTCATGTACACCTTGGACACGGGCAGCCTGGGAGTGCAATTGGGCAGCACTTCCACCGACTATGTGTTGTTCGTTATGACCACAAGGGGCGCCAATAAGGTCCTCTCGGGTAAATTGAAGCTGGGCGCGGATGCCAATGCCACCGCCGGTCCCTCCAGTGCGAACGCGGGTGGATTCAATGACCCCAACGTCGACATACTCACCTATTCCCAGGCGAAAGGACTTTTTGCCGGAGTTTCCCTCGGCAGCGCTTCGATGGGGACGGACAACGACGCTAACAAGGAACTCTACGGGAAAGAGATGGATGCCACGCAAATTGTCCGCGATGGCGCGGCACCCGTCCCGGCTGCTGGTAAAGGGTTGGTGGACGAGCTCAACAAGATGTCGGCGATGCGCAAATAATAATTTTCTCGATAGTACGCTGTCGCGAGTTGGCGAGTAACTTTCACCTGCCAACTCGCGCCGTCTCCAACCGAGCCGCGCCTGCACATAGCGTTCACCTCCAGGCGAGACTGCCAAGTAGTTGTGGCGCGAAGCGAAAAAGGTTGGACGAACTGGCGGTGGAGTTTGCCCTTGCGATCTTGCCGGTCCCGACTCCGCCTGACGAACCCGACCCTCAATTTTGCGAACGCAGTATCTCGCGAATCTCGCGATTGACCTGGGCCGCATCTTGCGATGCTTTATCGATCAACTCGAGCCACTTTTTGTTGTTCTCGTCTAGTTTCGCCTGGGCCAGAAGATAGGAAGCCTGCATGATGGTTTCGATGTAATTGCTGAGGTCGTGCGACAGGATGCGGAGTTTGGTAACTGTCTCGCCTTGTAACTTCTTNNCTTGTTCTCTCCTGCCTTACCGTGGCAACCACGCCGCGGATGCTACCCCGGCACCGCGTGGGCTTCTAACATTGGACGCGGATCGGGAAGTTCTCGTTGTTCAGGCGCCCGCAATGCTCATGCCACCTTACCACACCGCCCGCACCCGGCCGCGCTGTCGTCAACTTAAACCATCGCCGCTGTGCCACTTACCAACCAAGATCTGGCCCCCTTCGGCCGGCTTCGACCTTTTCCGCTGTCCTCTGCGGCTGATATGATTCTGGCAACATCCCAGGCAACCCGAGTTTCCCATGGCTCAAATCCGGCTGAAAACGAAGCTGGTCCTTGCTATCAGCGGTATGGTGTTCGCGC
Organism: Acidobacteriaceae bacterium; assembly: GCA_003135475.1. Taxonomy (GTDB): domain Bacteria; phylum Acidobacteriota; class Terriglobia; order Terriglobales; family Acidobacteriaceae; genus Bog-257. The sequence continues at coordinate 12,421 of PLBW01000046.1, forward strand.
TGGTAGCGGCCTTTTCTTATCTGTACGTCTCGCACGTGGTGCGGCAGCGCACGGCCGAGGCTTATGACAACGCCACCTTCGTGGCCAAGGAGATCCAGGAGAGCGCTCGCGAAGCTTCCCAGGTTGACCTCAGCGGCGCCTTTATCAACACCAACGATCCCACGCAAGTCAAAGCGGTGTTGGATGAAGCCCTACGGACTGACCCCGGGCTGAATACGCTGTTGCAATCCATTGTTGGTTATTCTCCCACCATCGCCGATGCAGCCATTACGGATGTAAATGGGCGCGCCATCGTGCACACCGACCCCTCCGCCATTGGCTTTCAACTGGAGCCGCGTGAAGACTTCAAGAATGTGCGTAAAGGCAGCTTCCGCCGCCAGCTCGACGTCGTGTACGGCGAGCCGCGGGTTTACGACGTTCACCTGCCCATCCAGCGCGAGGGGCAACCTTTCGGCGATATCCGCATCGGCATCTCCACGGTTCTTCTGAAGAGTGAGGTCCAGCCGCAACTCACGAGCGCGCTTTTCTTCTCGGCCCTTGCCATCCTGCTGTCGCTCGCGTTAGCAGCCGGAGTGTCAAACATTGCCTTGCGCCCGTTGGAGGCGATTGGCCGTCGTCTGGACCAGATGACCGTGGGCGTGCCCGACATTACACCCGAGCCTAATCCGAGGGAAACCGACGAGTATGGGCTGGTCAACACCAAGATTGATCGCCTGGGCCGGCAGATCCGCGACGTGAAAGAAGTTTTTAGCGCCCTCAAAGAGAACCTCGACCAGATTATGGGCACGTTGCAGGACGGACTGGTCCTGTTTACCCGCGACACGCGCGTGGTGCTGGTAAGCGCCTCGGCCGAACGCTTCGTCGGCCGTCCGCGGGGAGAGATTCTGGGAAATACGGTGGAGGAGGTGTTCAACGATGCCAACAAGCTGGGCCGCATCGTGCTGGATGCTTTCGCCCTGCTCCAGCCCATCCCGCAACGTGAGATCGAGCTGGAAAATGGACGGCGCATACAAATCGCGCTCGATTTCATCGCCGAGCGCGGCGAGCGCATCGGCGCGCTTCTCACCATGCGGGATGCCGAATCCGTGCGCCGAATCGAGAACGAAATTGAACTGTCTCGCCGTCTGGCCGCCATCGGGCGGCTGACCTCCGGCGTTGCCCATGAAGTAAAAAACCCCATCAACGCCATCGTGGTCCACCTCGAGCTGCTGCGCGAAAAGATGCGCGAAATCGATCCTGACACCCGGCGCCACATGGACATCATCGGACGCGAGATCCATCGTTTGGACCGGGTGGTGCAGACGCTGGTGGACTTCAATCGTCCTTTGGAGTTGCGCCTTTCCGACTTTGATTTGCGCCGTTTGATGGAGGAGGTCGCCCTGCTGGCAGCGCCGGAAGCCGCCCGCCAGGGGGTGAAGGTCAAAACCAACTTGGGCAGTGAGGCGCTGCCCGTGAGGGCCGATGCCGACCTCATTAAGCAGGCCCTGCTGAACGTGGTTATCAATGGAGTGCAGGCCATGAACGACGGCGGCGTGCTCAGTATGGTCACACGCCGGGACGACATTGCCGCCACCATCGAGGTCCGCGATCAGGGTACCGGGATTCCTCCAGAGATTCGAGACAAGATTTTCAACCTGTATTTCACCACCAAGAAGGCGGGCAGCGGCATTGGCCTGGCGATGACCTACCGCGTGATGCAACTACACAACGGCGCCCTGGATTTCGTGACCGAGATGGGTCAGGGCACCACGTTCCGCCTGGTCCTGCCTTTGGCGGGCGCACGGGAGGTGAAAGACGCGGAAATCGCGACTCGCACCTGATCCCGAGGAGGTTGGGCGCACCACCGCAACACTACGGTGTTAGGTACTGCGGCCCGAGGTTTATGATGGAGAGCAGTTGTTCTGCTCGCTTGCTCTTGGGCAGTCGTCCATGCAGAGATTAGCGCGGCAGCGATATTGCAGAACTTCGCATGAACATTTGGCGCCAATTCGCAGCTTCGGTCCTGGCCTTGTCGTTGTTGCTGAGCGTGGCGTGCAAAAAGAAAAAGCCACAGCTTCCGCCGCAGGCGCAGGCTCCCACCATATCGGTCCCGGTAGCGGATGAAATTTCCGAGGCCGCTCCGCCCCCTCCGCCGCCCCAACAGGAGGCGCCCGCTGCGGAACCGCAGAAGCCGAAACCGCCGCCGCGTCACCGCAAGAAACCGGCGCAGCCTCCGGCCAGCAGCCCAGAAAACACTCCCGCGACTTCAACCGGCAATGCTACGGTTGCCGCGGCCCATCCTCCGCCGAGTCCGGCGGAGGGCGCCCCCGACACCGCCATCGCCGCCGACGCTAGCAGCCAGCAGGTGAGCCAACAGAAGCAGACAACCGCTGAATTGCTTGCCGCCACCGCGAAAAATTTGAAGAGCGTGAATC
>PLBW01000118.1:0-9183 GCA_003135475.1 Acidobacteriaceae bacterium
GGCTCTACCTGGGAAAGCACGGGCAGGGTCTCGATGCGCTCATAATAGTCGGCAATCCAATCCACCACGGCCCGTCCATGCTGGCGAAACTGCTCCGGCGTCATGTGATAGCCCTTTTCTGGCGGCATAATGACCTCCGCGGATTGCCCTAATCTAGTCCGCAGCATACAAGAAGGCACGAATAGCTGAGCTTACGGCGGCCTAGTTGTGCCATTCGGGTCGATCGGCTCGCTTGAGGGCCGCTCTACCCAAGCTACAACCACTCTGTAACTGCCCTAGATCGCGCCCTTCCGACCACCTGGTAACGCAGACTACCCCTTCACAGTCGCCATTTATGGTTGCTAATCTGTAGTGTAAACCACCCGTATCGCTGCTACACTATCTCCGGGCTGTAAAAGTTCGAAAGGAGAAGCATGGATATTCAGAACATATTGGCAGACCTTAAAAGGGAACGTGAACACCTAGACAAAGCTATTGGTGCACTGGAAGGACTCGGTACTCAGGCACGCCGTCGGGGAAGACCGGCGGGCAGCCATCAGGCCGCAGCTACTCCCAAACGCAAACGCCGCCACATGAGCGCTGCCTCGCGCAAACGCATTTCCGAGATGATGAAACAACGTTGGGCAGAGCGTAAGAGAAAGGCGCGGTAGTACGAACGCTGATAACCACGATCACTGATTTCGTCTTGTTATAGATATGCCACTCGTTGCTGAGTGGCATATTCATTGTTGCGGGAATATTTGCTAAGTTATGCCTGGATCATGCTGTAGGTTGGCCCACCTCCGCCGCCACCGCCACTGGTAACATCGATCCAAAAGCCGGGAGCCTTGTAAACGTTCTGATTATTGTCCCATGCCTGGACCACAATCCAGTGATTGCCGACTGCGATACTCACCTCAGCGTCGATGCTGGAGGCGTCCACGGAATATACGACTTGGCCGTCCGGGTAGACCTTCATGGCGATGTTGGGATAGTTGCCACTTGCGGAAGCGACGAAATGAACGGGTGACGAGTCTTGACTTCCGGATGTTGGACTATAAACAGCCAAAAGCGGCCCGCCGCACATGCTTGCGAGTGCATGGCTGGGCAGGACCTTTTAGCTGGCATTGCGCACGGGAATTAATCCTGTGCGCAAGTTGCCAAGGCCCTGGAGTGGGATGTCAGTTGGTGCGCAGCGGTATCGCTTGGGACCGCGTTTGCGCACCAGCAGCACGCGTATGCGCTCCAGCAGCTCCATAGGAGCGAACTCGCCTTTCGGCAGCCAGCCATCGGCAAGGGTGTCTTCCGCGCAACAATTGACCGAGCCCGAAAACAGCAGGGCCGGAGTATGCGGCGAAATCGCCTTGATCTGGTCAATCAGTTTTGCGCCGCTGAGTTTTGGCATCATGAGGTCGGCCAGCACCAGATCGATTCCGCCACCCCGCATCCTTTCCAGGGCATCTTCAGGGTCGGTACAAGTGACGACATGATACCCGCGGGTTTCGAGCAAAACTTTTCGAATGGAGAGAGCACGTTCGTCGTCGTCAACGCAGAGGATGGTGCGCTTGGGTTTCATAAACCTCGTTGAGCCTTCTAGGGATTGCCTGCGCGTTCGTGCTCGGGCAAACCTGTGAGCCGCCGCGCGGCAATCATGAAGTGGCTTCTTATAATTTTTTTCGCCAGAGCAGTTAGCGTGTCCGGATAGTACGACCGTTGACGATGCTGCACAAGTGTTGCGAAGGTCAATTCCGCAGAAAATTTTCAGCCCGCAGGAAAAAACAAAACAGCACCACGCAAGGTGATTTGTATTTCGACGATCGGCTGAAAACCCTTGGCTGGAGCGGGTCCTCGGCCTGCACAGGATATCCGCAGAAAATTCACATCGTTACTTCGCCGTCAACCAACTGCACAACGTTGCCTCCAACTCGCACATTGGTGACAGCGTTGCCAAACTTTCCGGCACGGATGTAGATGAAACTCGGACGCCGCGTTTCCATTCCCTGCTCGATCAATCCTTGCGCCTCCGGCGCCAGTACAGCGTGGCGCACTGCCCAAGCGGCGCAACATCCCGCGGCCGATCCGGTGGCCGGATCCTCGCCGTTGTAGAAGATCATGCGCGCGTGCAGGGTGGCGTCCGGGTCCACGGTTTCGCGGCACACGAAATAGAAGAAGGCGGGATTGCCGATGCCTGCGAGATACGGCGCCATCTGGGACCAACTGACGTTCAGCTTTTGTAATGTGGCCAGCGAGCGGAAGGGGACCATGGTGAAAGGCATACCAGTAGAGACGGTCTGGATGGGCAAGCTCTCGTCGAGTTCCGCCACGGAAAGACCGAGTACCTTGGCAACGGTCGCATGCTCGTGTATTTGACCGAATGTTGGTTCGGCCTGACTCATCTCGCCGAACAGCAGGCCATTGCGCTGCGCGAAGCGCACAGGAATCTTGCCAACTTTTAAATCGAGTACGATCTCATCCACACTGGAGTGCTGGCGCAGGTACCAGGCGGTGCCGAGCGTGGGATGTCCGGCGAAGGGCAGTTCTTCGTTCACCGTGAAGATGCGGACCTTGTGCCCGTCGCGTCGCTCGACGTCTGCATCCCTGGGCAGGATGTAGGTGGTCTCCGACAAATTGGTTTCGCGCGCGAGCTTCTGCATTTCGTCGTCGCTGAGACCACGGGCGTCGCTGAAGACCGCAAGTTGATTGCCCTCGAGCGGGCGGCTGGTAAACACATCAAGCTGGACAAACGAGAACTTGCGCTTGGGCATCGGAAGACTCCATCACAAATGTATCAAGATGCGCCGCGAGGGCGGCGGTGCTGAAAATATTTCGCTGGCAGTGGTATTGTTGGGCAGTCCACTGCGGAAGCGAAGGGGGTCCGGTGACTCTCCCGGTCTTCAAAACCGGCGATTGGCGCCTTGCGGTGTCAATGGTGCGTTCGACTCGCACACGCTTCCGCCAATATCTTTAGCGGACTTGCACGTAGCCGCGCGGAACTGCCCACAGAAGACTGTCGCGGTAACACCTCTAGGACGGTCTCGCGGAAACTCCAATCTGCCCGCGTTTCATACCAGCGTGGCCTCCAGCCCAGCTTTTTTCAATGCCCGCAGATCTTCTTTGGAAATCTGCTCGCCGGCGATCACGTCGTGAAGGTTTGAAATCCGCACAAGTACCCATGGTAAAGTTCGTGGGGCGCGGCAACCTGGCATGAGCTTCACCCTCCTCGATTGGACCGCCATCGTCGGCTATCTCGCGATCACGCTCATCATGGGGCTGTGGTTCCGTCGCCGCTCCGGGCGCAGCGTTGACGACTACTTCGTCTCCGGCCGCAAAGTGAACTGGTGGCTGGCCGGGACCTCCATGGTGGCGACCACGTTCGCCGCCGACACTCCGCTGGTGGTCACCGGGCTGGTTTACACGCAGGGAATTTCCGGGAACTGGCTGTGGTGGGGCTTCCTGTTCTCGGGCATGATGACGGTGTTCCTGTTCGCCCGGCTGTGGCGCCGCTCGGGCCTGCTGACCGACGTGCAGTTTGCCGAGATTCGCTACTCCGGCAAGCCGGCCGCATTCCTGCGCGGATTCCGCGCCATCTACCTTGGCCTGCTGATGAACTGCGTCATCCTGGGATGGGTGACGAAGGCGATGACCAGCATCGTCGGCACCACGCTGGCGAATACGCCGATGCTGGCCAACATCAGCCGCTTCATGAGCGCGCATTTCGGCCCGGTGTGGAGTGGCAACGACGGCGCGGCGCTCGCCATCTGCGTCTTCTTGCTGATTCCATTTACCGGGCTATACGTCGCGATCGGNNGTCGCGTATTTCGCAGTGGTTGCCTGCGGCGGCATGACGGCAATGCTCGACAGCCTGCGCAAGATGCAGGCCGCCGCGGGCGCAAATGCTGCCAATCCCCTCGGCTTCTTCCCCGAATTTTCGCGAGGCCTTACCGCCGAGCCGTTGTGGATGGTTCCGGTGGCCAGCTTCCTGGTGTTCATCGGGCTGCAGTGGTGGGCGTTCTGGTATCCGGGGGCGGAGCCGGGCGGCGGCGGATACATCGCGCAGCGCATCTTCAGCGCGCGCGACGAGAAGCAGGGCCTGCTCTCAGTCTTGTGGTTCAACATCGCGCATTATGCCATTCGTCCCTGGCCGTGGATCGTCACCGGACTCGCCGTCGTCGTCCTGTACCCCGGGCTGCAGCACCCGGAGGCTGGTTACATGATGGTGCTGAACTCGCATCTCCCGCACCAGTATCGCGGGATTGCGATTGCGGGATTCCTGGCTGCATTCATGTTTACGATTGCCACGCAGCTGAACTGGGGCGCGTCCTACCTGGTCTCCGACTTCTACCGCAGGTTCGTGCATCAAAGCGCCTCCGAGGGCCACTACGTTCTGGTTTCGCGGTTGTGCACGGTGTTGCTGGTCATCGTGTCTGCGTGGGTGTCAGTGCAGCTTGGCTCGATCGCGTCCGGATGGCAGGTGGTATTGCAAATTGGCTCCGGCACCGGCGCGGTGTACATCCTGCGCTGGTATTGGTGGCGGATCAATGCCTGGAGCGAGATTTCCGCCATGGCTTGTTCCCTGCTCATCACCGTCATTCTGAACCGCTGGCAGCCGTTCACCGGCAACAGCTCGCTGGTGTTCGCGAAGGGATCATTGGTGACCACTATCGTGACGACGATCGTCTGGCTCACGGTGACGCTGCTGACAAAGCCCGAGCCGGACCAGGTCCTTGTGCGCTTCTATCGCCACGTGCGGCCCGATGTCCGCGGCTGGAAGCGCATCGCCGCGCAAGCATCCGACATTGTGGGACACCGGGACCTCGGCAGTAACCTGGGTGCTTGGGCGCTCGGCTGCACCATGGTTTACATGTGTCTTTTCGGAACGGGAAAGATACTGCTGCATCAACCGGCGATGGGAATTCTTCTGCTGGTCGGCTCGGCAATTTGTGCCGTGCTGCTCTATCGTGGTGTGGTGCAGAATTTCAAAGTCGAATCGCAACAGGCGGGCAGCGGTGTGCCAAACTGGATTGAAGCCTCGCCTGCCGCCAAGTAATTCCCACGCCTGCGCTGGGGATTTTGGCAGAGTTCACGGATTAAGCAAAATCTGCTTTGCGTGATGGCACGCCGATACGCGAGAATCCTAATATGCAGAGCAGCAGCGATGTCCTGCGCGCCGGAGTCGTCGGTACCGGAGCCTTCGGCCGCAATCACGCGCGCGTCTATCGCGACCTTCAGGCCGACCCATCTCGGCACCTCGAATTTGTTGGGATCGTGGACACCGACTTGCCACGCGCACAAGCGGTAGCCAGCGAATTCGGCACTCACGCGTTTCGGTCAATTGACGAATTGATTGCCGCTGGAGTGCAGGCCTGCTCAGTTGCGGTTCCCACCGCTGCTCACCTCGAAGTCGCGCGGCACTTGATGCAGAACGGCGTTGATGTCCTGATTGAAAAGCCGCTGGCGACTACCGTGGCTGAGGCGGATGAGTTGATTGCCATCGCGGAGCGGCATGGCCGGGTCGCACAAGCCGGACATCTCGAGCGCTTCAATCCCGCGGTGCGCGCCACCTTCCCGTTGCTCACAAAGCCCATGTTTTTTGAGGTGCATCGCCTCAGCATTTTCAGTCCGCGTTCGCTCGACGTGGACGTGGTCCTCGACCTGATGATCCACGATCTCGACATTGTGCTGGCGTTCGCGCAATCGCCGGTCAAGGAGGTCCGCGCGGTGGGCTTGCCGATTCTCTCCCAGAAAGTGGACATCGCCAACGTGCGCATGGAATTCGAGTCCGGCTGCGTGGCCAACTTCACCGCCAGCCGGGTCAGCACCGAGCGGGTCCGCAAGCTGCGCTTTTTCCAGCCACGGCAATACGTCTCGCTCGATTATTCGCGGCAGGATGTGCTGGTGCTGACGGTGGACGACTTATCGCCTGATCCAGCCGGCATGGACCCATTTAATCCGGCAAGCATTGCCGCCAGCGCCCTTCCGGGTATCACACCGTTTAGGCCGGCGGTTGCGCAGCAGGAACCGCTGCGCGCGGAGTTGGACAGCTTCCTGCGCGCGGTGCGCGAGCGCTCCCGGCCTGAGGTAACGTTGGAAGATGGCCGCCGGGTCCTCGCCCTGGCCATGCAGGTGGTAGAGGCCATTGCGGAACACAGCCGTCGCGTGCATTTGGCGGAGTTGACTCGTACGCCGAGCTAGCCTACGCTTCTCGAATCCCCGATGTCGGATGAACCGGTCACCATTGCGAAGTTCCTGACCCTTGGCGAAGCCAAACTGGCACAGGGCAAGCTGATCTCTGCCGGGATTTCGGCCTTCGTGTGCGACGAGAACATGCATGCCATGAATTGGCACATGGGTATGGCCCTGGGCGGCATCCGCCTGCAAGTGCCCGACAGCCAGATGGTGCGCGCGCTGGAAGTCCTCGACGACTTCGAACCGGAAGAATCCGGCGAAGTAGAGACGGAAGGCGGCGATGACGAAGACATGGAAGAGGTCGCCTGTTGCCCGGAATGCGAATCGCTGGAGATTCGCGAAGTAGCTGGCGCGAATCCGCGTCAGATCGCTTTATGGTCGGCGGCCATGCCATTCCCCGGGCCTCCGGCGCAGGAGACGCATCGCTGGAAATGCCTGGCTTGCGGCTACCAGTGGCGGGAAGCGGACGAGTAGGGCGGGATTGGCACCCGTTTCTTCTCGTCCATGGCCTGGCGTGCGAAAATAAAGACCGAGCGTGAAGCTATGAATGGAATTCAGTTCGTTACCGATGAGAAAGGCCGCAAGGTCGCGGTGCAAATCGATCTCAAGAAATATGGCGCAATTTGGGAGGACTTCTGGGATGGCCTCGTTTCCGAGTCGCGCCGCAAAGAGAAGGGCATTCCGTTTGAGGAATGCCGGAGAAACCAACTGAAGCGCAGGCGCCGGCGCGGCTAAGTGCTTCAAAGTTCCGCCGATGTACTTCACAATCTGCTCCGCTGAACTCCTTCCCTAAGCCGATGGCGCGTGCGACAATAGGACTTCCTTCCTCGCCATGCACCCAATCGATAGCGCCACCAGCCTCGCCAAAGAACCAGCCATCACTCCAGAAGTGCTTCGCGACCACGGAATTTCGGCCGAGGAGTACGACCGCATCCTGAAGTCGCTGGGCCGCGAGCCTAGCTTCACCGAACTGGGCATCTTCAGCGTGATGTGGAGCGAGCACTGCTCCTACAAATCTTCGCGCGTGCACTTGAAGCGGCTACCCACGCACAGCCGTCGCGTGGTGCAAGGGCCCGGGGAGAACGCCGGTATCATTGACATCGGCGATGGCTGGGCCTGCGCCTTCAAAATCGAGTCGCACAATCATCCGTCGTTCATCGAGCCCTTCCAAGGCGCGGCCACTGGGGTTGGCGGCATCTTGCGTGACATCTTTACCATGGGCGCGCGCCCCGTCGCCATCATGGATTCGCTGCGCTTCGGCCCGATCACGCCGCAGCCCGGTCTCGATCGGGCCACGCTGCACAAGAACCACTCCGTGCTGGAAGGCGTGGTGAGCGGCGTCGCATCCTACGGAAACTGCTTCGGCGTGCCGAATGTCGGCGGCGAGGTGAAGTTCGAAAGCTGCTACTCGGGAAATCCGCTGGTCAACGCGTTTGCGCTGGGACTGGTGCGCCGCGACCAGATCTTCTACGCCAGGGCCGCCGGGGAAGGCAATCCGGTGATCTACGTCGGCTCCAAGACCGGCCGGGATGGCATCCACGGCGCCACCATGGCGAGCGAAGAGTTCAGCGAACAGTCGGAGGCCAAGCGGCCTAACGTGCAGGTCGGCGACCCCTTTCTGGAAAAATTGTTGCTCGAAGCCTGCCTGGAAGCCATGCAGACCGGCGCGATTGTCGGCATTCAGGACATGGGAGCGGCGGGGCTCACCTGCTCGACCTGCGAGATGGGCGGGCGGGGCGGTGTGGGGCTGGAAATTGAGCTCGATCTTGTGCCCCAACGCGAGACCGCGATGACGCCTTACGAAATCATGCTGAGCGAATCGCAGGAGCGCATGTTGCTGGTGGCCGAAAGAGGCCGCGAGGACGAAGTGTTCCGCGTCTTCCAGAAGTGGGGACTCGACGCCGTCACCATCGGGCGCGTGATCGCTCAGCCCGCCATGCGAGTGTTGGAGCACGGCAAAGTAGTCGCGGAAATCCCCAACGCCGCGCTCACCGATAATGCCCCGCTTTACCATCGGCCGCTGGAACGCTGGGAGCCGCCCATGCCACGCGAGGTTCCGGCACACGTTGTGTGGGGCCGGAAGACGGAATTCACCGACGATCTGAAGCGATTGCTCGCCAGCCCGAACATCTGCTGCAAGCGCTGGGTGTTCCAGCAGTACGACTCCATGGTGCAAACCAACACGGTGGAGGGCCCGGGCGGCGAGGGCGGAGTGATTCGCATCAAGGGGACCCAGCGCGGCCTGGCGATGGCGCTCGACGGCAATAGCCGCTGGTGCTACCTCGATCCCAAGCTGGGCGCCATGCACGCGGTGGCGGAGTCGGCCCGCAACGTTGCCTGCACCGGCGCAACCCCAGTCGCGGCCACTAATTGCCTGAACTTCGGCAATCCCGAGAAGCCGCATATCATGTGGCAGTTCTCGCAAACCGTTGATGGCATCTCCAAGGCCTGCGAGGAGCTGGAAACCCCAATCACCGGCGGCAATGTCAGCTTCTACAACGAGACGCTCGGCGAAGGCATCTATCCAACGCCTGTGATTGGCGTCGTGGGAATCATGGAAGACGTGCACAAAGCCGTCGGCCCCAATTTCCGCGAGCCCGGATTTGCGTTGCTTGTCATCCGAGGATCGGAACCGGGAGACGCCTCGGATGTCCAGGCCGAATTCGGCTCCTCCGAGTACGCAAAGGAGCTGTTGGGCGAGATTTGGGGGTTTCCGCCGTCTCTGGAATTGGAAAAGGAAGCGGCGCTGCAGAAAGCTCTCGTGGAGATGATCGGCGCTGGTTTGCTGGAATCCGCCAAAGACTGCTCGGAAGGCGGCCTGGCGGTCACTTTGGCGGAGTGCGCTTTTACGCACGGCATCGGCGCGACGGTCAACCTTAGCTCCCATGGGCTAGTGCCGGAGTTTGTGCTCTTCGGCGAGGATGCCAGCCGCGTGCTCATTTCCTGCGACCCGCAAAACGTCGAAGGAATCAAACAAATAGCGGTACAATGTGGGCTCTCAGTAGAACCAATAGGAAA
>PLBW01000118.1:9244-34074 GCA_003135475.1 Acidobacteriaceae bacterium
TGTCGATCAGGTGAGCGATGCTGATTCCTTCCGATAAGCTACGCGAAGAATGTGGCGTGGTGGCCATCTACGGCCATCCCGAAGCCTCCAAGCTCGCCTACCTCAGCCTGTACGCGCTGCAACATCGCGGTCAGGAATCGGCGGGCATCGCGGCCTCCAACGGCGAGCAGCTTCAACTTCACAAAGCCATGGGGTTGGTATCCGACATTTTCACCGCCGACGCCCTGGCCCGGCTTCCCGGCTCGCTGGCCATCGGTCACACCCGCTACTCGACCGCGGGCGATTCCGCTTTGCTCAATGCCCAGCCCATCATGGTGGAGTGCAATAAGGGCAAAATTGCGCTGGCGCACAATGGCAACCTCACCAATGCGCACGAAGTGCACGCCCAACTTGAGCAACAGGGCTCCATCTTTCAGACCACCAGCGACACCGAGGTTTTGGTGCACCTGGTCGCGCGTTCGCGCGAGCAGACCCTGGTGGACGCCATGGCGGATTCGCTGCGCCGCGTCGAAGGCGCATTTTCCCTGGTCATGCTCACCCCCGACCGCATCTTTGCCGCCCGCGATCCCCGTGGCTTTCGTCCGCTGGTGATGGGCCGCATTTCGGGAGAGGCGGCGCATCGGCCCGACACCATTGTCTTCGCGTCCGAGACCTGCGCCTTTGACCTGATCGGCGCCACCTATGAGCGCGAGGTCAAGCCAGGTGAATTAGTGATCGTTGGTCCGGAAGGCGTTCATTCGCGCTTCTATTCGGCCCAGCAACCGCAATCGAGCTGCATCTTTGAGCATGTTTATTTTTCGCGGCCAGACAGCATCGTGTTCGGCAAGTCCGTGCAGCAGACGCGCGATGCCATGGGCCGCCAACTCGCGCTGGAATCACCGGTGGATGCCGATATTGTGGTTCCGGTGCCCGACTCCGGCGTCACTGCCGCCCTCGGCTTCTCCTATCAGGCCGGCATCCCGATCCAGTTTGGGTTGATCCGCAACCACTACGTCGGCCGTACTTTCATCGAGCCGGAGCAGCGCGTGCGCGACTTTGGCGTGAAGCTCAAACTGAATCCGGTGCGCAATGTACTGGAGGGCAAACGGGTGGTGCTGATCGACGATTCCATCGTGCGCGGCACTACCAGCCGCAAGATCGTTCGTCTGGTGCGAGAGTCAGGCGCCAAGGAAGTGCACTTTCGCGTCTCCTGCCCGCCGACCATCTCGCCCTGTTACTACGGAGTGGACACCCCTTCCAAGAAGCAATTGATCGCGGCCAACAAGACGGTGGAGGAAATCCGCGAGTATATCGGCGCCGATTCGCTGGCGTATCTTTCGCTGGAGGGCCTGCGCAAGGCGGCGGGTGACGGCGACGAGCACCTCTTCTGTACCGCCTGCTACACCGGCAAGTATCCGACCAACATCGTAGAGGTCGAAGACATCACGCCCGCAATGGCTGCCGGCGACTGACGATTCGCAGGTCATCTGACTGTTCGGAGGTCTATGCCGATGAAACTCCTACAAGCATTGCGCCAACTGATGCGTCGTCTGTTGCGGCGTGGTCCGGCTGAACCACAGGATCCGTATGCTCGGGTGGGTGTGCCTGTTCGTCGCGGACCTGGCGGCCGCAGCTCCGCGGTCGCTCTGGAAGAGCCTCCCGAGAGCTAGCTCCCGCTCGCAGGCATTAGTCACGCCCACGCGGCCCGGCGTTCAGTTATGGCCGAGTGTTTTATTTCTCGCGTTCACTTATGGCGCGACTGTAAACCCGTAAAATCTCTGCGGCCTTGGTGAGCGCTGCGTCTGCAACAAACGAGGACCGGCTGCGGCGTTCGATGCCGGATGCCTTCTCGATGGTATCGAATTCTGCCGCGTTGAAACGGGTAAAGACTATCTTATCGGTAAGGTCGTCCCGATCCCTGCTGCGCTTGCGCCGGCCTCGGCTCGGGGTGTAGTCGTTCTCTGGATTCTTCATCATAGTGACCATAAACCCTCCAGTTCTGAGTGAGGGCGGGCGCACTCAGGGACGCCATAGATTCAGCTAGTGGTACGATAGCATGGTGCAAGCGAAATTGCAATAGTGTTGTGCTGGTTGTTCGCTAGCACTTTTCTGCGGTCAATCAACCGCCTCTGGCCGCCGCTGAACTGGTTAAGACCAAATTGCAGAATTCGTGCGCGTCTGCCGTCCAGCACGCAAATAGTTTTTCTCAATGGCCCAACGACTCGGGTTTCTTCCCTGCGATCAGCTTCTTCCGCAGGTCCTGCACGTAGTGATCGGTCATACCCGCGATGTAATCGCACACCACCCTGACCACCTTTTCGCTTGCGCAGCGCTCGCGATAGCTGCCGGGCAGGGCTTCGGGATGGGCGACCAGGTAGTCGAACACCTCGCTGACCACCTTCTCGGCCTGGCGCTTCTCCGGCTCCAGCGGCTTGCAATTGTAGAGGGCCTCGTGCAGGAAGCTCTTGGCCTGGCGACGCTCTGCTTCCACCTCCGGACTGAATGACGCCAGCCGCTCGGGAAATCGCCGCAGCTCGTCAAGGCTGCCGATCCCCGCCTGCTGAATGCGCCGCCGCGTGTTCTCGATCAAGTCGGTCACAAAGCGATTGAGAACGCGCTTCAAGGCCTCATTGAATTTCAACTTCTCGGGAGTCTCTGGATAGTTGGCTTCCGACTCGATGTAATAGCGCTCGAAGACCGAAACACGTTGGCGAATCTGCGGAAGGCGCAGCAGCCTGGCCTCGTAGCCGTCGTCAAGGTCGGCGGTGCTGTAGGCAATTTCGTCGGTGAGGTCGATCAACTGCGCTTCCAGCGGCGGGCGTTCATGCAGCAAATACTCTGCCAGTTCAGGATGTTCGGCTTCGCTGTAGTCGTGCGAGTGCTTGATGATGCCTTCGCGAACTTCGAAGGTCAGGTTCAAGCCAGGGAAATTGGCATACCTCAGCTCCAGATCTTCCACGGTGCGCAGTGCCTGCAAGTTGTGATCGAAGAAATCCCCATGGCGGCGCATCAAGAGGTCCAGCGTGCGCTCGCCAGCATGTCCAAACGGCGGATGGCCGATGTCGTGGACCAAAGCCAGCGCCTCGACCAGATCAACATTCAGGTTGAGCGCGGCGGCGATGGTGCGCGAGATTTGCGCCACCTCCATGGTGTGGGTCAGGCGCGTGCGGAAGTGGTCGGAGTAGCGGCGGGTGAACACCTGCGTCTTGTTTTCCAGGCGGCGGAAGGAGCGGGCATGGATCACGCGATCGCGGTCCCGCTGAAAAGGATTGCGATAGGGGTGCGACGGCTCGGGATAGCGGCGTCCGCGGGAATCGTCCACGCGAACAGCGTAGCTGGCGAGCATAGGAGGAGTTTAGCAGCGCCGCGAATGGGCCGCCAGCTACAGCTTCATAAGGAAAAGGCGCTGCCGCGGCAGCGCCTTGGTTTCCGATAAGAAGCTATTGCTTGGTCGTCGCGCTTTGTCTGGCCAGCTTGACGCGCGTGGTCTCCAGTTCCTTAGTCACCTTAGCGACCTGGTCCTGGTCCACTTCGGCGGGAATGGTCTTGTTCCACTCTTCCAGAGAGCGCTCATAATTGCTGGCAGCCAGCTTCAGCCGTCCCGTTCTCTGGTAAAGCTCACCCAGATGCTGATGCACCGTTGGGTCGGCGTTGATGCGCTCCGAGGCCCGCCGCAGGTTCTCTTCCGCCAAATCGTATTTGCCCAGCTTGTAATAGGCCCAGCCCAGCGAGTCCAGATAAGCGCCATTCTGTGGATCGAGCGCCACCGCGCGCCGAATGTATCCGAGGGCTTCTTCCACCCGGGTGTCGCGATCGGCCAGCATGTATCCCAGATAATTCAGCGCCATCGCATTCTTGGGATCGTCGGCCAGCACCTTGTGGAATGCCTCTTCCGCCAAATCGTATTTCTTCTGGCGCTCATAGATGGAGCCTTGCACGAAGATCGCGTAATCCTTGTCTTCGGGTTTGCTGGAGAGATCGATGGCTTTGCTGATGTTCTGTTCTGCGTTCGGCCAATCCTTCACCCGGCTGTACATCTGGGCCAGGGCAATGTAAACCTCGCGATCGTCGGCGTTCCCCTTAAGCAACGTTTTCACATGCTCGATCGCCGCCTCGGACTTGCCCATGTCGGCCTGTTGCGAGGCCGAAACCATCTGCAAGCCGCGGTCATTGGGATATTTCTTGGCAGCCTCTGCCGCGGCCTCAGTTGCCATTTGCCACTGCTTATTGTCGCGGTAGGTCTCAACGATCTGCTGGTAGCCGCGAATGGCGTTTTCATCGCCAAGGTTAAGCATTTTGCGGAAGGTCTCCACCGCCTGCGGATGCTTGTTGGCCTCGCGGTACACCGTGCCCAGCCGCTCCATGAAAACCGCCCGGTTGTTCTTGTCGGGCACGCTGTATTCGCCGTCGGCATGTTCCGTCTTTTGCAGTAACTGGTTGAGAATCTGGATGGCGTCTTCGTATTTTCCCTGGGCCTCGTCAATGACCGCGATGTTGTACTGCACTTCCAGGGAATCGGGCACGATCGCGGTGGCTTTCTTCAACGCTTCCAGGGCCTGATCGAATTTCCCGTCGCGGCGATCGATCTCGGCAATGCGCATGTAGGTTTGCGCATCTGAGGGATCGGCATCGGCTATGACTTTGTACTGTTCCAGAGCGGCGTCGGTCTGGCCATCGTTCATCAGGTTCTGGGCCAGGCCGCGGACCGAATCCAGATTATCGTGGTCGAGTTCGGTGGAGCGGCGATAGGCGTCGATCGCCTTCTTATAGTCCTTCTCCTGCTCGTAGGTGAAGCCCAGGGCGGAGTACAACTTGGCGGTGCGCGCACTCTCCGGTATGGCGCTCAACACCTGCAGAGCACGGGCTGAATCGCCTTCTTCGTTGTAAAGATAAGCCAGCGTGGTGACGGCTTCTTCCGAATCGGGCTGTATCTTGACTGCCGTCTTGAATTCGCCTTCCGACTTCAGAAGCTCGTTGTTGAGCCGATACAAGCGGCCCAACAGCAGGTGGTCTTCCACGCTCTTGGGATCGAGCTTCACAATCTGCTCATATTGCTCGATCGCCAGCTTCAGAATTTCCTGGGACTGCGTCCCGGCCTGCATGTCGCCGAGGGAACGCAGATAGATGCGGCCCAGTAAATGGCGCGCCTCCAGATTGTTGCCATCGCGCTTCAGGATGTCCTGGGCTTCGAGGACGGCATCGCGAATGCGGCCGGTCTTAGCGTACAGTTCGGCGAGTCCGGCGTTCAGGTAATCGGAAGTGGGATCGTTGTCGATGGCCAGCCGATACTCTTCAATCGCCTTAGTGGCGTAGTCGGCGCGTCCGTACATGGAAACCAGTTCCTCGTACATGTGCGCCATGGTGAAGTGGTAATACGCCGCCGCCTTGTCGGGCGGCTTGGGAGGAGTCGATTCGGCCGGCGTCGCAGAGCCTGGTTGGTCCTGGCTTGCAGCCGGGGGCTGCTCAGTTTGCGCGGGCGCAGCCGAACTCGGTTGTGCCTGACCAGCCGCCGGCGGGCCCTGCTGGGGGGCCGACGGGGTCAATATAATGTCGGTATTTTGGGCGATACCGCTCACCGAGCCGGCGAGCAGAAGTGTTGCGAGACAAACAACAATACGATTCAGGGTCATTCAATAACCAGCCACTCAACAGCGATTGGATGCCGCGGCTCACACCGAAGTCTTCTTATATTTTAGCTGCTAACAGCCAGGAACGCGAAAAGCAGGAAAGACTTTCTTACCAAGAGTTTCTCAGCTTCTATGATTCGCCATACAGGTCGGGCAGGTTCCATTGTTTTGAAGGCGCCGCTGCTCTGCGGCCCTTCGCAGCTTATTCGATACTCGCTGGATTGGACGTCGCGTAAACCGAAAGGTTAAAACGCGGGAACCGCCTCCAACACCCGCACCTTCCATGAATTCTCGGCGCTGAAGCGCCGCTCTATTCTGTACTCTCCGGACTACGGTGAAACGCAGCTTCCGTTTCCTACAGTCGCACTGCTCCTGTGCTGTTCGGGTTGGCTGTAACAATTACCTATCGCCTCCCTTTCCTACTCAAACGGCGCAGAAATAGAAAATAGCCGGCAAGTTGGCGTGATGAAAACAAAAGGCTTACCGCCTGGCCTCCGACCCTTAAGTTTGGCAACCAACCTGTACTAGAGATGGTGTTGGTGCGCGGCTCTATTGTGTTTAGGCGAACCGCCGTTAGGGCGGCGGAAATTACTGCGGCCAGCGTGTCTGGCACTTTGTGCCAAAGGATTGGTGGAGGAAATCTCTAATGAAATCTCGTATTCAGTTCACCTTGCTGTTGGCAGCCAGCCTGATGTTGCCGGCAATGGCCCAGCAAACGCCGGCCGACAATCAACCGCCCGCTACTACGGCGCAGAGCAGCTCGCAGTCCTCGTCATCTTCAACATCAACATCGAGCCAGAGCTCGGATCAAAACATGAGCGCGCGGCAGCCGCTCGAGCCCGATATGCGACAGGGATTCTGGGGCAAGATCAATCCCTTCGCTCGCAAGAAATACGTGCAGCGCCAGCTCAGCCCGATTCGTAACCGGGCCAATGAACTCGACGACCTCACCGCCGCCAACGCCAGGGACATCAAAGACGTGGATGCCCGGGCGCAGGAGGGCATCCGCCAGGCATCCGCCAAAGCGAACGAAGCTGACCAGCATGCAACGGACGCCGGTAACCGTGCCCAACAGGCCAATCAGACCGCACTCCAGGCCAGCAACCGCCTGAATACCGTGGAGCAGGTGGTGGGCAACATTGATCAGTACCAACCCACTTCGCAAACTGAGATCCGCTTCCGGTCGGGGCAGACGGCGTTAAGCAGTAAAGCGAAGGAAGCCCTCGACGGCATGACCACCAACCTTAAGGACCAGAAGGGTTACATCATCGAGGTCCAGGGTTTCTCCACGAGCCGCGGACAAGCTGGTATCCAGAGTTCACAGGCGCTGGCGAACTCCGTCGTGCGCTACCTGGTGGAAAAAAATGAGATTCCCGTGTACCGCGTCTTCGTCATCGGGATGGGGAATGCCCGCATCGCCGCGTCTGAAGAAACCGATGCCAAGCCCGCTCACGGCAATCGTGTGCAAATCAGCCTGCTGAAGAACAGTGTCGATCAGCTGGCATCGGCGAACCAGCCCTATGGCGAGATGGACCCGAATATGCACGCGCCCCGCAGCGACTACTCAGATTCGTCCAATTACCAGTCCGCTCCGGCGCAGCCGCAATCGAACAACATGAATTCAGCGCCGGCAAACACCAATCCTCCGCCGTCGCAGCAATAGTAGGCGCAACCGCTGAAGCCCCTCGCGAAAGGCGAGGGGCTTCCACCAAGAGCCTTCCCCAGAGTTTTTCCGCAGCATGTTTTCAGGCGTGCAAATGCGATTTCCTGCCTGTCCGCCCTCGATTTACGTTTGCGGTTTAGCGCTTTAGTGGCATAATCGAGCAACTTCCCGGCAGATTCGCGTGAAGGTATGACTTTGCGGCCATCTACGTCTTCTCGCAGGTTTCTGTCCCGGCTCCGGGCGTCGGCGCCCCGGTTCGAAGACAGGCGTGTGGAGCAGGTGCTGGCGTTTTCACGTTTGTTTCTGGCACTTACGTCCCTTGTCGCCTGGGAGATCCACCCTGTCGCCAGCGGCCCGTACTACCACTTCGGACTATTTGTCCTGCTGGGCTATACCGCCCACAGTCTGCTGCTGCTGGCACTGCTGCGGATACATCGGGTGCCGACTCGGGGCTTCGTAGTTTGGGCGCAGGTCAGCGACATTGCCTGGCCTGCACTTTTGTGTCTATTCACCGATGCGCCTAATAGTATCTTTTTTAGTTTCTTTCTCTTCGCCATGCTGGCGGCGGCTTTCCGATGGGGACTTGTGGAAACCATGACAACCGCCATAATCGGGGCGGGGCTGTTGCTATTTCAAGCGGCTGTCGTGAGGTACGGACCTCCCCTGCTGCGGCATATGCTGTTTACCAACGTGGACGCGCCGCGGCTCGTGCTGCGCTGTGGTTTTCTATTGTTGACGGGATTTCTGCTGGGCTTTCTTGCCGAAGGGGAGAAAGAATTGCGGGCCGAGATCGACCTGACCAATCGTCTCTTATCGCTGGCCCGGATCGGCGGTCGTTTCGCTGTGTCTCTGCACGACGCGCTGATGGAACTGGGCCGCGTCTTTGACAGTCGGCAGGTGTACGAAGTTGTCTGCCAGAGCAGCACGGGGCGCGTCTTTAAGTGGGTAACTATGGCCTCTCCGGAGCGGCCTGTCGCAACTCGAGAAATTGCTCCAGATCAACAGGCGTCTGAGCTGATGCGGGGTTATCCTCACACCTTCTACATGCGGAGCACGGGTCAGAAACAGAAATGCAGTATCGCTGCCCTGGACGACGAAGGACGGCGGCTGGAAGCGTCGCAGCTCCAGCATCTGCCGATGCCCATCCCTGGGGCCCATTCGGTCCTGGTGGTAAGCCATGAAATGGGACGGGACTGGGCTGGCCGTTTTGTGGTGGTCAACGGTTACGTCGGCCGCCGCCGCGAACTGGAACTTCGTTTTGCCCAGAACATCATGCGCCAGGTTGGACCCGCGCTGTATTCCGTTTATCTGTTTCGCCATTTTCGTTCCCGGGCCGGAGCGGTGGAACGCGCCCGGGTAGCGCGCGAGCTGCACGACACCGTGATCCAGTCGCTGATCAGTATCGAGATGCAAATCGATGTGTTGCGCCGCCGCGGCACCCATGACTCTCAACTCCCCTCCGAGTTGCAACGGGTCCAGGGTTTGCTGCGCCAGGAGGTCTTGAACCTTCGCGAACTGATGCAGACCATGCGGCCTCCCGATGTCGGGCCGCATCAATTCCTTGACTTTATCGCCCAACTCGTAGAACGTTTTTCCAGAGACACCGGGGTGGCCACCCGCTTTGTCTCCGAATTGCAGGAAGTCACCCTCCCCGCAGCCACCTGCCGCGAACTGGCAAGGGTTGTGCAAGAGGGTCTGGTCAATATTCGGAAACACAGCGGCGCGCAGTCGGCCATGGTGCACTTCGGCTCGCAAAGCGGTGCCTGGAAGCTGGTAATTGACGATGACGGCAAGGGCTTTCCTTTTACCGGTCGCTTCACCTTGAGCGAGCTCGACGACCTGCGCCGCGGACCGACCGTCATCAAGGAGCGGGTCCGGGCGGTGGGCGGAGACATGGTGCTGGAATCGAGCCCGGGCCACGGATCCAAGCTCGAAATTACCATTCCACAGAAAGGAAACGAGTCTTATGGATAAGAACGACCCGTCGGTGCGCATTGTCATAGCCGATGACCACACCATCTTCCGCGATGGTCTGCGCCGCTTGCTGGAGGCCGAGCCCGAACTGGAAGTGGTGGGCGAGGCGGCTGACGGCGCCGAGGCCGTCACGCAAACCCGCCGCCTGACTCCTGACATTCTTCTGCTGGACTTGGCGATGCCGCGGGTGCCCGGCATGGATGCGTTGCGCGAGCTCTCGACCGCGGACGAGGCACTCAAGACCAAGATCATCGTGCTCACCGCGGCGGTCGAGCGTCTGCAGATCGTACAGGCGCTGCAGATGGGGGCGCGCGGCGTGGTCATGAAGGAAGCCGCCACCCAATTGCTGATGAAGGCCATTCGCACCGTCATGGGCGGCCAGTACTGGATCGGCCGCGAAGCCGTCGGCGATATTGTGGACTTCATGCGGACCAATGCCTCGGGGGAGAAGGCGCCACGAAACTTCGGCCTTACCAAGCGCGAAATGGAGATCCTTGCCACCATCGTTGCCGGGCTCAGCAACAAGGAGATTGCGCGCCGGTTTGCGCTCAGCGAAGACACGGTGAAACATCACCTCACCAACATCTT
Organism: Acidobacteriaceae bacterium; assembly: GCA_003135475.1. GTDB lineage: Bacteria > Acidobacteriota > Terriglobia > Terriglobales > Acidobacteriaceae > Bog-257. Next base: position 19,076 of record PLBW01000118.1, read on the forward strand.
CGACAAGGTTGGGGTTGCCAGCCGCCTGGAGCTGGCGCTATTTGCGATCAATAATCACCTTACTGACCAGCAGAATTAAGTTTGTGACCGCTGGAGTCGAATCGCCGGCTGGGTCCAGTCTTCACCATCGAAATTGCGGCGTCAGCCCGGCGCGACAACTCTGCCGGAAGAGTGTTTTATATTTTTGCTGGGAATTGCGCGGGCGGTCTTAACGCGGGCCTGAACGCCCGCACTACCCAAGGTACAACCACTCCGGAATCGCTTTAGAGTTGCTCAATGCCTAAAATTACCGCTCTGCTGCACGCCCATAACGATGCGCTTCACCTGGGCCGCGCGTTGGACTCGCTTCGTCCCTGCGACGAGGTGCTGGTAATTGACGAAGGCTCGGAAGACGATGCTTCGCGGGTCGCGCGCGAGCATGGAGCGACTCTCAAGACTGCGATTCCCGGCGTCACCCTTGGCGCCTATGCCGCGGACGCTGCGCATGATTGGATTCTCTGCCTTCGTCCCAACGAGACCCTCTCCGACGACCTGGAAGCAGCTCTATTCGATTGGAAGAACGAGGAGCCCGCCGAGAACGTAGCAGGCTATCGGATCTCGATTCGTGAACAGAACGGGAACGGGGAGTGGCAAAGCTGTCCCCCTGAAACCCGGCTGGTCAATCGCAAGCTGGTGAACTGGATAGGTGAGATGCCGCCGGACGAGGCAGGCGAAATGAAACTAAGCGGCGACGTGCTGCGCCTTCCTGAACCGTAGGGACAACCACAACACGCTTTGGACCTAGCTTTCGAATGCGCGCTGTTTGTCGTGGGGCTGGCATTGGGCAGTTTCCTGAATGTCTGCATCAGCCGCCTTCCCCGCGATGAGTCCGTCATCAGCCCCAGGTCTCACTGCCCGGCCTGCGGCGCTTTTCTGCGCTGGCACGACAATGTTCCGTTGCTAAGCTGGCTGCTGCTTCGCCGCCGCTGCCGCCATTGCGGAGGGCCAATTTCACTGCGTTATCCCGCAGTCGAGTTGCTGACCGCCTTGTTGTTCACGGCGTGCTACCTATCATTCGGTCCGGCGCTGGCAACGGCAAAATTCTGCATCTTTTGTTTCCTGCTGGTGGGACTGATCTTCATGGATGCTGAGACTGGCCTGCTGCCGCGGGAGTTCACCTATTCCGGAATCGTGCTGGGGCTGGCGCTCTCCTGGATCGCCCCGACCGACAGCACGGCAACACAATTTTTTCTGCGCGTGTACGGCGCGCAGCTTCCGGCCCAGGCACAACTCGCGCTACTCGATTCCGCCATCGGTGCTCTGGTTGGAGCGGGCTTCTTCTACCTGGCGTGGGCGCTGTACTACCTGGTCCGCAAACGTCACGGATTGGGATTCGGCGATGTTGCGCTCATGGCCATGGTGGGAGCGTTCCTGGGGCTGAAGCTCACGCTCTTGGTGATTTTCTCCGCGCCGTTGGCGGGCACCGTTTATGCTGCCTTCCTGCTGCTCGCGAGCCGCTTCCGCAAGACGCCGGAGATGGGCGAAGAGCTTGCCGGGCAGACTTCCGGTCGAGAAATGTTTCTCGCGCAGGAACTGCCCTTCGGCGTATTTCTCGGCGCGTGCTCTCTTGCCGCCGTCTTTTTTGGCGAGTCAATATGGCGCTGGTATCTGGGCTCTTCTTAGGCCCGCCTAAGAATTGCTGTAATCGTGGGACCGGGTAGAGCGGCGCTGTTGGCTGGATTATTCATGGCTTTGAAGATTTCATCTTGAGTGTTATATGGGTCTGCGGCCACCTGTAGGAATGAAAATTCACCACGGAGGCACCGAGATCACGGAGAAAACTCGAGAGGACCTAAAACTCCGTGTCCTCCGTGTCTCCGTGGTGAATGATTTTCGACCGAGGTCGCGACAAAGTCTTTGAAGGCCAGCTCTACCAAACGCGATCGGTCAGGCGCGGCCAGAACTGGCCTGCNNCCGAATCGTTTCTCCGCATTCGCCAGCGTCGCATCCATGGCGACCAGGGCGTCATTGAATTGCCGCAAGGACTGCACGCCGGAACCATTCGCAGGCCGGGTCGATTTCGGCGCCTTCCGCCCCGTGGGCAGGAATCCCGTCCTGGCCACATAGAAGGTCGCAAGCTTGTCCTTCAATGAGGGCTGGCCGCCAAGAGGCTTGCCGGTTTGTAGGGCGATCTGGGTCCCCTGGGTAGTGGCCGTGTAACTCAACAGAAGATGTTCCAGGATCTGGGCGCAACTCCGCTTTCCTGGCGGGGCATAGCGCCAGTCGTCCGGCGACATGGTACGGGTGATGCGTTCCACTTCACGGCGGATATGTTCCAGCTCAGGAGACACAACACCACCCCGCAGAAAGAGAAGTGGGCTAAGAGCAGCCTCGACGGTTGCACCAGTATGAACCACAATTCTTGATTTTTCTCCAGCGAATTTATTGCTAACAGGTTAATTTTGCGGCAACCTACACCTAAGTGGCGCGAAATGTGTGAGGGATGACTCATCATCCCTGAGCCATGGATGGATTCCTATGTCCGACACCAGCCTTACGCGGTTGCGCCGACTAAAACTATGTCTGCTATCGGACTAATCTTGAAGTGCAGAGGTTATCTATGAAGATTGCTGGCTGCGGGTCGGCTCCGTTTGTGTCAGCGACGCCAGCATGGGCAATCTGGCCGCGCCGTAGAGTCCGGCATCGCTGCCCATCAAGGCGCGCGTAACAATGGTGTGTTTCCTTCCCGCAATGGCGCCATCGGGAGCCGTGACCTTGTAGATGAAGGAGCGAAATCTCAACTCCTCCAGCATAGTGGGCGCGAACGCGTCCCACGCACTGGCAACTCCACCACCTATCACGTACATAGGCAGATTTAGCGCGTTGACCAGACTACCGATACCAATACCCAACGCGCGTCCCACCTTTTGATAGACACGCTGCGCCGACACGTCGCCTTGAATTGCCAACTGGTAGATGACCCGCGAATTGAACTCGGCGCTGCCGCGTGTAGCCCGGGCCAGACCGTCCGCTTGTCCGCTTGCGATCGCCTCATGCGCCATGCGCACGATGGCCGTCGCTGAAGCGTACTGCTCAAGGCAGCCCCGGCTTCCACAACCGCAGGGATGCCCTTCCGGTTCAACGCAGAAGTGGCCGAGTTCTCCTGCCATGCCGTTCATGCCATGCCAGAGGCGGCCATTCAGCACCAAGCCGCCTCCGACCCCGGTGCCAAGCGTGTACATGGCCATGTGGTCGGTATCGCGGCCTGCGCCCAGCCATTTTTCTCCCATGGCAGCAGAGTTGGCATCGTTCTCCAGAATCACGGGCGTTTCCAGCCGACGTTGGATGTCATCGCGCACCGGGAAGTTTGCCCACCCGGGAAGGTTGGGAGATTCCATGATGGTGCCGGTATCCATGTCGATAAATCCGGGGACCCCAATGCCGATTCCCGCCAGTTGTCCCGCGTCGCGAAACTTCACCTTTAACGACTGAATCGCATCGCACATTTCGCCGATGACCCAGTCGCGACCGCGGCCTACCTCGGTTCCGGTGGTCAGCTTCTCCAGCAGCTTGCCGTCGGTATCGACCGCGGCAATGCGCAGGTTGGTCCCTCCCAGATCAACTCCGATGGAATAAACGCCCATGTTCAACCTTTAGACTCCTCTCAATTTCCATCTGCGGAACGAAATCGGCACGGCTACCTCTGACAGCGCGGACAATAATGACTGCTGCGTCCTGCGATGATAACCCGCTTGATGGCGGTGCCGCATACCAGGCAGGGCTCGCCCTCTCTGCCATACACGCGATGTCGCAGTTGAAAGAACCCTTCCTGGCCGTCGGCATCGACGTAATCGTTTACCGACGACCCGCCCAGCTTGATGGCTTCGCGCAAGACCGCTTTTAGTCCGATGTGCAGTCTTTGCAACTCGGCGCGGGTGAGCGACGCAGCTCGCCTGCGGGGCCGAATTCCGGCGCGAAACAGCGACTCGTCAGCATAAATGTTTCCCACGCCGCTTAACAGCTTCTGGTTCAGCAACGCGCTCTTGATAGGAGTTTTGCGTCCGCGAAACAGAGCGATGAATGGCCCGATTTGCGACTTTAGCGGCTCATCGCCCGGAGCGGCAAATCCGGCGGCGCTCTTCGGTTCGATCCGTACCACCGCCAGGCGGCCGAATCGCCGAGGGTCTACGAACCGCAGTTCCCTTCCCGAGGCCAGCTTCAGTACCGCATGAGTGTGCTTGGCCGTTTCCATTTCCGGCGAAGCGATCAGCAGGCGGCCGGTCATCCCCAGATGCACAATCCATTGCCCGTCAATGGCTGCCGCTTTCCGGGACGAGTTTCGCCGAGAGCGCCGCAAATCGAAAACGATGTGCTTGCCCACGCGCCGTACTTGCGCAATTCGATGATGCTCCAGCGCGGACGCGATCTCCGCGGCAGGCGATTTCAGCGGCTCAGGTTTTTCTCCCAGCCACACCGCGTCGATCACGTCGCCGGCGATCCGCTGGTTCAGTCCGCGGGCAACGGTTTCGACTTCGGGAAGTTCGGGCATAAACTGCTAGTGTACGGCAGGCGCGCTCTATGGGCTTGTCGCCGCCGAGGCGCCCCGTTCTAGCCATCCTTTGGCTAGGGCGGGGCCGCCTGTCGCCTGTGCATTGCGCCATCTTTAGTTCAACCTGTAAAATCTAGAGTACGCGGTTCGTCACCCTCAACTTCCCCGAATTTTGATCTGGTTTTGCAATCCAGAGGCGAGTTGTGTGCAAATCTGCGCGGCCGTTCGCGCTCGATATTGGGCGTCCGCAAATGGAGTACGAAGTTGAAAACTGGCAAGACAGCAGTAATTGTCGGCGCACAGTGGGGCGACGAAGGTAAAGGCAAGATCGTTGACGTTCTCTCCGAACGCTTCAATGTGGTCGCGCGCTATTCGGGCGGCCACAATGCCGGACACACGGTCACCATCAAGGGAAAGAAGTTCATCCTTCAGCTCATCCCCTGCGGCGTGCTGCGCGAGGGATGCCGCGGCGTAATCGGCAACGGAGTTGTGCTTGATCCCTTCGCCTTCATGAAGGAAGTGGAGGCGCTGCGCGCGACCGGCGTGCACGTTGATGGCAATCTGTTTGTCAGCAACCGTGCGCACGTGATCCTTCCCTACCACCGCATGATCGAACTGGCATCGGAAAACGCTCCCGGTCGGGTGAAAATCGGCACCACTTCGCGCGGTATCGGGCCGACTTACGAAGACAAGATGGCGCGCAGCGGATTGCGCGTGCAGGACCTGCTCGACAAGACCCTGCTGAAAAAGCACATTGAGAATGCCTGCCGCGAGAAAAACACCATCGCGCACGCCTTGTTCAACAGCGAGCCACTGGATCCCGACAAGATGTTCACCGACTACGCGGAGATCGCAGACCGCGTCGCCCCCTTCGTGACCGACACCGCGCTGCTGCTGAACCGGGCCATCGCCGCGGGCGAGTCGGTGATGTTCGAAGGCGCGCAAGGCACCATGCTCGACATCGATCATGGAACCTATCCGTTCGTCACCTCGTCGAGCGCGACATCCGGAGGAGCGGTAACCGGCACCGGCGTGCCCCCGACGGCAATCGACATGGTGATCGGCGTGACCAAGGCGTACTGCACGCGTGTCGGCGGAGGCCCGTTTCCCACCGAACTGAAAGAGGAGGTCGGCGAGGCGCTGCGCAAGAAAGGCAACGAGTTCGGCGCCGTAACCGGACGTCCGCGGCGGACCGGCTGGCTGGACCTGCCGCTGCTGCGCTATTCCAACATGATCAACGGCACCAGCTGGTTGGTGGTGACCAAGCTTGACGTGCTGGATGAGCAGCCGGAGGTCCCGATTTGCGTGGGCTATAAGGTTGACGGGAAGGAAACCCAAGAGATTCCGGCGCAGGCTTCCGGATACGAAGAGATCGAACCGGTTTATGCCAAGCTGCCGGGATGGAAGTCGAGCACGTTTGGCATGAACAGCTACGATCAGTTGCCGGCGAAGGCGAAACGATATTTGGAATTCGTGGAAAAGGAATCGGGCGCGAAGGTCGGCATTGTTTCTACTGGCCCTGACCGCGAGCAGACCATGTTCATTCCCGAGTTCGCGAAAACCCTAAACAGCGCCAGCGGGAAAAGCAAATAGGAGCAAGGGCGTAACCTGGAGGACGGAATGGTCGTACTGGCGGTGACCTGGGTGGCAAAACCGGGGCATGAAGATGAAGTCGCGGGAATCTTCGGCAAACTTCAGACCGCTTCACGGCAAGAGCCGGGCTGCCTGATGTACATCGTGCATCGGCACCGGACCGACTCCGCGCGCTTCTTTATCTACGAGCAGTATCGCGACGAGGCCGCTTTGCAGGCCCACCGCAAGTCGCCGCATTTTCAGCAGTACGCGATCGCTGCGCTGCAGGACATCGGAGAACGCAAGGAGGGCGAGCTGTATTCTCCGCTCGCCGTTGAGTAGGGCTTTACGCCTCGCCCGCTGCGGGCAAGGTTTTGTTCTCCTTCAGTTCTTCACGCAGAATGTCGAACAGCGCCACCAGAACTGACGCCACAACCGGCCCCAGAAACAATCCCAGGAACCCGAAGGCTTCCACGCCGCCGAAGATAAAGAAGAGCAGGACCAGCGGATGTAACTCCACGCGCCCGCCCACAATCCACGGGCGGAGGATGTTGTCGACGCTGCTGACGATCACGACACAATAAACCAGGAGAAACAAGCCCTTGCCGATGGAACCGGTCATCAGCAGGTAAATTACGACCGGCCCCCAAACCAGCGCCGAGCCTACAACTGGGATGATGGATGCAAAGCCGGTAGCCAGACCCAGCAACAGAGAAGACTGCATGCCGATGAGGCGCAGGACGACGCCGAGCAGCACGCCCTGCGCCACCCCCACCGAGAGGATGCCGTAAACATTGGCGATGATGGTGTCGGAGATATTGCGATACAGCCGCACCACCTGCTCGCGCGAAAGCGGAAGGAGCGCTCCGGCGCGATAGGCCCACTGCGCTCCGTCGCGAAACAGAAAGAACACGACCACGAACGTGATTAGCGCGTCGATAATGAAGCGGGCGATACCACTCAAGACGTTGGCGCCGAAGCCGACCAGCCACACACTGACCTTCTGCGTGTTGGCGCTGATCATGGCGTTCAGATCGTACTTGGAAAGGTCGACCCAGCGGCCAACATAGCTGAGAGGGCCCTTAGCCAGACTCATTACCAGCGATGCGAATCCGCCCTCTTCAACGCTTCTGCGACCCAGATAGTGCGCCGCCACCAGCGCTTCGTTGGCTGCCAGCACCGCGATGATGAAGCTCGGCACCCCAAACAGCAGGACCAGGAGCAGCGTGGAAAGCAGGGCCGAGCTGCCCGGCCGGCGCTTGTTCCATTGCAAAATGCGCTCGTGCAGGGGATAAAAAACGACCGCCAGAATGATCGCGAAGGCGAACGGCTCCAGAAAGGATCTGGTAATAACAAACGTGAGCCCGAGCGCAATCAGCAACAGCACGGAGAGAAATATGATGGTGGTGCGTTTGCTGTTCATAGAGGCCGCTCAAGTTGTAACACGAACGTTCCGGGGCGGGACAGCAAAGCAGAGGTTCACCACAGAGACACAGAGGCAAAGAGAATTTCCGTCGGGTGAGCCCACTTCCTTTCACGGCTCGTTCTTTGGTGGCTCTTTCCCCGCCAAGCCAAGTTCCGCCGCAATCCCGCGCATCGCCTCGATACAAAACGCAATGTGCTCATCCAGGTCCACGCCTAAGCCGGCGGCGCCGTTGATAATGTCCTCGCGGCTGACGGAGCGGGCGAAGGCTTTGTCCTTCATGCGCTTTCGAACCGACTTGGCATCCACCTCGGCCAGTGACTTGTTGGGCTTGATCAGCGCCGTCGCGGTAATGAAGCCCGCCAGTTCGTCGCAGGCAAACAGCGCTTTTTCCAGATTCGATTCGCGACTCACGCCCGTGTAATCAGCGTGCGACATAACGGCCCGACGGACGTCCTCGAGATAGCCGCGCTCCGCCAGGATTTCATTCCCCTTGTAGGGATGCTCTTCCGCGGTGGGATACTTCTCGTAATCGAAATCGTGGATCAGCCCGACAATGCCCCAGCGCTCCTCATCTTCGCCGAACTTACGGGCGTAGGCGCGCAGGCACGCTTCCACCGCGAGAGCATGTTTGCGCAAACTTTCTGACTGGGTGAACTCAGTTAGTAAGCTCCAAGCATCATTTCTCGTCATTTGTTCCACGAAGCCAAGGCACCTATCGTCGGAAGATGTCCAAAGAATCTCCGGTCACAGATAGGGGACCCATTGGGCGGCGCGATTGAAAGAACACCTTGCTGCAAACTTCACATTTCCTGCCGGGACCGCCAGCGTAGTCCTGGAGCGGCATCAACCGGACCAGCTTTCTGTGGGAATCGTAACAGGGTTGGCAAAAAGGGCCGTCCTCACCAACGAAGTAATAATGCGTTTCTCCAAACTGCCTAATCTCGGGTTTCGGCGGCTGTTCGGCTTGCGCGGCGATGGTACGGCGCAACTCGGCATTCTCTTCCTTAATTCTAAGGACTGTTTCTTTCAAGTCCAAGAAGTGGTCATAGAGATTGCTGATGTTCTCCTTCAGTTCAGCATCCTTAGATGTCTTCGCTCGCTCGCGCAAGGAATCAAGAGCCTTCGATGCCCTCCCGATGAGATCCATTGCCACAGCAACCGTAGTCATTTCCATGAGCTGAGCATAACACGGCTAGCGGACTGTCCCGCGTGAGCGAGAATTGGAGCGAAACGAATGAGCGCCGAAGTTAGCACACCGTACAGCGTGGCCGAGGTCTCAGCGATGCTCGGCCTGTCCGCCCGCACGGTCACGAAGCTATTTGAGCGTGAGCGGGGCGTGATTGTCTATGAGTTCCCGAATCCCTGGCGCAAGCGTAAGAGCTACCGGACTGTCCGCATCCCCCGGCACGTGTATGAGCGGGTCATGCGGCGTCTATCGGTGCAATAGAAGGGGACAGCGCGGTTGCTAGCGATAAGGCGACGTGGAGCCACAAGCCGCACGAACTATCTCCAAGGCTTCGCATAGCGGTCGTATGATTCCTTCACTCTCGCAGCGGCCTCCTCTTTGGTGCGCCCCAGGCCTCTCGTTAGACTAAGCATTCTCGCCATGCGGGTCTTCCCGACAGCAAAACAACTCCATTCCCAAAGTGTGTCACCTTTGACCTCTTGGAACCGCAACTCAAACTCCCCGAAGGCGGGGAACCTCGGGTCAGTGGGACACGGATTTTGGATTTCACCGCCAAAAACGGTATATCCACAGGCGAAGGACTCGACCTCATCCCAATCTCTCTCGCTCGGGTCCAGGGGCGCCTCATTCCTAGAAGCTAGAGGAGCGCCACAGTGTGGACATCTGTACTCCGCTAACTCTTCCTTTAGCCGCTCCAGCTCTTCTCGTGCCAGCTCAATCTCAGCCTGAAGTTCGTTTACTGTTTCCCCGCTCGCCAGCCGTTGTAGTTGCGCCCGCTCGGTCCTGTTGTAAATGTCAGGCCGTATTCTATGGAGGAGTTGGAGGGCAATTTCGTCGGCGTTCTGGGTCGCGGTGTCAATAGCCCACAGATCAACTAGCGGTAGGCTGAAAGCCATCACCTCTTCCTTGGTGACCTTGTGCCAAATGGGGAGAATAACATTTTGCTCCTCGGAGTTCGGGCGAATTACAAGTCCCGCTAGCTCCCAGTTTGTCCACTTCTTTGCGATGAACTGCGGGCTGATAACCACAATGCCGTACCTAGAATTGGCGAGTCCTTTGCTTATCGAGGCGCTTAGGCTATCGCCTATTTGAAGCGCGCTCTCTGCGTACCAGATTGACAATCCGAGCCGCGTGAGCATGGCCGCGAGTTCGCGGACGAAGCTCTCCTGATCTTCAACTGCGTGGGATACGAAGGCGTCCCATGTCTTGCCCCGATTGTCCATAACATGAAGTCTTACCGCTTTCCCAGATTGTACTCAGATGGGGCAAGGCACTCGCATAATCACGAAATTTTTGTGCTAATTTGTGCTACCGAACGTGGGATGCACCATTTCTCGCCGTTCTAGCCGATTGGAGAATCAGCAAGTTGTTGAGGCCAAAAGCGCGGCCCGAATACAGTTAGTAAACACCAAGCATCGCGGCGAATCATTCCGTGTTTCTCCCCTGTTTCATGTGGTTTTCTTCCGCCTCGTTGGCGTGCGATTGACGGATTTGCACAGCTTTTTCGGTTTTTACCCGACAATACACTTGACTCTAGCAGAGGAATGCCGCAAAGTACGCTTGAGTTGAATGTTGTGCCTGCTCTGGCACTCGCGCAACCCGAATGGCCACGACTCTCGCACCCGTAGATTCCCGGGAAGTGGTGAGATGCGACCAATGTCATCTCGTCCAGTTTAAAACTACCAACAATCTTTGCCGTCGTTGCCGCACATCGCTGGATGAGGATGAGCCGGAGCCAATCTTCGCGCCGTCTCTGGCGGTCGCAGCCCCGGCAACCTCCGCTCATTGCGAGGTGCGGGTGGCGCAGGCCATTCGCAGCTTGCGCCTGCGCGGCGGGCTAAGCCAACGCCAGCTCGCGCTACGGATGGGCGTCCCTCGTACTTACGTCTCCAAGATCGAGAACGAAAAGGCGACGCCGACCTTGTCCTCGCTCAACCGGCTGGCGATGGCGCTGGAGGTCAGCATCCCCGACCTGCTGCGGGCTTGCGGGCCGTCGCGCGAGGACGAGATCCACGAGCTGCTGGCCGATCCGTTCGTGGCTGAGCTGCTGGAGTTCACCTCCAAGCTCAATGCCATGCAGCTGTCGAGCGTGCTCGCCCAGGTGCGCGACATGGTATTGCACCCGCGGCGGGGTGCGTAAGACCGCAGAATCGCGGCCGTCAGGATTTTGGGAGCCCTCCTCCTGCGCGGTGAGGTCCACCTTTAACATGCGCAAATCGGCGTGTGCCGAGGGAATGGAAGCCGCGTAAACCCAACCGCCCGGACAATGCCGAGGCCCCCCGCCTCGGCATTGTCTGTGTTGGCGCTGCAACGGGGATTTATCGACGGTAATCGGTGCTTGGCCCGGCGTGGCTGGCCGGGTTCCGAGAATGCATTCTTCGGTGACGTGTACGCTTGACGCTCAATCAAGCCGTATCGACGTAAGCAAATAAGCAAAGTCGTTCTTGGCTTTCTCAAAGATGGAGTCATTCGAGTCGAGTTCCACGACTGTATACAGGACTCCGGCCAGTCGATGCAGCTTCTCGTTGGGATGGTAGTACCTGATCTTGTCTCCAGACTCAGTTTTAGGCGGTGCGTCTGGCTTTTCAAACAGAAGTCCTGGAAAGTCGGGGGGTTGATCTGCGAACCCTACGACAAGGAAATGCCCACCTCCCTCCGACTGATACATAGTATTTGTAACGATCTCAAACGCAAGACATTTGTCAGAGGGACAAGAAGGCGCTTTGATCGGTCGGGCCGAGGGATAATTTTTCAAAAACGACTGGACGAAGTCGTCAAGTGTCTCCTGCGGCTTGGCTGGACGCGTCAGTACCAAGACGGTTGGGGAGCTCTTGCCGGACTTAGCGGGATAAGGTCCGGTTTCGATTTGTGATGCGCAAATACCTGTTGCCACATCGCCGATCTTGAGGTGCCAATCGTTACGGGCGGAGAAGCCCATGCCGCAAAGCTGACTTGTGAGCTGAACGTCGTCTTCTCCCAGAGTGGCCTGCCAAGCATCGTCTGCCGGGTACGTTGTCTCGATGTCAGTGGACTTGTACCGCTTGTGGGCCATCTCGACGACACTGCTATAGCTCGATGGAGATCCTCCGAGATGCACTGCGTGATCCACCGCCCGCAGGGTATGGGCAGGCATTACGGACATAGTTGAGCAGTTTACATAGTCATCCCAGAAATCGATCGGGAGCTGCTGCCAAGCAGTATGAGCTTCGATGGCAAGCAGTTGTTCCATGCCTCCCTTCGTGTCATCTGATTGGCACCGGTGGATACCCAGAAACCATTCGGCCCGGTAGTCCCTTGGAGCGAGTTTATGGGCCTTTTCGAGGGATTGCACCGCAGGCTGGTAGGCTTCCTCGACGTCGACGTTGTAGGCGAGGTGAGCAACCAGACCTATAAGTAAGAGAAGCTCCTCGTTCTGCGGTGCGGTAGCCTCAGCCGACCTTAAGTCGTGGAGGCTGGAAGTAAGCAGCGAGACCACCTGCTGTTTCGGTGTGTCGTACGCCCACGAATTGCTCCAGGTGCGAGCGAAGTGCTCGATGGGTAAGAGTCTGGCATAGGTTGTCTGGATGCGCTCGTCCTGCGGCAGCTTCGCTGAATCGATTTGCCGGAGTTGTGCGCAGACATCTCTGCTGAGCAGGAAAGTGATACCAAACAATAGAATCCAGCTCAGGCGGGTGATCAACGGAGCCCCAGCCGTCCACTTTTTCACATCCAATACCTTACGCCGAAGCACGCGAGCTTTCCATATCTGATGTAATCAGCCCATTTCCCCTCTAATTCCTATACTGGAACCTGACGCTCCTCTCATTTGGAAGCGGCCCCCGTTTCGTTGCAAGCGCGCTGGAGCGTATGCTAATTTCAGTAGATTATTAGAGGTACGCCTTGCGCACTCAAGTGCCGGCCGGGCTGAACCGCAAAGAGGCCGAGATTTTCTCCCACCTCGATCCGGAGCGGCTGCCCCACCACATCGCCATCATCATGGACGGAAATGGCCGTTGGGCCAAACGCCGCCATTTGCCGCGCATCGCCGGGCACCGCTCGGGTGTGGCCGCGGTGCGCTCCACGGTGGAAACGGCGGCACGCATCGGCATCCCGGCGCTCACCCTGTATTCGTTCTCGGCCGAAAATTGGAAGCGGCCCAAAGGCGAAGTCAGCTTCCTGATGAACCTGCTGCGCCGTTACCTCAAGATGGAGCTGCCCACCTTGATGGAAAACAACATCCGGCTGCAGTACATCGGCCGCCAGCAGGAGCTGCCGCAGGAAGTTCAGGAGCGCATGGCGTGGGCGCGCGCGATGACCGAGAAGAACACCGGCATGGTGCTCACCCTGGCGCTCAATTACAGTTCCCGCAGCGAGTTGGTCGATTCCTTCAACGCGCTGGTGCGCGAGGCCTCACGCAACGGCGGCGTCGAGCACCTGAAGATCGACGAGAGGTCGATCGCGTCCCACCTTTACACCAACGGCTTGCCGGAGTTGGACCTGGTGATCCGCACCAGCGGCGAAATGCGGCTCAGCAACTTCCTGCTGTGGCAGGTGGCCTACTCCGAAATCTACGTGACCGAAACGCTGTGGCCCGATTTTCGCGGCACGCAGTTGCTGGAGGCCATCGAAGCTTTCCAGAAGCGTGAGCGCCGCTTCGGCGGGTTGGTCGGCGATAACGGGCACGCCTCGTGAAGCGCGTCCTGACTGCGGTCATCCTGATTCCACTGGTGGTGCTGGCGCTGTTCAAGGCGCCGCTGTGGCTGTTCACCTTGCTGGTGCTGGGCGTGGCGCTGCTGGCGGCGCGGGAATATCTCGACATCGCTAGTTCAGCGGGATTCAGACCATTTCGGGGACTGAGCTATTTCTTTCTCGTGTGCGGCTTTGCGCTGCTCACCATGAGTTTCCTCGGCGATTGGAGAATGCTTCGAAACCTGGGCTTCGGAGCAGTGATTCTCGGACTAGTGGAACTGATACCCCTGATTCTGTCTCCTTTCGTCTTCCTGGTCGCGAGCCTGAGACGCGACCCACTCTCTCAGGCACTGCCGGATGCAGCCGTGTCGTACATGCTTCTGCCGTACGTAGGCGTTACGCTTGCCTGCCTAGTCGTGTTGCGGGCCATGGGAAATGGCGCGATGTTTGTGTTGTATGTAATGCTGCTGGTGTGGACGGGTGATATTGTGGCCTTCTATGTTGGTCGCGCAATCGGGAAGCACAAACTCGCTCCACGAGTAAGTCCCGGAAAGACGTGGGAGGGAGCAATTGCGTCGGCCATTGGCGCGATTCTGGTCGCTGTGACGCTATTCCGCTTCGTAATGCCAGTTTACAAATGCCTTATCCGGCTGCATCTTGTTCCGCCAGGATATATGGCGTTCAATTCGGACTTAGTGGCGGCTCGTCTGGTTCCCGCACCAATTTGGTTGGTCATCACGTTTGCCGTCTGTGTGAATGTGGCTGCCCAAGTTGGTGACCTAGTGGAATCCGCCATGAAGCGAGGATCTGGATTAAAGGATTCGGGGTCAATTCTTCCGGGGCATGGCGGCGTGCTCGACCGCATCGACGCGCTGCTTTTTGCTGTACCGGTAGCGCTTCTGTTCTATGTCTTGGGGGACCTCAGCAACTACTTCACCGCACAGGGTTTCCTGATAAGCTGAGGCGCTAATGAAGCGTATCGCCATCCTCGGCTCCACGGGTTCCATTGGCAAGAGCACGCTCAACATTGTTGAGAGCTTTCCCGACCGCTTCTCCGTGGTCAGCATGGCAGCGGGCAACAACGTCGAGCTCGCCTTCGAGCAGGCGCGCCGCTGGCGACCGCAGATCTTGTCGATGGGCACCGCCGAAGCCGCCAGCCAAGTTCAAGACAAGCTGCACAAGGCCGGACTGGGAAGCGCCATTGAAACGGTGTACGGATCGCCTGGATCGGTCAGGGTCGCGATTCATCCTGACGCCGATTTTGTGGTCAGCGCCATCGTGGGTGTCGCCGGACTCGAGGCCACTTACGAAGCGGTCAAAGCCGGCAAGACGGTCGGCTTGGCAAACAAGGAATGCCTGGTCGCCGCGGGTGACCTGATAACCGCCGAGGCCCGCAGACAAGGCAAGCCACTGCTGCCCATCGACAGCGAACACAATGCGATTCACCAAGCCATGCGCGGTGGTCGCCGCAACGAAGTTCAGCGGGTTTGGCTGACTGCTTCGGGCGGCCCATTTCTGCACACTCCCGCCAGCGAGTTTCCCAATATCACGGTCGAGCAGGCGCTCAACCATCCGACCTGGAAAATGGGCAAGCGCATCACCATCGATTCGGCAACCCT
>PLBW01000128.1 GCA_003135475.1 Acidobacteriaceae bacterium
CTTAAATGCTCAATGGCTCGCCACGCTGATGGCGACTGAGAATGAACTCGAAAATCACGCGCGATACGAACACCGCGGTGAACAGGTTGGCCGCCAGACCGAAGCTGAGGGTCACCGCAAATCCCTTCACCGGACCGGTTCCGAACAGGAACAGGATGACGGCGGACACGATGGTGGTCACGTGGGTATCGATAATGGTCGTCCAGGCGTGAGCGAAACCCTGTTCCACCGCCGAGGAAGGCGTCTTGCCATGCCGCAACTCCTCGCGAATACGCTCGAAGATCAGGACGTTGGAGTCCACGCCCATACCGACGGTGAGGATCACACCCGCAATTCCCGGCAGGGTCAAGGTGGCTCCGCTGTAGCCGAGGAATCCCAACAGGATCACCAGGTTCAGGACCAAGCCCAGGTCGGCGTTGATGCCGGCCGCGTGGTAGTAGAAGAGCATAAAGATCAGCACTGCGACCATGCCGATGACGGCCGCCCGCACACCCTCGCGGATGGAATCGGCGCCCAGCGATGGCCCCACCGTGACCTCTTGCAGATACTTGATTCCCGCCGGCAGCGCGCCGGAGCGCAGCGTCAGTGCCAGGTCCTGGGTCTCCTCCGGACTGAAGGAGCCGGTAATGCGGCCCTGATCGTGAATTTGCTCCTGGATGGTGGCCACCGACTTCACTTTGTTATCGAGCACCACCGCCAGCTTGTCGCCCACGTGGGCCCCGGTAAAGGCAGCGAAGCGCCGCCCGCCATCACCGGTCAGGGTGAAATTGACATCGGGACGGCCATTCTCATCGCGGCCGGCATCGGCGGAACGCAGATCGGCGCCACTCACCGCCGACGAGCGGCTGATGAGCCAGTACACCTCGGTGGCCTCCTCGGGATTCTGCGCGTGCTGGCTGGTGCCTTTCATCAGGAGCGTGTCTGGCGGAAGCACGCCGCCGTTGTCCTGCATGGCCGCCTGCTCGTTGGGATAGGGCCCCTTGACCGCCTGCCGGATCTCCAGCATGGCGGTGGACTGCATGATCTCTTTCACGCGCGCCGGATCGTCCACGCCCGGCAACTGCACCAGGATTTGATAGTCGCCCAGTCCGTGCTCCTGGATCACCGGCTCGGAGACCCCGAGCTGATCGATTCGGTTGCGGATGGTTTCAATGGCCTGCTGCACCGCTTTCTTCCTGGTGTCGTTGGCCACCGAGTTCTTCATGGCCAGGGTGTAGGTGTTCTCGGCGCCAGAGGCGAGATCGTAGTCGCCCAGTTTCTCGTTGACGATGCGCCGCAGTTCTGAGGATGACTCCGGCGGCACGCCCTTGATCTGGACCAGCTCAGGATGGTTCTGCGGATCGGGCTTGGAGATTTCTCCGAAGGCGACGTTGGCGCTCTTGAGGGCGTCCTTCAGGCGCTCGACCGCACGGTCGCTGTCGGCGTTGATGGCGTCGTTCACCTGCACCTGCAGAATCAGGTGGGTGCCCCCCTTCAGGTCAAGGCCGAGGTGGATGCGCTTCTGCACCGCACTCCGCAGGCCCTCAGCCGTGAAACTGCCGGGGATGCCGATGATGCCGATGAGAAAGAAGATCAGCACCGCAACGATCAAGACTGTTTTGAGGAGGAGATTCTTATTCATGAGAGACTGCAGCCCTTAGGACTTGGCATGGTCCTCCGCGGTCGTCAAGGTGACGATGGAGGAACGGGTGACTTCGATCTTAACGTTGTCCGGGGGAATCCGGAGGACGACCGCATCATCCTTAACGGACATGATAACGCCGATGAGGCCGCCGCTGGTGACTACCCGGTCGCCGGGCTTGATTTGCTGCAGCATGGCCTGCCATTTTTTCTGCTTGCGCTGCTGCGGCATGATCAAAAGAACATAGAAGATGGCGAAGATGGCAACCATCATCAGGATCGGGGCCGAGCCGCCGATGCCTTGCGCGAACATACCTGCCAGTGTGGCCATTTTTGCTTTCGACTTTCCAGAAACCTTAGGGGCTAAAGAGCCTGTGTGCGGACTCGTTTTGAGTTGGCGCGGTCGAACGATTGCGCAAAATTCAGCCCCGCAGGGGCGGAATTGCTTTTAGCCCAGGGCGTAAGCCCTGGGTAACGTGCAAAAAATCGGCGAGTCCCTTCAGGGACGGCACAATTCCAACGGAACACCGGGATATTGCCTGCCAGCGTACCAACGCGACGTCAGGGACGCAGCCCTGATTTTTCCATTATCGCGCTTTTGCCGGGGACCTGAACAGCGAAGGCTGCTAAGGAACACTCAGCTTTCCGGGGTCCCCAAGCCGCGCCCCGCCGCGGCGGGCGGATTGGGGTGCTAGATGCGGTGGCCGGACGCCAGAAAGAAAATTCGCGACTTCCCCAAGTATTATAGCTTGCCGCACCTTACGCATGGTGTCAAGGTAATATGCCAGATTGTGGACGGTGTTCAGCACCTGCGCAAGCAGTTCGTTGGAGGCATACAGGTGGCGGAGATAGGCCCGCGAATAGCGCGCGCAGACCCGGCAGGCGCAGTTGGGGTCGAGCGGACCATCGTCAGTGGCGTAGCGCGCGTTCTTGATCGTAAGCCGGCCTTCCGAGGTGAAGAGCAGCCCGTGACGCGCCGCCCGCGTGGGCAGCACGCAGTCCATCATGTCCACACCCATGGCGACGTAGTGCACAATTTCTTCCGGAGTCCCCACCCCCATCAGGTAGCGCGGCTTGTCTTCCGGCAGGAACCGCATGGCTGCGTCCACCATTTCATAGGTCATGGAGCGCGGTTCGCCCACGCTTAGCCCGCCAATCGCATAGCCGGGGAAGTCAAGCTCCACGGTGCGCTGCGCCGATTCGCGACGCAGATCGGGAAACATTCCACCCTGCACGATTCCGAAGAGCGTTTGATGGGTGCCCCGTTCTAGCCTTCTTTTGGCTAGGGCGGGGCCTTCTGCAAACCACGGGACCTCACTCTTGTGATCTTCGAAATACTTTTTGCTGCGCGCCGCCCAGCGCAGCGTCATCTCCATGGACGCCTGGGTGCGCGCGTACTCTGCCGGATGCTCGGTGCACTCGTCGAACGCCATGAT
Organism: Acidobacteriaceae bacterium; assembly: GCA_003135475.1. Classification (GTDB taxonomy): domain Bacteria; phylum Acidobacteriota; class Terriglobia; order Terriglobales; family Acidobacteriaceae; genus Bog-257. The sequence continues at coordinate 3,057 of PLBW01000128.1, forward strand.
GATGTCGGCGCCCAGTCCGATCTCGGCGGCGATGGCGCTCTCCGGACTGAAAAAATGCGAGGAGCCATCGAGATGCGAGCGGAACGCCACGCCGTCTTCGGTGACCTTGCGCAGATCGCTCAGGCTGAATACCTGAAAGCCGCCGGAATCGGTGAGGATGGGATGGTCCCACGCCATGAACTTCTGTACCCCGCCGAGTTGGCGCACCACCTCGACGCCGGGCCGCAGATAAAGATGGTAGGTATTGTTCAGCAGGATTTGGACGCCGAGCTCTTCCAGCGTGTCCTGAGGTACGCCCTTGACCGTGGCCAGCGTTCCCACCGGCATAAAGACTGGGGTCTGGACCTCACCGTGCGGCGTGAAGAAGCGTCCGGCGCGGGCGGCGCCAACGCGGGCTTCGACCTGGAAGCGGAAGGGCATCGCAGACGATTGTAGCGGGTATTTTTCACCACGGAGGCACAGAGGACACGGACAATCAAAACTTTGCCGAACCGAGGTGCGCTTTCATAGCACGATGCCGGTGCGGCATAATTGCAATGGCATCCTTCGCATGGACACACAGAAGATCTTTGATGGAGTTACGCTGCACGGCATGCCGGTCCACATCGAGCTGCAATGGCCGTTTCATTCCTCTGGTGGCGGCAGCGACTGGTACGTACTGCATGGCACGCTGCGCCTGGCCGACGGCGGTCCGCTGTATGCCGACATTGCGCTCAATCTGGCGCAGACCATTCGCGAGGTACTGCCATCGCTCGACAGCGACCTGGCGTTCTGGCTCGCCATCAACACCGCGCGCAAGGCGCTCGACGATAAGCAATTGGAGTTGCTGAAGTCGAGCAAGCGGCAACCGGTGCCGGTGTCAAGCCGCTGCTACAGTATTCGCGATAAGCACTTCCGCTTCTGGCACGCTACGCCGGAACAGGTGGAGGAGTTTGTCGCGCGCAAAGTTTTCTGGTTGAGCGGAAACCAGCGTGGGCCGGTCATGATCGCCGATCCATGCGATGCGCAGTATCTGGGCGCCGCCGATCCGGACATGGTGGACAAACTGCTGACCGCTGCGAACGATCTGGCCGCGCGCGGCATGATCGAATTGGCCGGCGATTACGCTCGCTCGACCGATGGATTGCTGGCGCAAGCCCAGGCTTTTCATTCCGCCAAAGAGCGCGCCCTGGAAGAGCTGCACGCCAAGCACGCCTTCGAGCGGGCCTAAGGAATGCCGACAGGGAAACCCCCAAAGATCGGCCTGCCAGAGCCTCCATGGACATTGCCTAAGTGGACAGGGCCAATGCGGCCGTGCAAAACCAAGGGGCAATCTCCGGTTTCAGAAGGGACTGGATGGTTTTGGGATAGTTTCCATGGATGATGAAAGGAAGGCGGACCAGATCAATCCAGCCATTACATCCCGCCACGGCGGCATTATGGTTCCAGATTCAGGCTGAACTCCCAGCCGCAATATTTGCCGTCCGGAGATTCCGGTGGGCAGTGCAGACACGTCGTGTGAATACGCGGGTCCACGGTGCGAGCGAAAGTCTCAAACTCCACTGTGCCGACGGGCTTGCAAGGGAAATCCGGAAGCCCCTTGCGCCGCCGGGTTTCCTGCACCCGGCAAACATCCATGAAGAGCCGCAGGCGTTTGCCATCCTCCGACCACTCGGTTCGCTGAGAGTTGATCAAGCTGTATTGCCGCAAGCCCAAAGCCCTTTCCAGCGCTCCCAAGCCGCCAGCAGGGGGGATGCCGAACGTCGTCATAATGCGGTTGGCCTCGGCCGCCGCGAACCGCCGCCAGGCGCTGGTGTCCAGCTCGATAGCGGCATCCATACCAAGACTTTCCTCGGCCGCGAGAAACCAGCAACCGTCATGGGCCAGCCAGTTCTTGGCGAACATCTGGAGCGCAAGCAACAACTCCTCGCGAGTCATCGAGTGAAACGCGGTCTTGCCCGACTGGACCGCACTTTCTGTTGCGTCCGGCATTGGATACTCCTTAAGTTCGCGGGCCGTCACTTCCAGCTTCTTCCTTCGCCCACGTTGCTTTCATTATCGCCGATAATTTCTTTCGCGGACGAGTGCTGGTTGGCCTTCGCCACAGCATGGACTAGCGGATGTGGAGGGGCGCAGTTTGCTAAACTAGCTGGCTGCCGTCCGGATTACGACCACTTACGAGGTGTACCGATGCGCCGCTTGGCCCTGTTCGTACTCTTGTGTACTTTCCTCGCAGTTGCGCAAGCCCAGAATTCTAGCGGCGTTGCGCCCTTTGTAACCGTCAGCGCACCAGTCTTTGTTGTAAATCACGTCCGAATCATCGATGGAACAGGCGCCGCTCCGCAGGAAGACCAGGCGATCGTGATTGCCAACGGCAAAATCCAGTCAATCGGACCCGCTGCGACGGTGCAGGTGCCTGCCGGTGCGCAGCAGTTCGACCGCGCCGGGTACACCATCATCCCTGGACTGGTTGGGATGCACGACCATCTCTACTACACCGATTCGGTCTCAGTACAACGCGGGGCCGACGGCAAGATCGGGGAGCCGGGACTCTATGTCGCTGAAATTCCTTTCACGGCGCCGCGGCTCTATCTGGCCGCAGGCGTCACAACCTTGCGCACCACAGGCAGCGTGGAACCGTACACCGACCTCAAGGTCAAGCAGCGCATCGATGCGAACCTGCTGCCGGGCCCGAAAATTGATGCGACGGCGCCTTACCTTGAAGGCGCCCCCACGCTGTTCGCGCAGATGCATGAACTCATCGGCGCTGATGACGCGAAGCGCCTGGTGGATTACTGGGCCGCCGAGGGGATGACCTCGTACAAGGCTTACATGAACATCACGCGCGAAGAACTGGCGGCGGCGATCCAGCAGACCCATGAGCACAAGTTCAAGCTGACGGGACATCTTTGCTCCGTCACCTGGCACGAAGCCATCGCCATGGGCATCGACGATCTGGAGCATGGCCCGGTCTTCACCGCCACCGACTTTGTCGCGGACAAGAAGCCCGATGCTTGCCCACAGGGAACCAGCGCTCGCGATAGTTGGGCGAAACTCGATGTCAATGGCCCGCAGGTGCAAGCGCTGATCCATGATCTCGTCGCCCATCATGTAGCAGTGACATCCACGCTGCCGGTGTTTGAGGCCTTCGTGCCTGGGCGACCGAAATTGCAACCGCGGGTACTGGATGCCATGTCGTCTGAATCCGCGCAGAGTTACCTCACCGCGCGCGCCCACGTCGCAATGGATTCGCCCATAACGGCTTTGTTCAAAAAAGAGCTGGAGTTTGAACTTGCGTTTGTGAAAGCTGGCGGTCTCCTGCTCGCTGGCCCCGATCCGACTGGGAATGGCGGCACGCTTCCTGGATTCGGCGATCAGCGAGAAATCGAACTGCTGGTCGAGGCTGGATTCACCCCCGTCGAGGCCATCCAGATCGGCACCGAAAACGGCGCCATCTATCTCGGCAAGCAGGACCGCATTGGTACGCTCGCGGCCGACAAGGACGCGGACTTTGTTCTGATCAAGGGCGATCCCTCCAAAAAGATCGACGACATCGAGAATGTCGAGACTGTGTTCAAGGATGGAATCGGCTATGACTCCAGCAAGCTGATCGAGAGCGTACGGGGCCAGGTCGGAATCAGGTAACGAACAGAATTGCAGACTTCATCGTAATAATTTTCTTGAGGCGAGCCTCAAGCTATGGAATGTTGCGGCCTGCTTGGTGTAGTTGCAACGAGAAAAT
>PLBW01000027.1 GCA_003135475.1 Acidobacteriaceae bacterium
CCATCGGTGAGCGTGATCTTGTAGCGCACACCGGGAGCGGTGGTGATCAGGTCGAGATTGTATTCGCGCTCCAGCCTTTCCTGAATGATCTCCATGTGCAGCAAACCCAGGAAACCGCAGCGAAAGCCAAAGCCGAGCGCGACCGAGCTTTCCGGCTCGAAGAAGAAGGACGAATCGTTGAGCCGGAGTTTTTCCAGGGCCTCGCGCAGCAGCGTGTGTTCGTGCGCATCCACGGTGTACAGCCCGGCGAAAACCATGGGCTTCAATTCCTCGAAGCCCGGCAGCGGCTCGATCGCGGGATGATGATCGTCGGTGATGGTGTCGCCGATCTTGCAATCGGCGACGGTCTTGATGGTGGCAGTCAGGAAACCCACTTCGCCGGCGGTCAACTGCTCTATCTCGATTGCCTTTGGCGTTAGAACCCCGAGCGTCTCCACGTCGAAGGTGCGGCCATTCGACATCAGGCGAATGCGCTGGCCCTTATACAGCGTGCCTTGAATAACGCGCGCCAGCACCACCACGCCGCGATAGGAGTCGAACCAGGAATCGAAGATGAGCGCCTGCAATTGATTGCTGGCCCGTCCCTTGGGCGGAGGAATGTGTTGCACCACCGCTTCCAGCACCTCGGGCACGCCCACGCCCGTCTTGGCGCTGATGGCCAGCGCATGCGAGGCATCCAGACCGACCGCGCTCTCGATCATCTCCTTGGTGCGCTCGATNNCCCTGCGATGCGTCCACCACCAGCAACGCGCCTTCGCAGGAGGCCAGCGAGCGCGACACTTCGTAGCTGAAGTCCACGTGGCCAGGAGTGTCGATCAAATTGAGCTGATAGATCTTCCCATCCGCCGCCGGATACATCATGCGCACCGAATGCGCCTTNNGCCAGCGTGCTCTTCCCATGATCGATATGGGCGATGATCGCGAAGTTTCGGATGAGGGATGGATCCATGCGAGATAGCTGAGCGCTACCTCGATTCTACAGGAGAGAACAGTGCCCCATGGCGCACGCGGAGTACGATGTTCAGTCATGAGCACCGCTGCCAGCGCGCTGAAGACGGCGATTTTCACGCTGTTCGTGCCTGCCATCGTCGCGGTTGGGATCCCGCAGACGTGGATCAGGGAGGCTGGCGTCGTCGTTGCCCCCGGAATCGCAAGCCGCATTTTAGGCACTGCGCTCGTCACGCTTGGCGCCATCGGTTACTTCTGGTGTGCCACGTTGTTCGTCAAGGCCCAAGGCACGCCCGCCCCGGCTTTCCCAACCCAAAAGACCGTGGTCGGCGGTCTATACCACATCAACCGTAATCCCATGTACACATCGGTGCTGGCGGTCGTCTTCGGACAGGCCGTGCTCTATCGCTATCGGACTCTGGCAATTTATGGCGCGTGGTTGGTTCTAGGCTTCCATCTGTTCATCATCCTGTATGAGGAACCTGCGCTGCACGCGCGCTTCGACGGCGAATATGAGGAGTTCTGTCGTCGCGTGCCGCGCTGGATACCGCGGCTGCGGTCATGATGGAAATTATTGAACGTGATGGGATGCTTTCGATCCCCTTCGCTGGATAGAATCAGGATGCATGTCTCTGGTTCTCGCTTCCGCTTCACCACGCCGCGCCGAGCTGTTGGGCAACGCTGCCATCCGGTTCACGGTTGAACCAGCCCACGTCGCCGAGCAGCCCGCCGCCCACGAGGGGCCCGTGGACTATGCGCAACGGCTGGCCCGCGACAAGGCGCGCACAGTGTTTGCTCACCATCCGCAAAGCGCAGTGCTCGGCGCTGACACCGTCGTGGTGGTAGACCAGCATCTGCTGGAGAAACCCAACAACACGGCCGATGCCGCGCGCATGTTGCGTCTGCTCTCGGGACGAACTCATCAGGTGATCACGGGAGTATGCCTGGTAGCGCCCGACTTCGAGCAGACCGAAGCCGAGATCACACAGGTCGTCTTCAGTCCGCTTTCGGAGCGCGAGATCGCCGCCTATGTCGCCAGCGGCGAGCCGATGGACAAAGCGGGAGCGTATGCCATCCAGGGCATGGCCTCACGCTGGGTGGAACGCATCGAAGGTTGTTACTTCAACGTGGTGGGTCTTCCGGTGGCGAGGGTGTATTGCATGTTGCGCGCAGCCGAAGCCGCTACCGGCCGGGCACTGCTCTGACGGATAAGCAGGAAGGAAGGCGCGACGGGGATGATGGGAAAATCCAGAGTTCCGCGCACATCGGAACTCGGCACAATCTCGCAACTACGACTTCTTGTCTTCGGTCGGGGGGGGCGGCGGGGTTGTCGTTGTCGAGTTATGCTCGCTCATCGACGACTTGAAGTTGCGAATGCCTTCGCCCAAGCCTTTGCCCAGTTCTCCCAGCTTTTTCGGACCGAAGATGAGCAGGGCAATGGCTACGATGACCAGCAGCTCGGGTAAGCCAAGCTTTCCACCAAACATAAGTCCTCCGGTCGAACAGCCCTTTTTTGCGACTAGGCAAATCGATAACGGGCTTCTGCCCAGATTCTAGGCTTTCACGCGAGGCGCGTCAAAACATCTTGTGGCGAATTCTGCCCGCTATTCAATGGCCTCAATCAACCCGGCCAGCAAGGCTGCCCGGCGCGGCAGTTCGGCGGCAACAATCGATTCGTGAGTGGCGTGTGCTCCCTCGCCAACCGCTCCCAAGCCGTCCAGCGTCGGAATCCCGATTCCCCCGGTGAAGTTGCCGTCCGACCCGCCGCCGACTGCGATCTCCGCCAATCGGAAACCCAATCTGCCGGCGATCTTCCGCGCCAGTTCATACAGCGCGACCACCTGTTTCGTCCGCTCCATGGGCGGACGATTGATGCCGCCCTCGATCTCCATCCTGCATTTCGGATTGACCGGCCGCAGCCCGCGTATCTTGCGTTCCATCACGGCGCCATCTGCTTTTTTCGCGATGCGAAGATCCACTTCGGCCATGGCTTCCGCCGCAATCACGTTGCTGCGCGTACCTCCCCGGACCACGCCGACGTTGAGTGTGACGCCGCGTTTCAGATCGGTCAGCCGCGAGACGGCCTGAATTTGATGCGCCAGTTCAAGAATCGCACTCTGCCCTTTTTCGAAGTCGAGTCCTGAGTGCGCCGCCTGTCCCGTGATCTTCATGAGGAACGACCCGACGCCCTTGCGCGCCGTCTTCAACGCGCCTCCGGGGCCAGAAGGTTCGCAAACCAGGACCGCGGCACATTGACGCGCAATCTTCTCGGTAAGCGCACGCGAGCTTTCGCTGCCGCCTTCTTCGTCGGAAACCAGCAGCACCGTCACCGGGCGCGGCAAGCCGCCTCGGACTTCGTGCGCTGCCCAGAGGGCGAACATCATCTGCGCAATGCCGCTCTTCATGTCGAAAACGCCGGGGCCGTAGAGCCGCCCTTTCTCCTCGCGCCACGGCATTGTCTGCAGTGTCCCCATGTCATACACGGTATCGAAATGGCCAAGCAGCAGCACCGGCTCGCGGCCTTTGGCGCCCGTGAAAATCACTTGCAGGTGGTTCCCGGCTGAGCGTTGCCGATGAATTCTGGCGCGACCGCCCAGGCACTCGAATTGCGCTGCCAGGTAAGAGCACAGCGCGTCGCAAGCCTGCTTGTCCTGCGTAGGCGACTCCCGCAGCACCATCTCGCGCAAGCTCGCCACCATTTCGCTTTGCCGCGCCGTCAACCACCGCAGTACTTCACGCGCGTTCGGCTGCCGACCCGTCGGTTTGGCCATATTCTTCCTTTGCTCCTATGCGCTGCAATCTGCCCGCCGCTCCGGAATGTATAATCGTGACTTTTACGGAACTAATAATGAGTGAAGCGGTGAACCCTACGCCCGAGGGCGGTGACAATCTCACGCTCGACATCCAGGACATACTGCGTATCCTGCCGCACCGCTTTCCGTTCCTGCTGGTNNATCCCATCATGCCCGGCGTGCTGGTGGTGGAAGCCATGGCGCAGGCCGGCGGGGTGCTGCTGTTGACCGAATTCCCTGATCGCGCCGAGAAGCTGTTGTTGTTCACCGGCATCGAGCGCGCGCGTTTCCGGCGGCCTGTGATACCCGGAGACCAGCTTCGCATCGAGGTGGACGTGTTGGCGTGGCGCGGCACCGCAGGTCGCATGCAAGGCAAGGCCTACGTCGGCGATAAGCTGGCCTGCGAAGCGATCGTCACCTGCCGCCTGTTGAACCGTCCGAAACCAGCGGAAGCTGCCCCGGAGCTGGCTCCCGCAGTCGAGCAGTCGTAACTTCCAGATGAACATTCACCCGACGGCCATCGTCGATCCCTCCGCGAAAATTCCTGCATCCTGCAGCATTGGGCCCTACTGCACCGTGGGTGCAGGCGTGGAGATGGGCGAGAACTGTCAACTGGTTTCGCATGTCGTGTTGGGCGGTCCCAGCCGCTTCGGCAGCGACAATAAAATTTATCCCTTCGCTGCGCTGGGGATGGATCCGCAAGACCTTACCTACGCGGGCGAACCGACACGGCTGGAAGTTGGCGACCATAATGTCATCCGCGAATATGTCACCATCACGCGCGGCACCGCGAAAGGCGGCGGGGTGACCCGCATTGGCAGCCATGTGTTGATCATGGCCTACACCCACATCGGGCACGATTGCTTCATCGGCGATCACGTCATGCTGATCAACGCTGCCACCCTGGCAGGTCACGTAACCGTCGAAGAGTGGGCCGTGGTGGGCGCGCTGTGCCCGGTACACCAGTATGTTCGTGTTGGCGCTCACGCCTACGTCGGGGGTGGGACGACCCTCACGCGAGATGTGCTGCCCTACTCCATGACCAGCGCCGAACGCGACACCCACGCCTACATGCTGAATAAAGTGGGCCTGCAGCGTCGCGGATTTTCGCGCGAGCGGATTGCCCGGCTGCATCATGCATTCAAGGTTTTGCTGGCTTCGAAGCTGAACACGTCGCAGGCGCTGGAGAAGCTGCGGTCGGAAGGCGCGCAGGGCGACGATGTGGAGGCGCTGCTGCGCTTCGTCGAATCGTCGCAGCGGGGGATTATCAAGTAGGCAAGCAAGCGGGGCTCACCCATGTCGGACTCATCGCAAAAGATCGGACTTATCGCTGGCAACGGCAAGTTTCCGCTCCTGGTGCTGGATGCTGCTCGCTCCCAGGGCCTGCAGGTCGTCGTCGCCGCCATCAAGGAAGAGGCCTCGCCCGGAATCGAGCAGCGCGGTGCGGCCGCCGTTTACTGGCTATCCTTAGGCGAGCTATCGCGCCTGATCGACACCTTCAAACAGGAAGGTGTTACCCGGGCGATCATGGCCGGGCAGGTCAAGCATAAGCAGATCTTCAGCAACATCAAGCCCGATTGGAAGCTGGCCAAGCTTCTGCTCTCGCTGACCACCCGCAACACCGATTCGCTGATCGGGGCGATCAGCAAGGTTCTCGCAGAGGAAGGGATCACGCTGATGAATTCCACCGCGCTGCTGGAACCCATGCTGGCCAGCGAAGGAGTTTTGACGCGGCGCGGGCCGACCGACTCCGAGCAGACCGACATCACCTATGGACGGGCGGTCGCGCACCATCTCTCGCGCTTCGACATAGGCCAAACCGTGGTGATCGCCGAAGCCGCGTGCGTTGCCGTGGAAGCCATGGAGGGCACCGACGCAACCGTCCTCCGGGCCGGCGAGATCATGCAGTCGCCATCCCTGGGCAAAGAGCCATCGACCTTGAGCCGCGCCTTGACCGTGGTGAAGGTCGCCAAGCCGAACCAGGACATGCGCTTCGATGTGCCGGTCGTCGGCTTGAAAACGATCGAGACCATGAAGCAGGCCGGCGCAACCTGCCTTGCGCTCGATGCTGGACGATGCTTATTGTTGGATCGAGAAGCCCTGCTGTCAGCGGCGAATGACGCAGGAATTTGCGTGGTCGCCGAGACCCCGGTCAGCCACATCCCTCACCACAGCGTGTAGAGGTTTTCGCTGGTACGCGGCGGACAAAGTTCGGTTTTTGAGCGCTCTACAGACGAGGAGACGTCGCTATGCCCTCCAAGATACCCAAGCCCAAACCCTTCCGCGCCGCAGCGGCGGTGAAGGCTGCGGCCCGTCATGCGATCGGAACTCCTCCGCCCACGCGCACCGAGCCGGCCAGCAAGAAGCGGAAGCTCAAACAGGACAAACACAAGCCAACCCTGAACAAGCTTCTCGACGAAGCGGGGGAATAGTCCTCCTCTACAATCTTGATGGGAGTTCTTGCCGAGGTGATACGGCATGTCTCCAACGGCTATCGCTTGCGCAACAAGGCAATCATCGCGATTCTCCACAGTAGCTGGCGGCTGGCGCTTAGCTGCATTCTGTGCTGCGGCGCGCACGCGCAATCCTCATCTCCAGTTCAGCAGTCCGACCAGCACGCCGGCATGAACATGCAAATGCCGCCCGAATCGATGCAGCACATGGGTCACGAGGTGGACACGGCCCGTGACTTCCTGATGCGCGAATCGTCGGGGACCGCCTTTCAGCCTTCGGCGTGGCCCATGCCGATGGTCATGACCAGCGTCGGCCATTGGCGCTTGATGTGGATGGCGCAGGCGTTCCTGGTGGACACGCAGCAGACCGGCCCGCTGGGCGCCGACAAGTTTTACTCGACCAATTGGGGCATGCTCAGCGCGCTGCACCGGCTCGGCGGTGGTGACATCATGCTGCGCACCATGCTTAGTCTGGAACCCGCGACTGTCACCGGGGAGTTTTATCCGCTGCTGTTCCAGACTGGCGAGACAGCTTACGGCAAGCCCATCGTCAACGGCCAGCACCCGCATGACTTCGTGATGGAGTTGAGCGTGCAGTACGCGCATAGGCTTGGCCAGCACGGGATTTGGGACCTGTACTACGCGCCGGTTGGCGATCCGGCGTTAGGGCCAGTTGCTTATCCGCATCGCGCGTCAGCCATGGAGATTCCGCAAAGCACGCTCGGCCATCACTGGGAAGACTCGACCCACATCCTCTACAACGTGGTCACCGCGGGAATGTCGTACAAGGCGGTACGGCTTGAAGCATCCGGCTTTCACGGCGCCGAGCCTGACGAGAATCGTTGGAACATTGACTTTGGGCCGATGAATTCCTATGCCGCGCGGCTCACCGTCACGCCGACCGCGAGATGGCTGGCACAATTTTCAGCCGGCCATCTTGTCCACCCGGAGGCGCTGGAGCCGGGCGACGTCGTGCGCACGACGGCCTCGGTGGAATACATCGTTCCGCGTCCGCACGGTAATGCGTGGGCGACGACCCTGCTGTGGGGACGCAATGACAAGCAGGCTGTGCATTACGGCACCAACGCCGTGTTGGCAGAAACAGTTGCAGCCTTCAAGGAAAAGAACTTCGTCAGCGGACGTTACGAATGGTCGCAGCGCGACGAATTGTTCGCCAATGATCCCACGCTAGCGCAGCAGCTATTCGAACAAACCGGTAGCCGATGGTTCGATATCAGCGCGTACACAGTCGGCTACACCCGCGACATCGGAATCTTTCACAACGTAGAGACGGGATTGGGCGCGAATGTCTCGCTGTACGGTGTGCCGGATGCCATCAAGCCGTACTACGGAGACCACCCGCTGGGCGCGAATGTTTATCTGCGATTGCGGCTGAAGGAGAACCGGTGAAGTAAGAGCAGCCGCGGATTTCACAGATGAACGCGGATACTCTAGAAGCTAAGAGCTAAAGGCTAAGAGCTAAAAGCCGAATTTTCCAGCGGCACCTCCACCACCATGCGTGTGCCTTGTCCGGGCCCGCTTTGGGGAGTAATCGTTCCCCCATAGGCTTCGATCAGCGCTTTGGAGATGGCGAGACCCAAGCCGTATCCGCCGGTGTTGCGCGCGCGCGAGCTGTCGCCGCGATGAAAACGTTCGAAGAGGTGGGCCAGCTCCGACTGCGGAATTCCCGGGCCGTTGTCTTCGACCTCGACATAACCCCGCGAGCCATTGGAGCGCGCTCGAAGCTGCACGTTTCCGCCGGTAGGGCTGAAGCGAATGGCATTCTCCAGCAGATTGGACCAAACCAGTTCCAGATCGTCGGCGTCGGCGCGCATGGGCATCGGGCCGTTACTGACGAAATGGATCGTGACGCCGCGCTCGCGTGCCACGGGCGCAAGACGCTCCATTGCACTCTCGCAGGTAGCAGCCACTTCCACCGCCTCCAGCTCGCGGCGCGCACTGCCCGCCGCCCACTGTTCGGCGCGCGCCAGGCGGAGCATCGAGTGCATCAGTTGTTCCAGGCGTGCCATGTCGTCGAGCGCTTGCTCCAAGCCGGCGCGATACTCATCCACCGCGCGCGGCCGCTGCAGTAGCGATTGCAGCGTGGACTTCAAGACTGCAACCGGCGTCTTCAGCTCGTGAGCGGCGTTGGCCAGAAATTCGCGTTGCTGGGTGAAGGCGCGATGCAGTCCCTCGAGCATGGCGGTCATGGCTTGGGTGAGGGGCGCGAGTTCCGTCGTGCTCAAAGCCGCTTCGCTGGGATTCAGGTTCCAGTTTGAGGCATTGACCAAGGCCGCGCTGGCGGCGAGTTCGGCGAGTGGGCGCAATCCTCGCCGCAAGCCCAAAACCGCAATACCTACAGTGACCAGCAACAACAGGCCGCTGCCAGCCGCAATGTAGATGCCGGCATGTGCGACCGCGCGGGTCATCTGGTCGGTAGGCGCCGCATAGGTCACGGTCAGCACATCGGTCGAAGGCGCATCGCCTTCGCGATCGAGCACGGGAACGTTCTCCAGTCGTACCGCACGATAACGGATGCCATCCACCGTAAAGTTTGCGTGTTGCCGGTCCTTCTTCGGAATGGCCTGCAAATCCTGTGGCCAATTGGGGGACCGGGCAAGCACGCGTCCGTCGCCGGTGGTCACCTGGTAAAGATCGGGATGTTGCTTCTCCAGCGGAGGCGGAACCAGGTCGTCCTCGAAGATCAACGCGGGATGCTCATCTTCGGAGTAGCGCACCAGCGCGGCGACGCTCATGGCGCGCCCATGCAGGCCGGCGTCGAATGCGTTGCGCAACTGGCGCCGGGTGAAATACACCGCCACCGAAACGATGCCGATGGCCAGCAGCAACTGCGAGATCACTACCGCTGCGATCAACCGTCGCTGAATGGAGGTTTGTCGCATATCACCCGCGAAGCATGTATCCCTGTCCGCGCAGGGTGTGAATCAGCTTGCTGTCTCCGCTGTCCTCCAGTTTACGACGCAAGCCGGAGATATAAACCTCGATGACATTGCTGAACCGTTCCCAGTTGAAGTCATACAGATGTTCGAGCAACTCGGTCTTGGGCACCACCGCGCCCGGCCGGTGCGCCAGATATTCCAGAACGCGGTATTCCATCGCCGTGAGGCTGACAAGCTTTCCTTTGCGGCGCACCGAAAGATCAGCCGTGTTGATCTCCAGATCGCCGACCTTCAACAGCGCCGCGCTTTGTCCCTTGCCGCGCCGGATCAGGGCTTTGGCGCGCGCCAGCAGCTCTCCCAGGTCGAAGGGCTTGGCAACGTAGTCGTCGGCGCCGGCGTTCAACAGCGCCACGATCGACTCCTTCTCGTCGCGCGCGGTCAACACAAGCACGGGGACCGCCGAGCCTCTGCTTCGCATGCGTTGCAGTACAGAAAGGCCGTCGAGTTTCGGCAGCATCAAGTCGAGGATCACCAGGTCGTACGGGTTTGACTCTGCCATGAACGCGCCTTCTTCGCCGTCGAGCGCAACATCCACCGCGTAGCCAGCACTTTCGCGCAGACTGCGAGCGACATTTTCCGCCAGCCGGGCCTCGTCTTCGATGATCAATACCCGCATGGTGCTTCTATCCTATGCCAACGCTAGGGCAGGGAAGCTGAAGGGAGCCTTAAGGGCCGCTGCCCCGCGTTCAGCTTGCGTTAAGGTACGTTCCCGCATCTTAAGTTGAGTCCTCTGTGAGGGAGCCGTGTACCTGGGCCAGAAGATTATCGCGCTCATCGCGTGCCTATTGCTTGCCGCCGTCGCATCGCGTGCGCAAGCCATTCCAAACGCTCAGACCGCGTCGCCAGGCACGATCACTATACAAGCGCCGGGCTCCACGGTTTCGCTGACGCTTGCCGACGCCCTGGCGCGGGCCAAGGCCAACAGTCCGCAATTTCAGGCGGCACTCACTCAACTGGGAATCGCTCGCGAAGATCGCGTGCAGGCGCGAGCGGCGCTGCTGCCGGGCGTGGACTATGACAACGGCTTCATTTACACCGAGGGCAACGGCACACCCTCAGGACGGTTCATCGCCAACAACGGTCCGCATGAGTACATTAGTCAGGGTGCCGTGCAGCAAGCGGTTGGCTTGGGACAATTCGCAGAGTACCGGCGCACTGCCGCGGCGCAAGCCCTGGCCCGAGCCAAAGCCGAAATCGCCGCCCGCGGCTTGATCGTCACCGTGGTGCGGGCATTCTACGGAGTGCTGGTCACGCAGGGCAAGACGCAGAGCACGCAGGCGGCCGCCGACGAAGCCCAGCGCTTCCTCGACAACAGCCGCAAACTGGAGCAGGGCGGAGAAGTCGCGCACTCCGACGTAATCAAAGCGCAGATCCAGGCCAACGATCAGCAGCGCGCCTTTCAAGATGCGAAACTTGGCGAAGAGAATGCGCGGCTGAGTCTCGCGGTCTTGCTGTTTCCGAATTTCTTTCAGGACTTCTCGCTGGTGGACGATCTTGCGGCTGCGCCAGTGTTGCCCCCGATTGCCGAGGTGCAACAGATGGCACAGAAGAACAATCCCGAACTCAGCGCCGCTTTCGCTGCTCTCGAAGCCGCCAACCAGCAAGTCACGGTCGCGCGTGCGGGACATCTGCCCACGCTGGTGCTCGACTACTTCTACGGCATTGACGCGAACCATTTTGCCGTCAGCACAGACGGTATCCGCAATCTCGGCTACTCGGCCACTGCCACCCTCAACATTCCGGTATGGCACTGGGGCGCGATTGAAAGCAGGGTGAAACAAGCTGAGCTCCAACGCCACCAGGCACAGGTCGAGCTGAGTGCGGCGCAGCGTCAGGCGCTCGCCGATTTGCAATCGTTCTACGCCGAAGCCGAAACCGCGCGCGAGCAACTGGACACGTTGCGCAACTCCGCCGAACTGGCGGCCGACAGCCTGCGACTAACCAATTTGCGTTACCAGGCAGGCGAGGCCATCGCACTGGAAGTGGTGGACGCGCAGAATACCCTGACGCAGGCGCGCAACAATTATCGCGATGGCGAGGCCCGCTACCATGTGGCCATCGCCAACCTGCAGACGCTGACAGGGACATTCTAACCATGAAAGCTCAACGCATTCTTAACGGGCTGACGTCCTTATTGCCTCTCGCCCTTGTCTCAGCAATGCTGGTGTCTTGCTCCAAGAAGCCAGCGGAAACCGAACCGGTGGTCACGGTGCAGACCGCGGTCGCGCAACGCGGCGCAATCCAGCAAGTCATCAGCGCCGAAGCCGTTTTGTTTCCCCGCGACCAGGCGGCCATCACTCCCAAAGTTGTCGCGCCGGTTAAGACGTTTTACGTGAATCGCGGCAGCCGCGTGCATCGCGGCGAATTGCTCGCGGTGCTGGAGAACCGCGATCTTGCCGCTGTCGAGGTCGAGAACAAGGGCACGTACGAGCAGGCGCAGGCGGCCTACGGACTTGAGACCTCGGCCGCTTTGCCGGAAGCGTGGCAGAAGGCCGAACTCGATCTGAAGACGGCGAAGGAGACTTACGACGCGGAGCAGAATGTTTACGACAGCCGCCGCGCTCTCTTCCAGCAGGGCGCTCTGCCACGCAAGCAGCTCGACGAATCGGCGGTCGCGCTGATTCAAGCCAAGGCGCAATACGAAATGGCCGAGAAGCATCTAACCGCCCTGCAATCGGCGGGCAAGCAGCAGCAGATGAAGGCGGCGCGGGGACAGCTTACCTCGGCCAAAGGCAAATACGAAGGCGCCGCGGCGCAGCTGGCTTACACGGATATTCGCAGCCCCATCGACGGCGTGGTCACCGATCGTCCGAGCTATCCCGGCGAGACGCCTCCGCCCGGCACTCCGCTGCTGACCATCATGGATACTTCGTTGGTGACCGCGCGCGCCCACATTCCGCAGAGCGACGCCGCCGGGCTGAAGCCGGGAGACGCTGCGACTATTGCTGCTCCGGGAGAGGTCCGCGTGCAGGGTAAGGTCACGCTGGTGAGTCCGGCGCTCGATCCCAACAGCACGACCGTCGAAGTATGGGTCGAGGCCGCAAATCGCGACGGGCGGCTGCGTCCGGGCACGACTGTCAACGTTCAAATGGTTGCGCAAACCTTGAACGACGCCCTGGTGGTGCCAGTGTCCGCGCTGCTGAAGACTCCGGAAGGCCAAACCACGGTGATGATCGTCAAGGACGATCGCGCTCATCAAGTATCGGTGGAGACAGGCATTCGCCAGGGCGATCGCGTGCAAATCAGTAAAGGCCTGAGCGGTGGCGAGCCGGTCATTGTGAGTGGCGCTTACGGTTTGCCCGACAACACCAAGGTGAAGATCGCCGAGTCCGCGCCGTCGGCAAACTCCGGCAACTCCGACTCCAAGAACGGCAACGCCAAGGAATGATGTGCGCATGAATTGGAAATCCATGCTCCAGCGTTTGCGCACCAGCGGCCCGGCGGACGAGCGCTATTGGTTCACGCGCTACGCGAAATCGCTGATCTTTCTCATCCTCGTTCTGGCGATGGCTGGAGCCTACCTCGCCTTCACCATTCCAATTTCGGTTTTTCCCACCACCGATTTTCCGCGTGTCCTCATCGGCGTCGACAACGGGGTGATGCCGATCGACCAAATGATGGTGACCATTACGCGTCCCATCGAAGAGTCGGTCAACAGCGTGCCGGGATTACAGCAGGTCCGCTCCATCACCAGTCGTGGCTCGGCTGAAGTGGACCTCTTTTTCGACTGGCACGTGGACATGGTTACCACGCTGCAACTGGTGGACGCGGCGCTCTCTCGCATTCGCTCCCAGTTGCCCGCGACTGCCGTCATTCAATCGCATCGTCTGAACTTCGCCAGTTTTCCTATCCTTGGATACAGCCTTACCTCCGACACGGTGCCGCAAACACAGCTCTGGACGATGGCAAAGTATGATCTGAAGCCGCGCCTCAATCGACTCGATGGCGTGGCCACAGTTGTAGTGCAAGGTGGACAGGAACCGGAGTTCACCATCACTCCCGATCCGGCCAAATTGCTGGCGGCCAGTGTGACCGTCTCCGATATTCTCGATGCGGTGCGGCGGACCAACCTCATTGATTCGCCTGGCCTGATGCAGGAGAACCATCAGCTTTATCTCGCGCTGGTGGACGGCCAGGTGAAAGATCCGGCGCAACTTTCGCAAATCGTAATCAAGGCCACNNACGCCAGCCGGAATTCCCGTGCGGGTGGGCGATGTGGCCGCGGTTGCTCCCGGCGTGAAGCCGGTGTACACCATCGTTACCGCCAACGGAAAGCCCGCGGTGCTGCTCAACATCAACCGTCAGCCCGACAGCAACACGGTCGCTGTTGCCGACGAAGTGCACGCCGAGGTTGACCGCGTTCGGCAGTCGCTGCCGCCAGGAATCCATATCCAACCCTTCTACGATCAGTCGGAGATCGTAACCGCATCCATCACGAGCGTGCGCGACGCCATTCTGATTGGTCTGGTGCTGGCCTCGATCATCATGGTCCTGTTCTTGCGCGACTGGGGAGCCTCGGCGGTCGCAGCGCTGGTCATTCCGGTCACCGTGCTGGTTACATTCATTGCCCTCAAACTAATGGGCGAGAGTTTCAACCTGATGACGCTGGGCGGACTGGCGGCGGCGGTAGGCCTGGTGATTGATGACGCCATCGTCGTGGTCGAGAACATCACTCTTCATCGCGCCGCCGGGCAGGGACGGGTTGAAGCAATCGACAGCGCGCTAAGCGAGATCACCGCACCACTCATTGGTTCCACGATTACCCCCATTGTCGTTTTTCTGCCGCTGATCGCGATCACCGGCGTGACCGGCGTGTTCTTTCGCGCCCTGGCCATCACCGTGGCCGTGTCGTTGCTGACGTCTCTCGGACTGGCGCTGACGTTGACGCCCACCCTCAGCCAGTTTTTCATTCGCCGAAAACACATGGACAGCCTTCCCCGCGAGGACTTCGGCGAGTGGGAAAAGGTGCTCGCCGCGGAAGAGACCGCCCTGAGTGGACGCTTCCGCCGCGTCATCGAATTCTACGAACGCTGGCTGCGCTTCGCGCTGGATCGCCCAAGGTGGATTGCAATCTTCTCCGCGATCTTGATTTTCGGGTCATTCTTCTGCTACAAGACGCTCGGCTCGGACCTGTTGCCGGCGATGGACGAAGGCGGATTCGTGCTCGACTATCTCACTCCCGCGGGCACATCGCTGGAGGAGAGCAATCGCATGCTCAGCCACATCGAGCGCATGCTTCGGCAGGTCCCCGAGATCGAGAGTTTCTCGCGACGCACCGGCCTGGAGCTCGGTCTGGCTGCCGTTACCGAAGTGAACCGGGGCGATTTTGCGGTGAAGCTGAAAGACAAGCGCAGCCGCAGCGTGGACGAGATCACCGAAGAACTGCGAGCCGAGATCAACCAAAAAGAACCCGCCGTCGAGGTCGAGTTCGTGCAGGTGCTGCAGGACATGATCGGTGACCTGTCGAATGCGCCTGAGCCGATCCAGATCAAGCTGTTCTCGCCCGATGCCGCGCTCCTGAGCCAATGGGCGCCGCGGATCGGCGATGCCATCGAAAAGGTGCGGGGGGTTGTGGACCTTCGGAACGGAATCGAGAACACCATCAGCGGACCGGCGACCGTTTTCCAGGTGAATCCTACAATCGCTGCGCGCGCGGGCTTCACTCCGGAAGAAGTGGCGATCGATGCCTCCGCCATTCTCGAAGGCGAGCCCGCGGCCACGCCCGTGATCGCGCAGGACATCGCCTACACCATTCGTGTTCGCTATCCGGAGGACAACCGTAGTTCGCTGGCTGCGATGAGCAACACCCTGCTCAACAGCGCCAGTGGGCACACTGCGACCTTAGGCACACTTGCCAACATCACCCAACTGCCGGGACAAACGGAAATTCGCCGCGAGAACCTGCAGCGCGAGGTGGCCGTCACCGCGCGCCTGGAAAAACGCGATCTGGGCAGCGGTGTCGCTGCCGTGCAGAAGGTGGTTAACGATCTGCATGTGCCGTCGTCCATCCGCATAATCTACGGGGGGACGTACGCGGAGCAGCAGCAATCGTTCCATGACTTGGTGCTGGTGCTGGTGCTGGCCATCCTGCTGGTATTTCTGGTGCTGCTCTTTGAATTTCGTACTCTGGCAGCGCCGCTAGCGATCCTGGCGTCGGCGCTGCTTTCCACCTCGGGAGTATTTCTGGCGCTGCTCATAACTCGGATCACCTTCAACATCGCGTCGTTCATGGGGCTTATCATGGTGATCGGCATTGTGGCGAAAAATGGCATTCTGCTACTCGACGCCGACCAGCGATTTCGCGTTGCCGGATACTCCGCACACGACGCCATGATCCAGGCAGGCCGCCGCCGTTTGCGCCCCATTGTGATGACGGCCATGGCTGCCGTCGCCGGCATGCTGCCCCTGGCCCTGGCCCTGGGCGCCGGTTCGCAGATGCTGCAACCACTGGCCATCGCGGTAATCGGAGGCATCACCATTTCGATGGTGCTTTCGCTGATCATCACTCCCGCGGTTCACTTTTACTTGAGTCACGAAACCGGCCCTACAGAAGCCGATTGAAAGAGGAGAAACTATGAAACGGATTTTCGCACTGTTCCTGGCAGCCACCCTTCTGGCCGCTATTCCCGCGTTCGCACAGAAACAATACAAAGTAGTCAATACCGTCAAGCTCGGAGGAGAAGGCGGTTGGGACTACCTCTATTACGACAAGGATGGGCAGCGCCTGTTCATCACGCGGGGAAGCCACGTGATGGTGGTCGATGCCAAAACCCTGAAAGTGAGCGGGGACATTCCCGATCTCTCCGGCATTCACGGGGTCGCGCTTGCGCCGGAGCTGGGCCGCGGCTTTGTCAGCAACGGCGGAGATAACACGGTTACCATCTTCGACCTGAAGACGCTCAAGAAACTGGACAGCGCAAAGGTTGGCGAGCGGCCCGACGCAATACTCTACGATCCGTTCACCAAGCATGTCTTCACCTTCAACGCCCGCAGCAAGGATTCCAGCGTGGTGGACGCTGCCAGCGGCAAGGTGGTGGGGACGGTTCCACTTGGTGGCAAGCCGGAGTTTCCCGTCACCGACGGCAAGGGCAAGGTGTACGCCAACATTGAAGACAAGAGCGAGATCGCCGCAATCGATGCCAGCAAGCTCTCGGTGCTGAATCACTGGTCAGTGAGTCCATGCCAGGAGCCCAGCGCACTGGCGTTCGACGTGGCGCATCATCGCCTCTTCGCCGGATGCGACAACAAGATGATGGCTGTCGTGGACTCCGACACCGGCAAAGTCGTTACCACCGTGCCGATCGGGGCGGGAGTTGATGCCGGCCGATTCAATTCCAATACTCAGGAGATATTCATGTCCTGCGGCGGTGACGGCGTGCTAACCATCATTCACGAAGACAGCCCCGACAAGTACACGGTCACGCAGAATTTGGCTACCGCCAAGGGCGCGCGCACGATGGCGATGGACCATGCGAGCAATACCGCCTATCTGGTGACCGCGCAGCGCGAAGCCACACCGCCTGCTCCGGGGCAGAGACCGGCCATGGTCCCAGGCAGCTTCGAGCTGATCGTAGTGAAGGGCGATTGAACTATTTCCCCTCGGCCTTCTTGGCGCTGGGGGGCAGCAGATTGTTCAGTCGCAGATACATCGCGGCGGCGCTGTAGTGGTCGGCCCAATCTGCAGCGAGGGAGATGAGCGCCGCTGCGCGAGGGCCGGTGTGTCCACCGTAGAGTTCCACTGGCTGGCCTAGGGTCGAATCATCCGCCTTGGACAGGACCTGCTCGCAGTAGGCAAATGAATCTCTCAGCGCCTTGGTCAGCGTTTCTTTGGAATCACTCTCATTCAGTTTCAACTCGCGAGGCTGCTCACCGGCCACGCGCGCACATAGAAAATTGTTGGACCCGGCGATGTGCATGACCAGGTGCGCGAAGGTCATCTGGGGCGGTGTCGGACGGTAGCTGTACTTGTCGGCGGGCATTTCTTCGGCGGCGCCGATCAGGTTCTTCGACTGGCGCTCTTCCAGTTGCCGCACGGTGCTGACTACTGGATTGCTGATCACCTGGGCCGGCGCCTTGGACTGCGCGAGCGCGACGCTCGCCAGCACCATTATCAGAGATGCGACGATTACGAGTTTCATGTCTCCCCCCCACTCACAAAGATGGGAAAAAGCATACCCCATTTGGGGCTTGGCGTTGGGAAATGTTGCGATCGGAAGAGGTCAGTCAACGGGGCGGTACTGCATCAATCGCAGCAACTCCAACCCAGCCTGCTCGGCGTCGCCATGTTTGAAATCCCCCTGCAAGAGGACGGTAGATGCCTTGGGCGCCAGCGATTTCAGCGAAGCTGCCGCGCTGTCCGCGGGTAGGGAAGAGCCGTCCGGACCGAGGACGATGTAGTCAACTTTCGCGGCGCTCAAAAGGGTCTTGGCGTCGTGCATCCTGCAAGTGGACAACACCTCGTATCCATGATGCTGGAGCAGAGTTCTTACAAACGCACACAGGTCAGGCGATTGGTCCACGAAGAGGACCACGGGACCGGCTTTGACGCCGACGGGTTGGGAGAGAGCAGGCTCTTTGAGAAAGGAGACGATGGCTTCGTCTTCCGAATCGTAAATGCGGAAAATGGTGGCGAGTTTGGTCAGTCGCAGGAGGTTGGTGAGGAACGGCGGAGGAGCAGCCAGACGCAGGTCGCCGCCGCGATTTCGGGAATGCGATAGGAACCGCACCAGCAAGCCCATGCCAGTGCTGTCCACGCGAGTCACCTCGCCAGCCTGCACTACGATACGCGAAGACTCGAGCAAGCCGCGGTTGATGCACGCTTCGAGGATGGTAATTTCTTCGCCGGTAACGATTCTTCCGGCGCACTTGATCACAAATACTCGGCCGCAGTGGCGTGAATCCAGAGACAGTGACATGCGTATTTCCCGTTACCCTGAGCTGATCTTATAACGACCTATCATTTTTCTAGGAAGAGAAAAGTCTGACGCAAACACTTTATCACCCCGTCAAAGGGCGCCCGACGATTTGCCGAGTCTCACATCACAGCCAGGAAGATTCGGTTCAGGAAGAAGGAGGGGTTTGCGGCTGAGATTCGGCGTTGAGCGGCGGATTGGTAGCAGTAAGCTGATACGACTTCGCGGGCGCTTGCTTTTCCTCCAGCTCGATCTTTAGCATCTCGCTTTCAAGTTGGCGTTTGAAATCGTTACTCATCCGCTGGAATTGCGTCATGTACTTGGCGATCTGCCGGGCGATCTCCGGCAGCTTCTTGGGACCGAAGATCACCAGCGCCAGCAACAGAATGAACAGGATATCGGGCATGAGAAAAAAGCTTAGTCGCGCATCACAAGAAAGAAATTTCCACTAAGGCTTTTTTTCTTCCGCCTTGCCAGCGGCCTCGTCTTTCGGGTTCATGGAGTCTCTGAAACTCCTGATTCCCTCACCCAAACCTTTGCCGAGTTCCGGCAGCTTCTTTGGTCCAAACACCAGCAAGGCAATAAAAAGAATCACCAGCAGGTGCATGGGCTGAAACAAATTATCGAGCATGGACAACTCCTTCCGTAAGAATACCGTAATCCCGGAATTTCTGCTGCCCTAGGCATCGCCTCACCCCGGCATGTGAGCTCCGTCACTCGCAATTGGCGCTAACGCTTAGCGGTCAGGGATGCCCGAAGATCGATGGATTGTGCGCCATCGAGAGTAATGCCGGTGGTTGGCATCGCGTTCAAGTCAGCGGAGTTCGGAGCCATCAGGGACCAAACGAACAGCACCTTGTGGTGAAGGGTAGCGTAAATGACTTGCGACCAGCGCTGAGCCAACTCGTCGTTGGATGCATGGGAGGCAACGGTCCCATGGAACACCATGAACAGATGATCGGAGATGGAGACCAATTCATCCGAGCCGATCTCGCCAAATTCGGAGAGCACTTCCAGGCTGGCAGAGATGTTGTCCACGGCATCTTTGTCGGTGAGGGAAGATGGAATTCGCATCACCAGGCAAGATGGGTCGAGTGCCCGCAAGGTGATGGCGGGCCCAGCCACTTGTTGGGCGGCGCCGCTGCGGCCGTGTTGCGCGATCCGCAGCAGGGTCTTGGAGCAGGCGTGCAGAAATTCATGTTCGCGCAACGCGGTGGCGTCGCGGGGCGGATCGTCGTTACCCTCGGCTGGGAAAACGTCCCACCCCTTGGGAAACTCGTACTGTAAGCCCAGGTCGGGATTGCGGTACACTGCGCCGCTGATCCCGCCCAGCGGAATGCTCTCCAGCGCCGGCTTGGCTTTGACGGCTGCACTGGCGAGCGACGTAGGGACTGTGGGCCCCATGTAGGGGCTGCCGTCCGGCTTTACCGGTTTGCCGTCCGCGGTAGTGAGCGTGCCGTCGTCCTGGGTGCAATAGAAATGTGCCGCGTTTATGGCGCGCTTGGACTTTCGCAGAAAGTCCTGATCGTTGGAAGCCACCAAAATTTTAAGGTTGTAGTTCTTGATCCGCGTCCAATAGAGCGCGGCGTAATTTTCGCCCTTATGCCGCACCGAAGAATAGAAATGGCCGGTGGTGCGCACCATGTAATCCGGAACGGGGTAACGAAGCGTCCTTCCCGGCTGGCTCCCGGAAGCCGCCCAGTTGTCGAATTCCTGCTGTTGCTGCTCCGGTGTCAATGCCTCTAATCCTGAGCGTGGCTCGATCGCCGTGATGGTGATGGTTCCGGCATGGCTGGCGTTCTCGAACTGAAGAGCCAGCAGAGCGTGCTGTCTCTCCGGCATGAGCGGCAGCATGAGGAGGTGGCCCTGGGCGGCAATGGGAAGATCGAAAGCGAACCCGAAGTAGTCACTGGTGTACGTCGTATTGGAAAGGTGACCGTTTTCCGGCAGCAAAGCTTCGTCGGCTGCGTGCGGGCTGGGAGGTTTGGGGGGAGCGTCAGGATCGACTTCCAGCAGCGGGCATTGCGCCTGCATGGTGGTTGCAAAACCAAGCAGCAAGGCCATGGCGAACACGAACGCGTTCAGTCCACGCTTTGTGCCAAGCGCCACTGGGATACGGATGGACATTCCGGCGACCGTCCGTCCACGGGATACTCCACGGGCGGGAATTGGCTCATGATGGCAGCATTCTCGCGCTTGTGCAAGTCAGGATCAGTCAGGATCAGGGCGGTGTCAGGATCAGGGCACTCAGCGGGTGGCCTCGAATTTTGGCATCCAACGACGCCTTCTGCTAACAGACGCTTCGCACTGTAACTGTTTTTGCCGGATGAGCAAACCAAACCCGCATAAACAGTACTCAAAANNGAAAAGAGAAGTGCGCTATGAACTCGCATCACATCTCTATGTGAGACGGGCAACCGGAGGAGACGAACACCAGGCCATGATTCCAGAATCGCACTCCCTGCAGCAGTTGTTCACAGAATTGATCGATCAGCACTTCGACCGCGACATCGGACTGCGCGATCCCGAGGTGAAGGATTACGTGGTCAACGTTCTCGCGGAGTTCTGCCAGTGCGAGCAACTGTACAAGATTTGCGATGCCGGAGGCCGTCCGCTGCACGACGTTGGCGAGATGCTGCTGGAGGCCGACCCCATCTACGGGCCGGCGCCGTCGTTCGACCGCGAGCGCCAGGTCCGCAAGCACATTGGCGATTACACCTTGTTCTTCTCCGGAATGTTTCCCGAGAGCGTCAACCACTACCGCCTAAGGCGGCAGCGGCTGGAAAACTTTATCGATTTCATCCGGGCTGGAAAAGAGAGTTATTACATCGTCTCCAAGTTCGACCAGTTCGAATACGCTAGGCTGTCGCCCCTCTTCGCCAAACTGGCGCGCGAGTTCGAATCGTGCGTGTACGGCCTGAATCTGGTAAAAGGCGATCTCGAAGAAATGCAGCATCCCATCGCGCGGCAAGTGAATGAGATCGTGATGTAGGGGGGAACAACCGCGGATTTCTTGGGTTCTTACGGGGTTGGAAAGCGGACAACTCCAGCCGCGGCTTGGAATCGCTCTCGGTCAGCTCGTCGCCCCCAACATCCGCGGTCGGGTGGCCGATCTTTTATAAAGAAAGCCATGTGATCGTGGATTGCCTGCTAACATGCCGTTAGTGCAATCCATGGCGACTTTTCTTTACAAACGAACCCACGTAGGCGACCCGAACGAAGAGGGTATTTTTGGCATTCACTATTGTATGGAACCAAGAGACAGCTACCCTTCGATGCGGTCATTGGAATTGGTGGGACCTCCGAAGAGCCAGTCAAAGCGGGAATCAGCGGCAAGTTGAACTGGATCGGGAGTGGACGTAGAGAGGGGCCTATCGCGGCGGATGGCGGGCCCTTACTAACGTTCGATCACTTTATCTTATTTGAACAGGAAGGCTTACATTTTGCGGCGATCGCTCCCAAACTGGCAGCACGCATGTTTGGAAAAAATCCTCCGCGATCAGTTCTTACGGACTTTGACGAAGTAGAACTCCAGGAAATAGATCGCATTTTGAAAATGGCAGAAGATGCGCCGGCCTCTTCGGGAACTCCGTGTGTCCCATCAAACGAACCAATCATGGTTAGTTCCCTCGTCCGTGCCTGGGCTGAAAAGTGTTCTACGTTTCAATCCAATGAATCTTCGGCAGCTTCGATCCCTGTTCTAGAAAACCACTGAGGATCGCCATCCTCGGGACGAGTTCGTGTGTCTCTGTGGTGCCACGATTTTTCTGCGATACTAGAGAGTGCTCCCGCAGGCCGCGAGCCCAACATCATCATGGACCCAGTCGCAATTCCGAAATCATGCAAGGTCAACGTCACCACCGGCACCGGCATGGACATCGAGTGGAAGGACGGGCATCGCAGCGTCTATAGCTTTCCCTTCCTGCGCGATGCCTGTCCGTGTGCGCTGTGCGAGGAAGAACGCACCAAGGATGGCCGCCAGCCCGGCGATCCGCTCAAGCCTATTGCGGGGCAGTTGCCCATGTTCAAGGCGGCGGCGCGGCCGAAGGAGGTTGAGCCGGTTGGCAAATACGCCATTCGTTTCTCGTGGAACGATGGCCACCAGCACGGCATCTATTCATGGCAGTTTCTGCGCGAGCATTGTCCCTGCGCGGAATGCAAGGCGCACCGCGCCATGGATGCTCCCGTCAGCAGCAGCAAACCGAATTAATTTTTGAGTGCTCCCTACATTGCCGTCGTATCTCAATAATTTGAATCCGCAGCAGCGCGAAGCCGTCGAGGCGGTCAGCGGGCCGGTACTGATCCTCGCGGGAGCGGGCAGCGGCAAGACGCGCGTCATCACCTATCGCATCGCCCATCTGATTGACGGTGTTGGCGTGCCGCCCGACTCCATTCTGGCGGTCACTTTCACCAACAAGGCTGCCTCCGAGATGGCCAGCCGGGTGGAGTCGCTGGTGGGCGGCCGCTCGCTCGCCAAACCGCTGATCTCCACCTTCCACTCGTTTTGCGTGCGCCTGCTGCGTCGCGACATTGACGCGTTGCAAGTCGGCGGCAAAGGTTACCGCAAAGATTTCGTCATCTATGACGAGGCCGACCAGCAAAACGTCGTGAAGGCCGCCATGCGCCGTCTTGGCATCGATGACAAGCAGTTGACGCCGCGCAACGTGCTGGCGCGCATATCGTGGGCCAAGAACCACATGCTCGATCCGCAGGAGGTTTACCTGCAATCGGGGGACCCCAAGACCGAGCGCGCGGCCCATATTTATGAGGTCTATAGGCAGGAGCTGGCGAAATCGAACGCCCTCGACTTCGACGACTTGTTGTTGTATGCCGTGCGCGTGCTGAAAGCGTCGGGCGAGACGCGTGAGCGTTACAACCGTCGCTATCGCCACATCCAGGTGGACGAGTATCAAGACACCAACCGACCACAATACGAACTGATGCGCATGCTCGCTGCCGGCGAACACAATGTCTGCGCCGTAGGCGACGAGGACCAGAGCATCTACTCCTGGCGCGGCGCCGACATCCGCAACATTCTGGAGTTTGAACAGGACTTTCCTGAGGCGCGCATTATTCGCCTGGAGCAAAACTACCGTTCCACGCAGAACATTTTAGAGGCGGCCTCGTCCGTGGTATCCCACAATGTCAGACGGAAAGGCAAAACTCTGTGGACTGCTCGCAGCGGCGGCGCGCAGATCGGCTATTACGAGGCCCCGGACGGCGAAAATGAAGCTCTTTTTGCGGCAGATTATATTGCCAAGTATCTTCGGCAGGCGGCGGGCGAGAATGGAGAAACGTCGCGGGCCGCGGTCCTGTACCGCACCAACTCGCAATCGCGTTTGGTGGAAGAGGCGATGCGCCGCTATCAGTTGAACTACCACGTTGTGGGAGGCTTTAGTTTCTACGAGCGTGCTGAGATCAAGGACTTGATCTCGTATCTCAAAGTCATCCAAAATCCGGACGATTCCATCGCGCTCCAACGCGTGATCAACACGCCCACGCGCGGAATCGGCAAGAACACCCTGGAAGCCATCGAGAGCATTGCGCTGGAGACCGGGACGTCCATGTGGGGTGCGATCAACGAGGTGCTTCGACGAAAGCTGCTTCCCTTGCGGGCTTTGACGGCGCTAAAGGGTTTTGCGGAACTGATCGACGACGCCCGCGCCATGCACCTGGGTACCTTCCGCGAACGAGTAAGCGAAACCGCCGCACCAACTGCCGCCGACACTGTTCCCGTCAAGGCCCAAGAAGATGATTTGCAGCACGACATTGATTTCTCGCCTGCGGAGTTTGAAGCGGGGGAGAGCGCGGAGTTTGCGCCTGAGACATTTGCGGACGGGGACGCCGACGAGGGCGTTGCTGCTCCGTCAGGCGAGGAGCGGGTGGAAGGATTCCGCGCGCCTGGCGAGCCAGCATCCACAGCCGAGCTGTTGAAATTCCTGATCGACCGCACGGGCTACATCAAGCAGCTTGAGCAGGAGGACACGCCCGAAGCGCTGGCCCGCATCGAAAATTTGCACGAACTAGTGAATGCGGCCATGGACTCACGCGATCGCGGTGAGACGCTGAATGAGTTTCTCGACCACGCCGCGCTGGTCAGCGAGGCCGACGATTACGACGAGGCCGCGCGCGTCACGCTGATGACCTTGCATGCGGCCAAGGGGCTCGAGTTCCCTCTGGTCTTTCTGATCGGGCTGGAGGAGGGGCTGTTTCCTCATTCGCGCACTCTGCTCACCCCGGATGACATCGAAGAGGAGCGGCGACTGTGCTATGTCGGCATGACCCGCGCCATGCACACGCTGATTCTTTCCCGCGCACGCTATCGCCGCCGCTACGGGACCAACATGCCCGAGCCCAGCGTGGCATCGCGGTTTCTGGAGGAGATTCCCCAAGGCCTGCTCCAGGACCTGGGATCGCCGCGAAGGCCCGCGTATGCGCCGAGCAGCGATTACGCCACCAGCCGGCATTACGCGTACGAGGATGAAGATCAACGCCTGGCGCATGACCGTCGCGACAAGCCCCAACGCAGTCAATATAGCGGGCCTTCCTACAACTCCATCGACAACATTGCGGAGTTCTTCGCCTCGCGTGGGAAAAAGTTTTCGCGGCCTAAAGTCGAGATTCCCCAGCCCACCGGACGCACTGGATTCCGGCCCGGACAACGCGTTCGTCATCCCAAATACGGCGAAGGCACGGTGTACAAACGCGAGGGTGACGGGGAAGATGCGAAGATTACGGTACAATTTCCTAGATTCGGTTTGAAAAAGCTGGTCGAGAAATACGCCCAATTGGAAAAGGCGTAAGCCCGTCAATTAAAGGAACGCAGAATTCATGGCAAACACCAAGAGCATTACCGACAAACTAGAACGCAAGAAGGTGAAGCGCGCCGCGCGCAAGAAAGCCGCCCCGAAAGCGCCCCGCACCTATGCCCGCGGTTCGGCGAAGCGCAAGGTGAAAAAGCTGGCACGGGGTCAGTCGAAGCGGTAATTCGCCGGCGCTGCTGTCAGATGAAGGCTCCAATCCGTTCACCGGGCTGGAGCCTGTTTTTGTTGCGAAGAAACAAGGAGATAGGACTGAAGTCTGGCCTAGTGTCTTTTCTTCGAATACGAAAGGGGCCTCCATACCTGCCTGGAATGGTGGTCCCCCTCCGGCGAAATATTCACCCTCCCCCATACAACAGGGGAATACTCGCATTTCTTTTATCGGCATTCCGCCACAGAACCTTCAGCGTGCCGGTCATCATGACGCATGCTAGTCTTGCCTGAACAGGAGATCTGAATCTGCGTGACTCTAAGCTGGCGTGAACCATACTTGCGATCCTTTTTACTGATGATGGCATTCCTGAGCGTTTTGCCGCTCGACGTTGCCCGCGCTCAGGAAATCGACAGCAGCCAATTCTCGGCCATACAGTGGCGGCTGATCGGCCCCTTTCGCGCCGGTCGAGTCACGGCTGTAGCGGGTGTGCCAGGCCATCCGGACATCTACTATTTCGGTACACCGGGAGGCGGTGTCTGGAAGACCACCAATAGCGGACAGGTTTGGCGTCCCATCTTCGATAGCGAACGAGTCGCTTCCATTGGAGCTCTTGCCGTAGCTCCGTCGAATTCCAACGTGATTTACGTCGGGACGGGCGAGCAGACGGCCGGCAATGGGCTGTACAGGTCGGCGGACGGCGGCGAAACCTGGAAGAACGTGGGCTTGCAGGATGTTCCTTATATCCAGGCGGTGGTTGTCGATCCGCAGAATCCCGACATCATCGTCGTAGGCGGTAACTCCATCGGCTTCGGAATCCTGTGGCTTCCGCTGCCGGAATCCGCACACACGGCCAACCGTGGAATCTTCAAGACCACGGATGGCGGAAAAACCTGGAACAAGGTGCTCTCGAACGACGATACCCTCGGCGTCGTCGACCTCTGTGCCGATCCCGGCGATCCTCGCACGCTCTACGCGGTTCTTTATCGGCCAGCTTCCGGGGCTGGCGACTCCGAAGTCGCTGCTACCTCGGAGATCGTCAAGTCGGTGGACGCAGGCTCAACCTGGAATCCTCTCGTGACCAAGGGTCTGCCGGAGAAGGGTTGGGGACGATTGGGCATTACGGTTGCCCCCGGAACCAATGGCCGGCGTCTGTATGCGATTCTGGAGCAAGGGTTCTTCCGTTCCGACGATGGCGGAGCGACATGGCAGCAGTCCACCAAGGACCCGCGCGTGCTCGGCAGCGCGTACTTCAGCCGGGTATTCATAGACCCGCGGAATCCCGACGTTCTGTACGTGGCGCAGACCTCGCTGTATCGCTCCACCGACGGCGGACACACCTTCGAAGCCTACGTCGGAGCTCCCAGCGGCGATGACTTCCACGTTCTCTGGATCGACCCGCAAGACTCGGCGCGCATGATCCTGGGAGTGGATCAAGGCGCCATTATCAGCGTGGATGGCGGCAAGAGTTGGAGTTCCTGGTACAACCAGCCGACCGGGCAGTTCTATCACGTCTCCACCGACAGTGCTTTCCCGTATCGCGTTTATGCGGCGCAGCAGGACAGCGGGACGGCCGGCGTTCTCAGTCGCAGCGATTACGGCGAAATCCTGGCTCAGGATTGGTTTTCCATCGGTGGCTTTGAATATGCCTTCATCACTCCCGATCCGCTGAATCCCAATTGGGTTTACAGCGGAGGATGGTACGGCTCCGTGGTTCGCTTCGATAAGGCCACCGGACAAATCGCTACCGTATTTGAGGCGGGTGAAAAGCATCGCACCGCACAAATGCCGCCTCTGGTGTTTTCGCCGCAGGACCCGTCAACGCTTTATCTGGGAACACAGTTCGTGCTGAAGACTTCGAACCACGGACTGAGCTGGCAGCCGATCAGTCCTGACTTAACCGGCTACAAGGAAAAAGAAAACGAAGAAGAACCTAAGCGGGATTCCGAGAAGCCGCGTTCACCGGCTATCACGACGCTATCGCTTTCCGACGTGCAAGCGGGTTTGATGTGGGCCGGCACCAGCAACCGAATCGTTCAGCTCACTCGCGACGCGGGAGCAAGCTGGCAAAACGTCTCGCCGCCCGGATTGGCTGAGCCGACTGAAATCCTCGCGGCCGAAGCTTCGCATCATGACGCCGCCACTGCGTACCTCGTGGCAGGCGCCACCCGCGAATCCACTCCGTCCTATGTCGCTCGCACCCACGATTACGGTCGCACCTGGCAGAAGATCGTCAACGGCTTTCCCGAACGCGAGATGGTCCGCGTGGTGCGCGAAGATCCAAAGCGCAACGGCCTGCTTTATGCCGGAACCGATACCGGCGTTTTCGTTTCCTGGGACGACGGCGATCACTGGCAATCTCTGCAACTCAATCTGCCGGCCACGCCGGTGACCGATCTCCAGGTGCACGCCAACGACCTGGCCATCTCGACCTTCGGCCGCGCCTTGTGGATCCTGGACGACGTCACGCCACTGCGCGAGATCAGCCCGCAGATCGTTGCCAGCGATGTTCACCTGTTTCGTCCGGCCACCGCTGTGCGCGTGCGATGGGACAACTATCAGGACACGCCTTATCCCGTCGAAACTCCTGCCGGGCAGAACCCGCCGGATGGAGCCATCCTCGACTACTTCCTGAAAGCGGCGCCGAAGGATGAACTAAGGCTGACGATCTACGACGACAAGGGTGGCGAGGTCGCTCAGTTCTCCAGTGAACCGAAGCCTCCGGACTTTCTTCCCGCGAACGCTCCCAATTACTGGTTTGCGCCGCCGGCAACTTTGCCTAAGGCTGCGGGCGTGAATCGCTTCGCGTGGAATCTTCGCTATCCGCCGCCGCTGTCGCTTCCTTATGGCTACTATGGCGAGCTGCTGGACTACGCCGAGTACACGTTGGCAGACCACGCAATCGCTGGGCAGACTCCGCGTGTGCAGCCGCAGGGACCGCTGGTTGTGCCGGGCAACTACACGTTGGAACTGCGCGTCGCCGGCCAGACGCTTCGGCAACCGTTGACCATCGAACTTGATCCTCGTGTCCATGTTTCGCAACCGGAGCTGATGGAACAGCTCGATCTGGCGCAAGACATTACGCGCGGCATGAAGGCGAGCCACGATGCCTACCTTCAGGTGGCGGCACTGCGCAAGGACCTAGCCGAGCGACAGAAAGCTCTGAACGGCGACGAACTGAAGCAGGCGAAAGACGCAGCCGCGTCCCTGGATAAGAAGATCGACGCGATTGAGAAGGGAACTCGTACTGCTCCCGGCTTCGGGCCGGTGAACCGCGATTTGACCAGACTGATTTTCAGCGTGGAGAGCGCCGACATGCGTCCGGCGGAAGCGGTCCGCTCGGCGGTGCAACAGAGCTGCGCCGCGCTCGACAAAGATCTGGCGAGCTGGCGGCAACTGAGCGAACAGGACCTGGTATCGTTCAACGCCATGCTGACCGAAGCAAAGTTGTCGCCACTGCCGGCGGTTGATATAGGTACGAGCACGGGGTGCAGGAAATAGGTGGCGCTGGCCTTCCACGCAAATTCCCCCTAAGTACCCCTCCCCCTGGCATTTCTACATCCTTGTTTTCAATACTTTGCCCGTAAAGTATTCATAACACGCAACTTAGTAGTTTCCGTAAGTCTTTGCTGCTCAATACTTTACACAATTCCTGCCAAAGTATTCTATCTAAAGTAGATACACGCAAAGTATTCCGGAAAAAAGACTTATCGCGCACGCAAGCACCCAAGCCTCTTGCAGGGCCGCCATGTTTTCAAAGAGCACCGGGCTAAGCCGACGTGCCGCACACGTTTCGGCCCGCCCATTGGGCACACTCAGCCCAACCTACAAGGGTAGCTCGAATGCCATCGCTGTCAAGTTACGAAGGTGCATGTGGGGGTGAAACGCACGCGGATTAACAATCGAAGTCCCACCCAAGCAAGAGAAGCCACACGACCCGTTGCCCGGGCCACACGCCTCCCGAGCACGCCGATGTTAAGAGTGTGCAATATTGCACAGACAGCCCAGCGGGCAGCGTCCTACCATACCTTCTTTCATATCTAAGGGAGGTTCAAATGCTGACCCATAATGGCCTGCGTTTACCAACGACCACTTCTCCGGTGTCGCCAGGGTTCATGCATCGTCCTCTCGATAACGGCTCGGTCGAATCAATTTGCATGAACTGCTTCCTCACAATCTCCCGAACGTGGGGCAATTTCAAGCTGACCGCAGACGAACTGAATGAGATCGAATGCGCTCACGTGTGCGACCAAAGGCACAAGCCAGCCAAACCCCAAGATTCAAACTGAGACACTACCCGGCTGGGGGCTGGATTGATTTTGAGCACCCCTGCTTCAGCAGGGGGAGCTGGACTTTAGTCCAGCGGAAAAGCGTCCAACTCTAAGATGGGCTTCAGCCCTGGGACTTTTTCGACCCCGGCGCTAAAGCGCATGCTCGAAGTCGAACTTTTCCCCGGAGCGCTGAAGCGCTCCTTCCCCCGCATAAATGCGGGGGCTCCCACCAAGAAGAACGCTCCGCGGGTTTTACAAGCCCGAGGGAGAACTCGTCTGGACAGGCATCAGCGACGCCTTCAATCCGAACTCGGCGAAGAAAGCAATCAACGCCGTCGTCAAATTGCGGTGAAGGATTTGGAGAAAGAGGGAATCTTCTGAGGGGCGAGCGGTTCGCGATTCCCACCCCGTCGCTGCGCGACAAGGATGGGGCACCCGGCGAAGAAGGCCATCAACGCCGTCGTCAAAGTGGCCGTGAAACATTTGGAGAAAGAGAGGATCTTCTGAAGACGAGCAGTTTGCGATTGCGACGCTGTTGCTGAGCGGCAAGGGTGGTGCACCCGGCGGGCTAAAAAGCAATTCTCGTGGAACGCTAATAACTTGTACCGATCGACTTCAAGATGCTATAACTCCTTTTGACAACGGCAATTGCGTGCACAAAGAGCCGCCCGTTAGTTTTCTGCCGATTGTAAAGGTTTAGAATTCTGTCTGAGGCTCTGGATTTGCAAGAGAGGCGCGACATTGAATCTTAAACTGTTCGGCAATACTGGACCTACTCCGGCTTTCAAACGTGATTTACAGCTTTTAAGCAAACTGAGTGAGCCCGACAGGGTAGCGCTTCGGGAGTGGTTTCACGAGAATGCTGCGCTCGGCGTTCCTGACCAGAGAGCGCTTGCAGACTTGCTCAAAAAAACAACCCTCGACGCGGCTCAACTGGCAACAGTTGTGACACTCCTTAAGTTCTTGCTTACCAGTTGGGGCAGCTTCGGTCTGAATCTCAGTGACATTGAAAACGATTTGGGGTCGATTGGTTACTCCGAAACCGAGCGTGAACCGATACTGAGGATTCTTTCAGAACTGCAGCCCTTCAGAGACGCTGCTCGGTTTGGGAGCATCAAACATAGCTATGAAGTGGCGGGTGTTCCGACCATTGACGATGTCAATATCGTGTGGGACATTAGACCCATTTTCGAAGACTTTGCATTTTCGGCTGCTTCGGAGAATAACCGTCACACAAGCTTGCTGGGAATTACTTATCTGCTGATGCTTGAAATTGAAGCAAGCCGAGCTGACGGTAAGAATGAGACCAGTTCATTTCAACTAAGGGAAGAAGATGTAGATAGTTTGCTTGACGGTTTGAGCCGAGCAAAGGAACAGTTGGCGGTGTTAAAGGACCGAAAGGGACTATTGCGATGAGCTACAGTCTTTATTCTTCAAAAGCAATGACCGGCCCTTCCCGACACTGCTACGATTATTATTTAGACGAACACCCTGAGATCATGAACAGGACATTGCGGAGTTACTTCTACCACCCAGCAACTCATCTCACTGTGAATGCACCGACGGCAAACTCATGGCAACCAAGGGTGTCACCTCTAGGCAGTGATGATTTTCGCCAGGCGATGAGAAAGTATCTCGAGAAAGGAACGCAAGCGGATCTTTTGGGAGACCCAGACGCCTCAGTATATAGCTACGTAGCTGGAAAGACCTTCGAATGTGCTCCAAAAGCAACCTATAAGAGATTTTACGACATTCTTAAGAAGACGTTCGCTGCGAGCCGGAGTCGGACCCAATCTCAACTACAACTCGAGTATTGGGGCGAGTTGCACAGCGTGATCGACCAGTCCGAAGATTTGCACGAAAGATATCACTATTTAGTTGATAAGAAAATGTCGGATGACATCACGGGCGCCGAGAATTTGGAGTTTGCTCGATTGGAGGCTGAACTGGATGCAAGTGACGAGGGTATGCTAGCTCAGATGGGTGGCTCAACAGAGTGGCGCGCCAAACTCGAGTCTGCTGTCGAGGGGATTGCCGAGCTAAACCATAGATTGGAGATGCTGATCTCGAGGTTATAGATTTGACCAAAATAATAAGACATCAGAATCCACCAATACAATCTCGATATCAAGACTACAAGCCCTTCCTTCGCATCGATTTCACTTATCAATGCGCGTACTGCCGCATTCACGAGGCTCAGTGGGGCAGTCAAAGGAATTTTGCAGTTGAGCACTTCCGGCCGAAGAGCGATCCAAGATTCAAGAACCTAACATTAGCATATAGTAACCTTTACTACTCGTGTAACCGCTGTAACGATTTCAAAGGGAAGACGTGGCCTTCAGGCCAGCAGGAAGCGGATGGCTATGGTTTTTGTGATCCTTGCCGCGAAGATTTTTATGCTATTCACGTGAAACAGAACTCAAATGGCGTCCTTGAGCCTCTCACCAACGTCGGTCGATACACCTGTGATCATATCCGGCTGAACAGGAAGATTTTGCGAGAATGTCGCGAGACAGAGCGAAGATTGCTGAATGACGTCAGATCTACTCATCGGCTTTTGCGAAGGCTTGAACAGAAGCATGGGGAGCAAAAGACCTCCGAGATTCGTTCTGTGCTTGAGGAGTACATTCGCGACTCACGAGAGAAACTGAAAGGACTGCATGTTTTTTTTAGGCCTGCCGTTCCTGTCGATGAATAAAGAGACGCCCGGAGTGGCCAGGTGACCCACACCAGGCGTCGGATCAGTCTCTGCAGCGACGGGCTCGGGTTCCGCTCAGACTCTACTTCTCCAACTCCGCTGTCAGTTTGATTTCGCCGCCGCTGACCTTCAGTTTGCGTTGCCAAGCCTTGTAGCCGGACTTCTTGACGATCACAACATGCTCGCCGGGAGCTAACTCAACCACCGAAGGCGTGTTCCCCACAAAGCTGCCATCAATCTCGATATCAGCGCCTTCCGGCGTAGAGAATACGCTGATCTTCGGAATAGGAACGGACGCGCTCTTGACCGATACCGCAGCTGCGGGAATAACCGACGGCGTGGGAGCGGCCGGCTTCATCGCAGCAGCCCGAATCTGCGTTCCGTGCGATGACCAATCGTTGGAAATTCCTTTCGCACGCATCCTGGACCGAACCGCCCAGCGACATCGTGGAGTGGCTCACGACAACGTCTCCCGAAACCTTCTGGAAAACCGCGACCTTGTTCTTGTGCTGCAGCCATCCCTTACCGCCCTCGTGGTCGAGAAGCACGATGTAGTCGGCAATGTCCTGCTTGTTGTTCACCATGACCTGGGGGCAGCGCTCACCAAAGGTCTTAATGGTCTCCGCCGTTTGCGGGCGTGCGCCGCCGTGGGTCTGTGCGCCCCAGGCGCCGTTAGCGCCGCCTCCCGAGCCGGACATCTCCCACGATTGGCTGTCGGTAATGAAGACGCGCGGTTTGTCGGTTGTGGGAGGCTGAGGGGTGGATTGATTTTGAGCAGGTGTCGCTATGCAGATAGCAACACAGAACAGGAGAGCACAAATCGGCCGGCCAGTGGAATGCATGATTCCTCCGATGGGCAGCAGCCGCTTTAGTGGCGTGGGCGCAGAACCGCGATTGCGGCGGCGACATCATTCTCTGCTTCGAACGGCAGCTGTGCAATGACCCAATTGGGGGACTGACCAGTTGTTCCGCAATTCCCGCCCAAGCAAAACAAGCTTTAGGTGGGGTACCAAGCCGGCAACTGCCCCGCCCTAGCCAAAAGCAGGCTAGAACGGGGCACCCGGCAATAACCTATCTGCGTTTGAAAGTTGCAACACTACCGTCCTGAGCTACTTGGCCGGAACCTGCTCCATCAAGAAGTAACCGTCGTCTATTCCTACGACGGCAGTACTGCCCTTCCAGACAATTACGTCCGCTGCTGTTACGGTGCGTCCCTCCAAGCTGAACCGGGGCCCCTGAATCAAGTTGCCGTCCGTTGTATCTGCAGGGACAAACCAGCGGCCCGTACCTGATCCAACTCGAGGCAGCTCCACACGCACACCCGGCACGGGGCCATCAACTTTGTGCAATACAATTCGGTCCGGCCATGGTGCGGTGATAAGCGACGGATAAGGCTTCTCGAGGGCATTGACTACCCCGCCCACGTCCATGCCAACTGTCTTCTCCCACGGCACGCGTCTCACCTGTTGGCCGTCGAAGAACAGTAAATTGGGAAACGACAGGCCACTTGTCCGCTTAACCCAATGTTTTTGTTGCGAACTGATTTCCATGCTCACGAGAGCACGAGAAGAGTCCGGCCCCAGGAAGATCGCTTCATCGAATGCGATAATGTCAAGTTTGCTGGGAAGAAATGAGGAGGTGCTGGGGCCGGTATATGCGATATCGACCTTACCCACGGCCACGGACTTGCCAGCTCCATAAAAAAGCAGCTTTGGGCTGTCGTAGTAAGTTGTCTCTCGGAAACCCTGTACCGTGGAACTCTCGGTAATGTCCAGAATGTAGGCGTCCGGCCGCACCGCCAAGATGGCCCTCGGCGCGCCACCGCCTGTCGTCGAGAGCGATTCCGATTTATCGGACGAGATCCGGAAGAACTCAGTTCCGGTTGCCGTTTCGACAAAAGCAACCAGTGAACCGTCAGGAAGAAGACGTGGGGGCACTACACACTTAAAGATACAGCCAGGCCCAGAAGACAAGTTCTTAATGCGGATTGCTGGGCGCCCGGGCAACTCGTCGCCCTCCTTCCACAGCGGGATGAAGCTGGCGCCATCGTGCAGCACCCACCCTTCGCTCTCGGGCTTGTTAGCATCGTAGTAGAGTAGTGCCTGCCCGACTGTGTTCACATCGAGCACCGATGCTCTCTTGACCTGGTACTTCGCTCCACCTACAGTCAGGGTATCTCCGTTGCCCAAAACACGCAGTAATCTCTCGCCGTCCCAGCCGTAAACGTGCTCGGGACGACGAGCAGAGATGTACAGCATCCGTTTGCCGGCATGAATCACGGGCCAGCTTTCCT
Organism: Acidobacteriaceae bacterium; assembly: GCA_003135475.1. Lineage (GTDB taxonomy): Bacteria > Acidobacteriota > Terriglobia > Terriglobales > Acidobacteriaceae > Bog-257. The sequence continues at coordinate 34,300 of PLBW01000027.1, forward strand.
GATCGATTGCATTGCTTGATTTCCATTTGGCCTGTCTTGCCGAAGTTGACGGAGAGGGATGTCGCGTCACCTTTATCTTGTGACCGTCAGGAGTGGGGAGATCCGTATCTTCCGACAGGACCTTTACAAGCTTGCCATTCTTCAACGAAAAGAGGCCCCAGGCCTTCTCCCCTTCGCCGTATCTCGCCCAAAACACCAGGAAATCGTCCATGGCGTAGGTCTCACCGAACTCCAGGAACGTGCCTCCAGTATCGGGTGCGGCTGCTCCCTTGAGAAGTAACGGCTTTAGTTGCCAAGGCCCAGCTATGTCAGGGAGTTGTGCTGGCTGTTGCTCCACGTCGGTCTTGGTGCTCTGAGCGGCCAAAGCAAGGCAGCAAAGGGCGATGAGGAGAAGATAGAGGATGTTACGCATATCAGTTCCTCCATTCAGGATGTACTACTGTCTGGCGGTCGTCTGGCGCGGCTGTTTGGTCAACGCCGCATTCAATCAGCCGGCCATCCTTAGATCGTGGTCAGAAAGAAAAACTGGATTGTGGCGACGCAGGCGCTAACAAAGCAGAGTACAAAGCAGGGCGAGCGCGATCCGGGCCTCGGCGGTCGGATGCTGACCCATATCGTTGCTGGTGGTAACAGCAGACCGGAATGGAGTATCGGACCGAAGGCGGGCACCGTTCAGCACGGCTTGGGGCATCCCGCTGGCCGTTAGTGGCGAGGCGATGGAGAGCAGTGGAATAGCCTGGTACGGCTGGGTCTCGGACTCGTCGTAGGTGGTTTCCAGCACATCTTCTGCGGGTACTGCCAGAGTAAGGCCGAAAACCAGGAGCACAAAAAGGATGAGAGCGAAGCGCGGCTTTCTCATTACGCCCACTGCACGAAAACAGGATATTCCCGTGTGGAAGGCTAATCTCGCGCAAGCGAAAAGAAATGCGATGGTGATTCCCGAATCGGAACGGAAGATGCCGGGTCAAAGGCGTGCAAATTGGAGTTTTTCAGCAGCCTCTTATGCCCGCATTTTGGTGGACATCTTGGCGGACGCTTTCAGAAGTGAAGCTTGAGGGTTGCCGGGTACAGAGTTGCCGCCAGGGTCATTTTTCCGGCAGATAGCACAAGTGTGCGCTCCCAAGCCCTGCAGCCTGCCTTGGAAATGGTGATGGTATGCCGCCCGGGTGCAAAGTCAATTTCCAAAGGCGTGCTACCCAGGAGAATTCCATCGGCCCAGATTTCCGCCCAAGGAGGCTCCGAGGTGATTTCCAAATGGGCAGTAGTCGGATTTGAGGCTAGGGCAGCGTTGGATGTAGTCACAAACTTTCCACGGTCAAGTTGCATCGCGGTGACCACATAGCCAGTGATTTCGGTATCCCGCGGAATCATGGAGTCCGATCCTTCCGTGAGAAGAACGAGGGGAGCGACCGGCCCAAATACTAAAGAGCGCGCAACAATGGGGCGGTTGTCGCCGACGTTACCTTCGCCGTTTCTTTCTTTAACAGCCCAGAGTGTTGCTTTCTCACCGTCGGCGAGGGTGACAGAGTCAATCTGGATATCGAGTTTTCCGCCCCTCCCCATACGCCTTGCGGCCTGGACGTCAGTCACCGAACCCACGGCTGGGCTCCCCTTGGGTATGACAATGACGTCGCCGACTTTCACTTCCTCCACGACCTCGAAATCAATGTTGTCGCCTTCCTTCGCATCAGCCGAGCTGAGGTCCCGTATTAAGCGAAGCTTGACGGGGGTACCTTTGGCGAGTACGAGCTGGTTGGAAGCTGAAGATGTCGCGGGCGGTTGGAAAGCAGGTTGTTGGGCATCTGAAAAGGGCACAACAGTCAAGAGTGCACCGATCAGAGCAACTATAGTTCGGCCAAACATGCTGCTTTTCCTTCCGGTAGAGCTAAAGAAAAGTCTATGCCTAATTGCTCCAGTCTTGAAGGAGTTTCTTGGAAGCACTAGTGGGCCTTCGACTGCGGTTCGCTGGCTGCTGCGACCGAAACTTCGCTCAGCTCTACTGCCCGAGCATCCCCTTTTTCAGGTCGGCATTGGGTGGCTTGGGCCCGAGCCACACAGAGAACAGCACTGGGCCGAAGGCTGGGCCGGCAATGGTCAACTTCTCCGTGCCATTGAGGGCGAAAGTGGTGCCCGTGCCCGGGACGTAAGTGAAGACCATTTGGTCGCCCGGCTTGACGGGCTCGAGCACGTCAAGCAAGCGATCAATGTCGGCCTTCATCGTCTTCACGGCGTCCGGCGAATTGTCCTTGAACGAGTCGTTGAAGGCATCCACCATTTGGCTCTTGCTGGCGCTGTGCACGAAGTGCATGACGATCCGCTTGGGCGCGTCGGCCTTGATGATGGCGCTGGGATCCGACGACTTCTGCTCCAGGTAGAGCCCCGCGACGTAGACCTTGAACATCATCTTGGTCCGCAATCCCAAGCCATTAAGCACCAGCTTGGTGCTCCCTACCTGTTCCGTGTCCGGCAGGGTCACCCCCGCCAGGCTGGCAGCGTGTAGATCGAACATCGATACCAGCACGAACATAACCACAGCAAGCGGTAGAACGGTTTTCCGCATGAGGACTCCTTGGTGGAATGCAAGACTCTTCCGATGGGTTGGAGCGACGACAAAAGGAGAGTGACCCAGGACTGGGCGCTGATGATAGTGCGCCGGTCACAGGTGGAGGTGACCAGCTGATATAGGGGTCCCCTCGGCTTCGCTCGGGGCAGGCTCTCAGAACGCATCCAGACCGAGCCGGTGACTGAGGTCTTTGCCGACGGGGAGTATATTTGCCAGAGTCCGGTTGAGGTCGGGGTGCGCCGGAATGCCCTGCGGGTGATTGTGGGGGATGAAGGAAGGTGAAATTCCAGGATGGGCAATATCCTGCTCTGGGACGAACCGCAGTAACCGAGGGGCGGACGCCAGCGCCACCCCACATTTTTCTGGAACTTATCGTCGGTAGCTGGGTCTATACTGTAATACAAGGAAATGTCTACCCCCGTAGTGTCTAATCCGGCGGCCGAAGCGGTTGCAAGCGTCACGCCAGAGGGACAGGTTCTGCCTACGCTATTTGGCGCAGGGCAGGGGCTGTATCCGCAGCGCAAAGATACGTTTGTGTACTCCTTTATCGTCCACATGCTGGCGGTGGGCCTGCTTATCTGGTCCGGCCACTGGGCGTTTGAGCACAAGAACGAGATCAAGCAACAGGTGATTGCCTTGGCGACCGATATCGGCCCATACCTGCCGCTGCCGGTTTCCAATACGCGGGCGGGCGGCGGCGGTGGCGGCGGCGACCGCGACAAGCTGAACGCCCCCAAAGGCGCTTTGCCCAAGCTGTCGAAGGACCAGATCGTGCCTCCGGCGATCGTGATCCGCAATCCCGATCCCAAATTAGCGGTGCCGCCTTCGGTGGTGGTTCCGCCGGAGCTGAAGCTGCCGACCATCGGCGCTCTCGGCGATCCTCTGTCGAGGGTAATCGGGCCTCCTTCCAATGGAACCGGATATGGCGGTGGGATCGGCAGCGGTAGCGGTGGCGGCGTGGGTTCCGGTACTGGACCAGGGGTTGGTCCCGGTCATGGCGGCGGATACGGTGGTGGAGCCTATCGAGTCGGGGGCGGCGTTAGCGCACCAAAGGCGTTGTACGCGCCTGATCCCGAATACTCAGAAGAGGCCCGCAAAGCCAAATATCAGGGCACCGTCGTGCTGTGGCTGGTGGTGAGTGCCGATGGCAAGCCGCAACAGATTCGCGTGCAGCGCCCGCTGGGCATGGGACTCGACGAGAAGGCTGTCGAGGCAGTGCGGCTATGGCGCTTTGAGCCTGCCAGAAAAGACGGACAGGCCGTCCCGGTCATGATTAACGTGGAAGTGAACTTCCGGCTGTACTGACGCTGCCCCTCATCTCCAGATCTCCGAGCCGTTAGCGCCCGAAGGGTCTCTTGAGTGGCCCCATCTTGCTCTTTGCCTTGTCGGCCCACTCTGAACCCTTGTCAATCCAGTCGCCCGCCTGTTCGCCGATATCTTCCATGACTTCGCGCGCGTCCTCATATTTCCGGCGGAGGCTGCGGCGCATCTCCTTGCCAGTCGTCGGTGCGAGCAACAAAGCCACCAGGGCGCCGGCTGCCAGTCCTATGAACAGCATGGTCAAACCTAAGCCGAGGCGGCCTGACTCCTCAGCCTCTCCGTTTGGTTCAAAATCTCTCACTTCATCATTCATCGGATCTGTCCTCCGGAAAATTCTATCGCGATTCGGGCCGCTGTGCTTGCATTCGGAATGCGGTCGACCTTTTCGACAGGCTGGCAGGCCCGGCAACATTTCCCAATCTTGCTGACCCACGTGTAAACTTAAATGTCTGTCCTTCGAGCCGCGCGTTTTTTGCGGGCTCCCAACCCGCGCCGCAGAAGCGGCGTGATGGGGCGCTCATCCGGCCGGCGGCTCTCCCAGGAAATGAGGAGTTACACGAATGGCGATTCCAGCCACACAAATGCGTCCCGGCATGGTCATCAAGCACAACAATGACCTGCACTCGGTGTTCAGCGTGGAACACCGAACTCCGGGAAACTTGCGCGCTTTCATCCAGGCCAAACTGCGTAATCTCCGCACCGGCGCCATGTTTGAGCACCGCTTCCGCTCCGGCGACGCCATCGAAAGGATCACCGTCGACGAAGTGCAGATGGAGTTCCTCTACTCCGACGGCGACGATTATCACTTCATGAACATTGAGAATTATGAGCAACTGCACTTGAATCGGGACATCCTGGGCGATGCGGTTGAGTACCTGATTCCCAATCTGCAGATCAAGATTGAGTTTTTCGATGGCAAAGCGGTGGGTGTCGAGTTGCCACAGACGGTGGAACTCACGGTGGTGGAAACCGAGCCGGGCTTGAAGTCGGCGACCGCCAGCAGTGTTACCAAGGCGGCGAAAACCGAGACGGGACTCGTGGTACAGGTGCCGGCGTTCATCAACGAAGGCGAAAAGATTCGCGTGGACACGTCGGAAGGCGCCTACCTGTCGCGGGCGTAGCTGCGAAGCCCGAGACTTCAAATCCCCACTCGGCTTGCAACGGACATGAAAGCCTGCCACAATCTTACTGAGCGTCTTACCAATGAGCCAAATAACAAAGTTATCAACCAAAGGGCAAGTCGTAGTCCCCAAATCTCTTCGGGTGGCACACCGCTGGAAACCTGGCACCGAGTTCGTTGTACGGGAGCGGGACGGAGGCATTCTACTCACTCCGAAATCTGCCACTGGATCACGCACTTGGGCCAGCCTGATTGGGTGCGCTGGCTACAACGGTCCGCGTAAAAGCCTGAAGCAGATGGAAGAAGCGGTTGCGGCCGAGGCGCGGCGGCACAAATGACCGCCGTCGATACTAATGTTCTGGTACGTATCGTGGTGAATGACGATCCGGCCCAGTCGGCGCGTGCTGCTGAATTTCTACGCCAGCAGGATCGCGTCTTCCTGGCCAAAACGGTCCTGCTCGAAGTTGAGTGGGTACTTCGGAGCGCTTACCGCCTCGGGCGGCGCGAAATCCTTGCCATCCTTCGCGGTATCCTCGCTATGGGAAGCGTCGAAGTGGAAGATGAGGCGGCAGTTGTCCAAGCCATGCGGTGGTTTGAGGAGGGGATGGATTTTGCCGACAGCTTGCACCTGGCATCAGCCGGGACACAGCACTTCGCAACTTTCGACGCCGCCCTGCAAAGAAGGGCCCGGCGTATCGGCATCGGCAAGATTGCGCTTCTTTGATCGGATTGGTAGTCTCATCTTGGTAGTCTCATTCCTGGGTTCGTAGGCTACGGCAATTTAGGAGAGAGCTATGAAACGATTATTGTCTGTTGTACTGTGTTTATGCTTTGTGCTTCCTGCTTTCGCTCAGCAGAAGGAAGCGGACAGGCTGCACGATTCTTACTCGGTCTTGAAGGCGGTCGTCGGTATGCCCGATAAGGGTATCCCGCGCGATCTGCTGAACAAGGCGGAGTGCGTAGTTGTTGTACCGTCGGTGAAGAAGGCGGCGTTTGTAGTGGGCGCCAGCTACGGCCGCGGGGTCATGACCTGCCGCTCGGGCCCGGAATTTCGTGGTCCATGGAGCGCTCCGGCGTTTTACGCCATTGAGGGCGGCAGCTTTGGCTTGCAGATCGGAGGCCAGGCTACCGACTTCGTGTTGCTGGTGATGAATGAGAAGGGCGCGAAATCTGTAATGACCAGCAAAGTAAAACTTGGCGGCGACGCTTCGGTGGCCGCCGGGCCGGTAGGTCGCGCCACTTCCGCTGAGACCGACATCGTCATGAACGCCGAGATTCTGTCATGGTCGCGCAATAAGGGACTTTTTGCCGGAATTTCGCTGGCCGGTTCAACTCTGCGTTCCGACGACGATGCCAACAAGAACTTCTACGGAAAAGATCTGAGCGCCAAACAGATCATCCTGGAGAACGCGGTAAAGACCACTGCCGGCGGGAAGCCGTTGGTGAACTTGCTCAACAAGATGTCACCCAAACGCATGTAAGAACTGAATAGTTGTGTTTATTGGTCGACACGCGGTTCTGGGACATCCCAGGGCCGCGTTTCTTTCAGCCAGAAGAACTCTCAAATGGGCACGTTCGCCCCAAAACCAATTACAATCGCTGTTCGCAGCAAAGCGCACAATTGCCGCCGCGCTCATCGATAGTTGTTGCCTTACTAATTGCTAGTTGCTAAGTGCTAATTGCTAATTGCTTCCTGCTGATGGCTGACTTGCAAACCCGCCGCTACGTCATCTCCGGACGCGTCCAGGGCGTCGGCTTCCGCTGGTTCGTGGAACGGGAAGCGGCGCAGATCGGCGTCGCCGGATGGGTACGCAACCGCGAAAATGGTGACGTTGAAGTGCTGGCTACGGGCACGCGCGAGCAGCACGGCGCGTTGCGGGCCCGTTTGCAGCAGGGCCCGCGCGCCGCGCGTGTGGACCAGGTTAGCGAATCCCCCGCGCCGCTGTTGGAAGCGCAGTCGTTTCGCATCGAAGGAGTGTGGTAATCCATGCAGCCGCAAGAGTTGCACAACTGCGACGACCTCAAGAAGCTGGTCCGCGAAGTTCCCGACTTCCCCAAACCCGGCATCCTTTTCTACGACATCACCACGCTGCTCAAAGATAAGCTGGGCTTTGCCCGCCTCATCGATGCCCTCACCGAGCATTACATCGACAAGGACATTGATTTGGTTCTGGGCATCGAGGCGCGCGGATTCATCTTNNTACGAACTGGAGTACGGCCACGACACGCTGGAGGTCCACAAGGATTCGATCGAGCCGGGCCAGCGCATTGTCATCTGCGACGATCTGCTGGCCACCGGAGGTACCGCCAGGGCCACCGCCGAAATGGCGAAATCGCTGGGCGCAGAAATCTGTGGCCTGGGATTTGTGGTCGAGTTGGACGGCCTCAAAGGCCGCGACAAGCTAAAGGGCTACGATGTGTTCTCGCTGTTGCACTATGAGATGTAGCGGAGAGTGGGTAGTGTTGCTGAACAGGCTGTCAGCTCTGCGCCGCTTCCATCCTTCCAAATCTGTCATCCCCCTTCCAGAACTGTCATCCCGAGTCGAGTGACCTGCTGTCCTTGCATACGCCACTAGCGCTTTTTTGCACCCGACTGCTTTGAAGCGGAAGGCGCCTTCCCGGCGGGAATCAGCATCACGAGATCGCGGGTGATGATGATTGGTCTTCTCGTCCTATGGACCTCGTCGATGATCTCGAGACATCGCCTGCAGAACTCAACGTCCGGCATTCGTTTTGTGCGCATTTTTACCTCGTGATCAACATCGGCAAATCCGAGGCAAACCTTTCGCGACCAAAAAAAACAACAGAACTGGTATTTATGCTCCCGGTTTCATAACCACCCGTCGTCCCTCGACCGTAAATCTACCCTCCAGTACCATCCGGATTGCCTCGCTGTAGGCGATGTGTTCCTGTTCCAGGATGCGAGCAGCCAGCGCGTGCTCGTCATCGCTGTCGAGCACCGGCACCACTTTCTGCACCAGAATGGCGCCGTGATCGAGGTCCGTGTCCACGAAGTGCACCGTGCATCCCGAGACCTTCACGCCGTAGTCGACCGCCTGCTTCTGGGCCTCCAGCCCGGGGAACGCCGGCAGCAGCGCTGGATGAATATTGAGGATGCGATTGGGAAACTGCTGCACAAACCACGGCGACAGCAGACGCATGTATCCGGCGAGACAAACCAGATCGACCTGGTGTTCGCGTAGCGCGGCCACCACCTCGCGGTCGTGCTGCTCGCGCGGCTTGCCCTTCGATGGGACCACCAGCGCCTTCAGGCCGCGCCGCCGCGCCGACTCGATCCCGCCCGCGTCCGCCCGGTTGGAGATGACGACCGCAATGTTCGCGTCGAGTTTGCCCGCAGCGACGTTGTCGGCGATGGCCTCAAAGTTCGAGCCGCGCCCGGAGAGCAGGATGCCGAGGTTATTCATGAGTGATATGCGAATGATAAATGCAGCAGCAGGAGTTGTCAGTGGTGCGGTAGAGGAGAGTCTCACTCGAAAGTTTTTGGCGGCTTCCGCGCTCCATGTCTGAAGTGAAGCACCTCGATAAGATGTTTTTCTTCGCGTACTCGGTAATAGACCAGAACAGGACCATGCAGCAATTTGCGTACGTTAGCGCGCGTCCGTAAGGCGCTGCCCATGCGTGGAAAGCGAGAAAGCAAATCTACGTGGTCGAGTAACGAATTGCCAAAGCGAGATGCTGCCTCGGCATCGTCCTCGGCAATATAGCCGATGATCTTAGCCAAGTCATCTATCGCTCTTTGCGTGTACTGGAGGCGGAAATCCACTTGGGCAGGAGCTTTCGCACTTCTTCACTGGGCACGGTTCGACCGGCCTCAGCGTCGCGGGCGCCTTCGTCGATGGCGGCGAGGGTTTCGGCATCCTCGTCGTCGAGGACGGGAACGGGATCTTCTAGCTCGAACTTCTTCACCTTCGCCATAGGCTGATGGTAGCTCCGATGCGTCCGTGGATGCAAACGGATTCTGGGCAATCAGGACCGCGCCCTTCACAAGTGGCGCGCATTGGTTTGCGCCTTTCCCTCCATTCGCTTTACTATCGCCCTGCGTGCCTTTACCCAGCGACAAAGCCCATCCCGACCGCATCGTCTCGGCCGTGCCGGTGGACGACGATTCGTCGTTCGAGCTGAAGCTGCGTCCGCAGCGGCTGCGCGAGTTCATCGGGCAGAACAAAGTCAAGGACAACCTGGAGGTCGCCATCCAGGCGGCGCGTTCGCGCGGCGAGCCGCTCGACCACGTGCTGCTCTACGGGCCGCCCGGGCTGGGCAAGACGACGCTGGCCAACATCATCGCCAACGAAATGGATGCCCCCTTCCAGCAGACCTCGGGCCCGACCCTGCAAATCAAGGGCGACCTGACGGCCATTCTCACCAACCTGCGCGAGAAGCAGGTGCTGTTCATCGACGAAGTCCACCGCCTGCAACCTGCGCTGGAAGAGCTGCTCTACTCGGCGCTGGAGGACTACAAGCTCGACATCATCATCGGGCAGGGACCGTCGGCGCGCACCCACACCATCGAGGTGCGGCCGTTCACCTTCATTGGGGCCACCACGCGCGCCGGACTGCTGTCGGCGCCGCTGCGCTCGCGCTTCGGCATCGTGTTGCGGCTGGAGTTCTACACCCCCGAGGACCTGAAGATCATTCTGCAGCGCTCGGCGGAAATACTCGGGGTCGAGATCGACGAGGCTGGCGCGGTCGAGATTGCCACCCGTTGCCGAGGCACACCGCGTATTGCCAACCGCCTGCTGCGGCGGGTCCGTGACTACGCGCAGGTGCGCGGCACGGGCAAGATCGACAAGCCCACCGCGCAAGCGGCGCTGACGATGCTCGAGGTTGATCGCCACGGCTTCGACGAGATCGACCGCAAGCTGCTGCTCACCATCATCGAGAAATATCAGGGCGGGCCAGTGGGCGTAAACACGCTGGCGGCCTCGCTCGCCGAAGAACCCGACGCGATCGAGGAAATCTACGAGCCATTCCTTATGCAGATCGGCTTCCTTGATCGCACGCCGCGCGGGCGCGTGGCCACGCATCTTGCGTATGAACACTTCGGAATCAAGAAGCCAAGGACCGACGCTGCCGGGCAGGAAACGCTGTTCTAGTTTCAGTTGTCAGTAGCCAGGTGGGGAGGAACCGCAGATCCCTCGACTCCGTCCGCCGCGGCGGACTGCGCTCGGGATGACAATTCTGATTGAATTCAAAAAGCGATTAGCGAAAAGCGAGGAGCGAGGAGCGAGGAGCGAGAATCCGTTCCAACGAGTCCAAGTAGCGCCCAGCGCGTCTAATCGGTAAGCTAATCAAAGTTAGGAGAATCCCATGGCCCAATTGATGAGAACCTCGAATCCGGCGTTAAGCTCTGACGCCTTCCGCACCGGCGAAGCCACCGTCGGCGAGAGCATGACCGTGTCGGGGACGGTCAACAAGACGGGCATCCTGCTCATCTGCTGCGTCGCCACGGCGGCATGGACCTGGAACCGCTTCTTCAACGCGCCACCTGAGGAGGCCATGCAGGCGATGGCGCCGGCGCTCGCCATCGGCGGTATTGGCGGCTTCATCGTCGCCATCGTCACCATCTTCAAGAAAGAGTGGGCGGGGATCACCGCGCCGATTTACGCGTTGCTGGAGGGCCTGGTGCTGGGCGGAATCTCCGCCATGCTGGAGCTGCGTTACCACGGCATCGCCATCCAAGCCGTCTCGCTGACTTTCGGCACGCTGCTGATCATGCTGCTCGCCTACCGTTCCGGCCTCATCAAGGTGACGGAGAGGCTGCGGCTGGGCATCGTGGCGGCCACCGGTGGCATCGCCGTGTTCTATCTCCTGCAATTCATCCTGGGATTCTTCGGCATGCACTTCACGGCGATCAACAGTTCAAGCCCGATTGGGATCGGTTTCAGCCTGATCGTGGTGGCTGTCGCGGCGCTGAACCTTGTCCTCGACTTCGATCTGATCGAGAATGGCGCGCGGCTGGGCGCTCCCAAGTACATGGAGTGGTATGGAGCCTTTGCGCTGATGATCACGCTGATCTGGCTCTACTTCGAGATCCTGCGGCTGCTGTCCAAGTTCCGCAGCAGATGACAGCAGGGATTAGGGGTCAGGGGCTAGGATTCAGTTTCGTGTTAGAGAAGATCCAACATGCGTTCCTGAGCGAGGAGCGGATCGTAGCCGAAAATTCTCCCTTGCTACACTAGCCTCTGACCACTATCCCCTAGCCCCTGGTTTCCATGTCCATTGCCGTCCGCTCATTCGCGAAGATCAATCTCGGACTAAAGATCGGCCCGGCGCGCGCCGACGGTTTTCACGAACTGCAAACCATCTATCAGACGCTGGCGCTGCATGATGTTGTGTGCGTGGACACGCAGAGCGGCTCCGGCATTGAGATTCGCTGCAACGATCCGCGCGTCCCGCTAGATGAATCCAATACCTGCTACCAGGCTGCCGAGCGCGTGCTGAAGATAGCAAAGGCCCGCGCCCAAGTCATCGTCCAAATCGATAAGCGATTGCCGGTACAAGGCGGCCTGGGCGCGGGCTCGTCCAATGCAGTCGCAACTATGCTGGGGCTGGAGCGTGCGCTGGAAACGAAAATTCCGGCCGCGGACAAGATGCGGATCGCCGCCGAGATAGGCAGCGACGTGCCTCTCTTCTTGATCGGCGGCACGGTACTGGGCATCAGCCACGGCGAAGAAGTTTATCCGCTGCAAGATTTGCCGCGCTTGCACTTGGTGGTCGTGACTCCACCGATTGCCGTTTCGACTCCAAAAGCCTTCGCACAATGGGACAACCTGGTGGCGCGAGAAGCTGCATTGACCGGCGCTGGGGCCGCAGGTACAATTAACAAGTTCAGTCAGGCTGTGGACGCCTGGCTGAGCGAAAGTGTTTTCTCGCAAGCTTTATCTGCGAGTGAACCTGCATCCGGTGTTCCCGCGATGGGCGGGGACCGGGCCGAGACACCGCTTCTCGACCTCGTCCGAGCCGGGATCGAGAACGACTTCGAACGCGTCGTCTTTCCTGAGTATCCCGATTTGCGTGAGGTAAAACGTGTCTTGGAGCGCGAGGGGGCGCGTTATGCGTCACTGTCCGGCTCCGGGTCAACGTTGTATGGGTTGTTCGGTTCCGGCGAAGAGGCGCAGGCGGCGGCTGGGCGCATGTGCGCCTTGGGACACGCGGCAGTTGCGACCACAACATTGACTCGGGAAGAGTATTGGAAGGAAGTTGCCAGGCGCTAGGGGTTAGGGGCTAGAAAAGTTTCAAGTTTCAAGTTTCGAGTTTCGAGTTTTAAGTTCTGGACTTCAGGGACGGCACCGACTTTGTTCTCCCACCCTTTCGCCAAAAGCGGGCGAAAGGATGGGGCACCCAACTTCAGGTTTGCAACGGAAAGCTGATGGCCGATAGCTGACAGCTTGCTTCACTGAGCGGTCGACTAATGGTTGGTCAAGTGCCTTTCCGGCCGCGCCTGCGCAAAGGCGGCGCACGCGCGGTGACCGCGCCGCCAGGTTTGGTCGGGCGGCAGAGAGTAAACACTGGGCGGTCGACTAATGGTAGGTCAAGTGCCTTTGGAGCACTTTGTCCAGGTTCGAATCCTGGCCGCCCAGCCAAAGATCAGTAGCCAGTAGCCAGTAGCCAGTAGTCAGTTGTCAGTAGCTAGGAAATCAGGTTTCAAGGTTTGCAGGCAAATAGCTAAGAGCTAACGGCTAATTGCTAATAGCGAACAGCGGCATTCAAGACCCAGCGTGTAACTCAACCAGGTGAAGCGGGGGTATTTGATTCGATGGAAACGGCAGCAAAACCGAGCGTGGTGCCTACGGCGGGCGTAGCGGGCGAAGGCACGGCAACGGCCGCACAGCAATCGGACAAGCAGGTCCATCCGGGAGGTGATCCCAAGCCCAAGCCGGTGCGGGCGCGCCAGGATGATAGGTGGAAGATTTTTTCCGGCACGGCCAACGATGCTCTGGCCAGCGACATTTGCGCGTTCCTGGGTTTGCCGCTTGGGCAAGCACGCGTCAGCAAGTTCTCCGACGGAGAGACTTATGTGCAGATCGAGGAGAACGTGCGCGGGGCCGATGTTTTCTTGGTGCAGCCCACGTGCGACCCGGTGGACCTGCACCTGATGCAGTTGCTGCTGCTGATTGACGCGCTGAAGCGCGCCTCGGCACGGCGCATCACGGTGGTGATTCCGTACTACGGGTACGCGCGGCAGGACCGTAAAGACAAGCCGCGGGTGCCGATTTCGTCGAAGCTGGTGGCCGACTTGTTGACCACGGCGGGGGCCGACCGGGCGCTGATAGTCGATCTGCACGCGCCGCAGATCCAGGGGTTCTTCAATATTCCGGTGGACCATGTGTTCGCATCGCCGGTGCTGGTGGATTACTTCCGCAAGAAGCAGTTTCCGGATTTGACCGTGGTTTCGCCGGATGCAGGTGGCGTGGAGCGCGCCCGCTTCTTCGCCAAGAAGATGGAATCGGCGCTGGCCATTGTGGACAAGCGCCGCGTGGAAGCGGATGTGACCGAGGTGATGCACGTCATCGGCGACGTGAACAATCGCACCTGTCTCATCCTCGACGACATTATCGACACCGCCGGTACGCTGGTGAAGACTTGCCAGGCATTGCTGGACGCGGGGGCACGCGAGGTCCATGCCTGTGCCACCCATCCGGTACTTTCCGGGCCGGCGGTGGAACGGATTTCCCGGTCGGGGTTGGCCGAAGTGGTGGTGACCAACACCATCCCGCTGACGGAAGCGGGGCGCAACGAGCCCAAGATCAAAGTGTTGTCGATCGCGGGATTGATCGGGCGCACCATTCAGTCGATTCACGAGGAGACTTCGGTCAGCAGATTGTTTTTATAAAGGACAAGATTATGGCTACAGCAACCGCAGACAAAAACGTAGAAGCCAAGCCGCGGCAGGGTGGCGGCAAGAATGACGCCCGCCGGCTGCGCGCCAGCGGCATGATTCCGGCCGTGGTGTACGGCGCCGGCCAGCCGGCGCAGGCCATCGCTGTCGATCCCAAGCAGATGAGGCGGATCCTGAATTCAGAAACCGGGCACAACTCGATTTTCGATCTCAGTCTGGATGGTCAAGCCGCCAAGGTGATGATCGTGGACTGGCAGTTTGAGCCCATCAAGAGTGCGCTGCTGCACGTGGACCTGAAGCGCATCGCCATGGACAAGGTTTTGCGCGTGAGCGTTCCCATCGTGCTCAAGGGCGAAGCTCCCGGCGTCAAGTTGCAAGGTGGCATCCTGGAGCAGATGTTGCGCGAGGTCGAAATCGAATGTTTGCCGGGCGATATACCGGGCCACCTCGTTGCCGACGCCAGCACGCTGGAGTTCGGCCAAACCATTCGTGTCTCGGACCTGGCGCACGATGCCAAGGTGAAGTTCATCACCGACGAGACCCAGGCGGTTGCCCACGTTACCGCGGTAAAGGAAATTGTGGAAGCCGCGCCGGTCGAGGGTGCGGTGGAAGCCGAAGCGACGGCCGCCGAGCCCGAGGTCATCAAGAAGGGCAAGCAGGAGACCGAAGGCGAAGCTGCCGAGGGTGGCGACAAGGCAGCCAAGCCGGAGAAGGCCGAGAAATCCGGGAAGTCTGAGAAGTCTGAGAAGTCTGAAAAGTCTGAGAAGAAGAAGTAAGCGCTGTGAAGCTGATCGTCGGGCTCGGCAATCCGGGCATCGAGTACCAGTTCACGCCGCACAACCTGGGGTTTCTGGCGGTGGACCGCATTGCCGAACAATGCGGCGTGCGCGTGGACAATCGCCACTGCCGCGCGCAAACGGCGCGGACGCGCATCGCCGGTCACGAAGTGGTGCTGGCCAAGCCGGAAACCTTTATGAACCTGAGCGGCGCTGCAGTGCGTGAATTGGTACGCGAGTACGAAGTGCAACCGGAGCAGGACCTGGTGCTGCTGTACGACGAGATGGACCTGCCGTTTGGCAGCTTGCGCGTCCGGCCACGCGGCCGCTCGGCGGGACACAACGGGGTGGAATCGGTGATCGACGCGCTGGGCACGCAGGAAATCGCGCGGGTCCGGATGGGAATCGCGCCCGATCATCCAGTAGGCGACGGTGCACGGTATGTGTTGTCGCAGTTCAAGAAGTCGCAGCTCCCAGTCGTTGACCAGGTATTGGATTCGGCGGCCGAGGCGGTGCGGATCATTCTCGGCGAAGGCGTGCAGGCAGCCATGAATCGCTTTAATCGCAAGGCCGAGGAGGCCAGTGATTAAGAAGAGCAGTTTCAAGTTTCGAGTTTCGAGTTTCGAGTTTTGAGTTTTGAGACGAAGAGTCATTCGAGCGATAGGGGTCCTTCGACTCCGGCGACCAACGACAGGTCGCCTGCGCTCAGGATGACAACAGAAATAGAACGGTGGATCCCACCCTTTCGCCAAAAGCGGGCGAAAGGATGGGGCACCCGGCGAAACACCAAGAGCGAACTGGCTGACGGCTGATAGCTGACGGCTGGCAGCTCAGGAGAGAGAACAGAATGCTACGTACTTATGAATTGATGTTCATCGTCCGTCCCGACATGCTGGAAGAGGACCAGGACAAACTGATATCGAGTCTGGA